>NZ_CP196822.1:2115750-2418000 GCF_051912485.1 Nitrobacter sp. JJSN | reverse complement strand
CGCCGAGATACTCGATGCGGGTGACACGGAATGCAAAGTCCACGTTGTCCCCGTCAGGTTCAACCTCTTTTGGCAGGAATGCCTCTGGCCGGAATCCGACCAAAGTCTTGCCGTCGTCGATCAGGTTCATCGGCGGCGATCCAATGAAAGTGGCGGTAAAGATATCTGCCGGATAGCCGTAGATTTCGTGCGGGGTACCGATCTGGCGGACGCGACCCTGATTGAGAACGGCGATGCGATCGCCCAAACCCATCGCCTCAGCCTGATCGTGAGTGACATAGATGGTGGTGGTGCCGAGGCTGCGCTGAAATTGCTTTAGTTCATCCCGCGCGGAATTGCGTAGCTTGGCGTCGAGATTCGAGAGAGGTTCGTCGAGCAGAAATACCACCGGCTCGCGCACCACCGCGCGCGCAAGCGCGACGCGCTGGCGTTCGCCGCCGGACAATTGACGGGGTTTTCGATCAAGGAATCCTTGAATGCCGAACATCTGCGCGGCCCATGTGACTTTCTTGCCGATCGCGTCCCTGGGCATGCCGACCGCGCGTAGCGGAAACGAGATGTTTTTTTCGACAGTGAGGTGCGGATAGAGCGCGTAGCTCTGAAACACCATGGCGATATTGCGGGCGCGCGGTGGCAACCCGGTCACGACGTTCCCGTCAATCACGATATCGCCCGAGGTCGGCTGCTCGAGGCCCGCGATCAGGCGCATCAACGTTGTCTTGCCGCAGCCCGATGGGCCGAGCAAAACCAGAAACTCGCCTTCCTTGGCGAGGAGGTTAATGCCGTCGACGGCACGAACCTCATCGAAAAGCTTAGTGATGCACCTGGTTTCCACAATGGCCATAAGTGCGTCTCGAATACTTCAATCAATCCGTTCGCTAGAATGGCTTCGATCCAAACACAGTTGAGGGAGACTCAAGACTCCGAGCTCCCTCTTCAATGCGCGGCGGGACGATCAAATCATCTTCCGATCTTTCCATTTGGCCCAGATCGCTTTCATCTTGGTTTCCGCCCGCTTGAGAGCGTTCTCCGGAGTTTCGGCGCCCGCGGCAGCTTCGGCGAACATCGTATTGATCACCCAGGTATTGAAAGTTTCGTCGATCGCGGCGTTGGAGTAGCCGGGATAGCCGACGTTAGTTGCCCAATCGAGCACATCCGAAAGCACCGCGTACTTGTCTGGCGGCACGGCCTTGGAATCCATGGAGATGATCTGTGTCAGGTCGGGAACGGTCTTCGAGAAGCAGGGGAAGTTGTAATACTCGCTTGCCATGAAGCCCTGCTTGAAGTTGTCGATGTAGTCGACCAGGAACGTCTTCGCGCCGTCGATGTTTTCGGAGAATTTCCAGATCACGTAGCAATCCATCACATGCTCGAGGCCGATCTGCCGGACCGGGCCTTTCGGCGGCTTGGCGAGCCCGATCTTCTCGTGGATCGGCATTTTGTCGTTTTCGCCCGTGCGCGTGATCGAAATCGCGTTGAGCACCAGAGATGACCTGCCGGCGAGCATCTGCCGATTGTTCGACGACGGATCCCAGGCGAACACTTCGGGCGTTTCCGTTTCCTCGAATAGCGCTTTGACGAATTTGAGGGCTTCGAGGGTCTCTCTGGAATTGATCGCGAGATTGCCATCGACGTCCTGCTCGTGCGCGCCGAACGAATACATGAGCGCACGCATTGCCATCGCGGTGTCGAGTTCGGCGGAGAGGCCGATGCCGACCGGGATTCCGGTCTTGTCCTTGATCTTCTTGCCGCCGATGCGGACGTTGTCCCAGGTATCCGGCTTCATGCCGATGTCGCCCCAGAGATCCGAGCGATAGTTGACGGGATCGGGGACGAAGCTGTCGGAGAATGCGAAGTACTTCTGGGTCTTGGGATTGTGGGTGCTCTTCACGGCGAGATCGATCGGCTTGCCGTACTTTTTCTCGCACGCGTCGTAGACGTCCTTCATGTCGACGACCTGGTCTTCGTAGACCGAGGGCGGCGCGAGGAACATCACGAGGTCATGGCCTTTCTGCGCGGATACTTCCGCTGCCGCGCGCGAAGGAATCAGGCCGAGGTTGATGTTGTCGACGACCACGTCGGTGCCATGTTTGGCACCCCATTCCTTGGTGTAGGTGTTGTTAAACCACTTGTCGTAGCCGGGGACGAAGTGACTCCACTGCAGGATTTTCAGCGTCTTGGCGGCGCGGGCCGGCGTAACGTGGAAGAATGGGCCGACGGCGGCGGCTGCACCCACTGCGGTCTTGATGACGTCGCGGCGCGAGAGGCCATAGCGACGAACTGGATGAAATGCCATGTTTTCCCTCCCATCCTGATTTTTCAGCGGGAGGACGCATGCTTGTCAGGGCGGTCGAGACAAGCTCCCGCTGACATTAGCTAGCCATAATTATGCCCCGGATGGAGGATGCTGACAACGCGACAAATGAGCCGGCCTGGCTCCCCGTGTTTTCACGCTGGCTCCGTCGGTGAGCGCCGCATCGCATTTAACATCTGCGGAAACGCCCCTTCCACGCGATCGCTGGCGTACCAATCTTTTCAATAACTTAGTTGCAGTTTTGTTTAAGGCGTCTAGCGTCAAACGCTGGCGCACGATCTCGGGGTGTTCAGTGCTCACCGCCCATGATTTTCACTTTCCAGATTCCGGCGTGACTACCAGACATGTGGAGCAGTGCATCTTTAATCGATGCCTATACATTAAGCGATTTGATCGCACTCGGCAGGCACTGCATTGCTGCGGCCCTTTCCCAAGTCCTTGAAATTCCTCATTCGGGAATCTGGCACGACTATTGCTGAATACTTGATAAGCGCAACGTTGCGATCCCCGCCGCTGTCGCTGCGGAATAGGCACACCATGAACATGACCTTCGACCCGCGCGAACATCTGGTCGTCATCGGCAACGGCATGGCGGGCATGCGCACCGTAGAAGAACTGCTCAAGCTTGCCCCCGGCCGTTTCCGCATCACCGTGTTGGGCGCTGAACCGCACGTGAACTACAACCGCATCATGCTTTCCAGTGTGCTGGCGGGTGATAAGACGGTGGACGAGATCGTCATCAACAGCCGCGAATGGTACACGCAAAACGACATCACCTTGATCACTGGTGATGCCGTTACGCGCATTGATCGCGGCGACCGCATGGTGCATTCCGCGTCAGGACTGTCGGTGCACTATGATCTGCTGCTGGTGGCGACCGGCTCAAAGCCGGTAGCACCGCCGATCCCTGGTCTGAATTTGCCGGGAGTTTGCGCCTTCCGCGACATTGCCGATGTCGAGACCATGCTGGCGGCCTCGCGCGAACACAGGCGCGCCGTGGTGATTGGCGGCGGCCTGCTGGGCCTGGAAGCGGCCTGGGGCCTGAAGCAGCGCGGCATGACAGTGGCGCTGGTGCATTTGATGCCCACATTGATGGAACGCCAGCTGGATGCGGCGGCGGGCCAGATGCTACAGCGTGACCTTGATGGTCGTGGCATCGCCTTTTTCACCAATGGCCAGACCGAGGAGATCGTTGGCAAGGACCGCGCCGAGGGCGTGACGCTGGCCGATGGCCGTTTCGTGCCCGCTGACCTTGTGGTGCTGGCCATCGGCATCCGTCCCAACATAGACTTGGCAAAGAACGCCCAACTGGAGGTCAATCGCGGTATCGTTGTTGGAGATGATATGCGGACTTCCGATCCCACCATTTTCGCGGTGGGCGAATGCGTTGAGCATCGCGGCAATGTCTTCGGCTTGGTGGCTCCGATCTGGGACCAGGCCAAGGTCTGCGCCGCGTGCATGGCCGGTGACAAGAACGCGCTGTTCGTGTCGCGCGACATCTCCACCAGCCTCAAGATTACCGGTGTGGACGTGTTCTCGGCGGGAGCGCTATGCGCTGCCAGCGAGCAGGATGATGAGATCACGCTGCGTGATGACCGCCGGGGTATGTATAAGAAGATCGTGCTGCGCGACGGCAGGCTGGTCGGCGCGGTGCTGTACGGCAATGTGACGGACGGCCAATGGTACCTGCAGCTGATGCGCGACAAGCAAGATGTCTCGGCCCTGCGCGACCGGCTGGTGTTCGGCAAGGCGCTGGCACTGGTGGGTGCCAGCGTATCGGCTGAGCCGGACTACGCGTCCATGCCTGACGATGCACAGATCTGCGGCTGCAACGGCGTGTGCAAGGGAACCATTGTTTCGACGATCCAGGCCAGGAAGCTCACGTCCCTAAGCGAGGTGCGTGCGCATACCAAGGCATCAGCTTCCTGCGGCCAGTGCACCGCGCAGGTCGAAGGGCTGTTGGCTTTTGCCGTTGGCGGTGCGGTGAAGAAGAGAAAGAAGACGGTGTGCGAATGCACCGACGCCGGCCATGATGAGGTGCGCCAGGCCATCCTGGCGGAAAGCCTTAAGACCATGGAGGCGGTGCGCGACCGTTTCGGCTGGAGGAATCCGGAAGGCTGCGCCAAATGCCGCCCTGCGCTGAACTATTATCTGCTCTGTGCCTGGCCGGGCGAATATGCCGATGACGCCCAATCGCGCTTTGTCAACGAACGTGTGCACGCCAACATTCAGAAGGACGGCACCTACAGCGTGGTGCCACGCATGTGGGGCGGGTTGACCAACCCGAAGGAACTGCGTGCCATCGCCGATGTCACCGAGCATTTTGATATTCCCACCGTCAAGGTCACGGGCGGGCAGCGCATCGACCTGCTCGGGGTGAAGAAGGAAGACCTGCCCGGCGTGTGGAAGGTGCTGAACGAGGCGGGCATGGTGTCTGGTCATGCCTATGCCAAAGGTCTGCGCACGGTGAAGACATGCGTCGGCAGCGAATGGTGCCGTTTCGGCACCCAGGATTCCACTGGCCTGGGCGTGAAGCTGGAAAAGCTCACCTGGGGCAGCTGGACACCGCACAAGACGAAGATGGCGGTGTCGGGCTGTCCGCGCAATTGTGCCGAGGCCACCATCAAGGACATGGGCGTGGTCTGTGTCGAGGCCGGCTATGATCTTGTGGTCGGCGGCAATGGCGGCATTGAAGTACGCGTCACCGACCAGCTGGTGCAGGTGAAAACGGAAGAGGAGGTGTTGGAATACGCTGCCGCCTTCATGCAGCTTTACCGTGAGGAAGCGCATTATCTGGAGCGCACCGCGCCCTGGATCGAGCGGGTGGGTGTGACGTATGTGAAACAGCGCCTGGTGGAGGATGAGCCCGGGCGCAAGGCCTTGCAGGCGCGCTTTCTGCGCTCGCAGGAAGTAGCACAGGTGGATCCATGGGATGAGCGGGTTAAGGGGGCGGAAGCGCACGAATTCCAGCGCCTGCCCGAACTGGCGGTGTCGTGATGAGCAACTGGAAGAATATCGGGCCGCTGTCCAACATTCCGGTGCGCGGAGCGCGGCGGCTATGCATGAAGCATCTGGGCAAGCCGGTGGCGGTTTTCCGCACCAGCGAGGATGATATTTTTGCGCTGGTGGATGAATGCCCGCACAAGCAGGGGCCGCTATCGGAAGGCATTGTTGCCGGCAGAACCGTCAGTTGTCCACTGCACAATTGGGTGATCGGGCTGGACGACGGCCAGGCGCTAGCCCCGGACGAGGGCACGGCCCAGCCGCTGTCGGTGCGGGTGGTGGAGGGCGATGTCTATGTATATCTGCCCGAAGCGCTGGGGGCGGCGGCCTGAATGACATCGCTCGCCAACATGCGGATCATGGTGCCTGAAAGCCGCGAACTAGATTTGTTCGCCGCCATGCTGGAAGCGGAAGGGGCAACGGCGCTGCGCTGCCCTCTGGTCAAGATCCTCCCATTGCACGACACGGCGGAGCCGGATGCCTGGATCGACAGCGCCATCCGCGGCGAGTTCGACGAACTGATCCTGCTGACTGGCGAAGGATTGCGCCATCTGCTGACGATCAGCGGCGCGCGGCGCGACAGTTTCACCGCGGCGCTGAAGCGTATGCGGCTGACGGTGCGCGGACCCAAGCCCACACGGGCGTTGCGCGAGATCGGGCTGTCGCCGGATGTCACCGCGCCCATTCCCACGTCGGAAGGTGTGCTGGAAACCTTTGCCGGGGCCGATCTGTCAGGTCGCCGAATCGGGGCCCAGTTGTATCCGGGTGGTGGGGCGGAGAAGATGGTAAGCGCCTTGCATCGGCAGGGCGCGAAGGTCTTTCCTGTTACGCCCTATCGCTATGCCTCGGAAACCGAGATGGCGCAGGTGGCCGATTTCATCCACGAGCTGGCAGCCGGGAGAATTACCATGGTCGCCTTCACCGCCTCGCTGCAGATCGAGCGCCTGATGTGGGTAGCCAAGGAAGCAGGGCTGGAAGCCCAGTTGAAGCTGGGCCTGTCACGCACGCCAATTGCCTCGGTGGGACCGGTGATGCAAAAGGCGCTGCAGAAATACGGTTATGAGGCGGCCGTGCAGCCGGAAAACTCATACCATCTCAAGCCGCTGGTGCGCGCCATCGCCCGCTGGCGCCAATCGGCCCCATGACCACGCACACCTTTGGTGAGGACGGGTCATGTGAGGTGCCACGGAGCGTTTCCTCCGCCCGGAATTAGAGTCCGACCTTGTTTACGCCACGCGCGCGTCTGGCCATTCCAGAAATCGATGTCGGAAGACTGGATGTACCCGATCACGGCGCCGGTGGTGTGTGGGCGGCACCGTGATGAAGCTCCGCCTGCCAGACTTTCTCGTCGCTGTTCATGTGGGCGCAGAAACGCGACGTCAGCGACGTCTCTGCAGTTTCGCTAGGGCACCACGATCTTCTCCGCGGATTGAACCTCGAGGCCGGTCGGGTCAGTCTCGGTGAGCGTCCGCATCTACCGAAAAAGTGATCGATGCAACGCGAGTCATTGGCGGAACTAAGTCCCGAAGTTGATGTTGGGGCTGAAAATGCATGGTTCCTCCGGCGCACATACTGGGTGGAACTCGCCGGTCAACGCGCGACCGTTGGCTCATACCCGGACGAATACGGGTGCCTGATACGGCGGTTGGTTTACGGGTAAGTACACCGACGGCTGGATGGGCAGGTTCAAAAATGTGAGTGACAAAAAATGTGAATGACAACCGGCCTCGCGGCCGGACGAACGCACGAGGAGACGCTGATGAGCTGGATAATGGACCTCGTTAATCCCCGAGAGCGCAAATGGGAAGAGTTCTACCGCAACCGCTGGTCCCACGATAACGTCTTTCGCAGCACGCATGGCGTGAACTGCACCGGTGGCTGCTCCTGGGCGATCTACGTCAAGGACGGTATCATCACCTGGGAGATGCAGCAGACCGACTACCCGCTTCTTGAGCGCAGCCTGCCTCCTTACGAGCCGCGTGGCTGTCAGCGTGGTATCTCCGCCTCCTGGTACGTCTACAGCCCGATCCGGATAAAGTATCCATACATCCGTGGCCCGCTTTACGACATGTGGAAGGAAGCGAAGGCCTCGTTTCCGGATCCGGTGCAGGCCTGGGCTTCGCTGGTCGGCGACGAACAAAAGCGTCTGCGCATGCAGAAGGCGCGCGGCAAGGGTGGTTTCCGTCGCGCCAAGTGGGAAGAACTGGTCGAGCTGATCGCTGCGGCTTGCTTGTACACCGCGCGCAAGCACGGGCCGGACCGGGTGATGGGCTTCGCGCCGATCCCGGCGATGTCGATGCTGTCGTATGCCGCGGGTTCGCGCTTCCTGCAGCTCTTTGGCGGCGTGAACATGAGCTTCTACGACTGGTACGCCGATCTGCCGACCTCGTTCCCGGAAATCTGGGGCGACCAGACCGACGTGTGCGAAAGCGCCGACTGGTACAATTCAAAGTTCATTGTTTCGATGGCGTCGAATCTGAACATGACGCGTACCCCCGACGTGCATTTCATTTCGGAGGCGCGCACCGAGGGAACCAAGTTCGTGGTTCTTGCGCCGGACTTCAGCCAGATCGCGAAGTACTGCGACGAATGGATTCCGATTCAGGCGGGGCAGGACACGGCGCTGTGGATGGCGGCCAATCACGTCATCCTCAAGGAGTACTACATCGATCGCCAGGTTCCGTACTTCGTCGATTACATCAAGCGTTATACCGACCTTCCGTTCCTGGTGGAACTGGAGCCCAACGGAAACACGTACAAGACGGGTCGCTTGTTGCGCGCCAAGCGTGTCGCGCGCTACCAGGACGTCGAAAACGGCGACTGGAAGATGCTCGTCCTTGACGAGAAGAGCGGCGAACCGCGTGCGTTCAAGGGGCAGGTCGGCGATCGCTGGGGGTCCACGCACGGCAAGTGGAACCTGTCTGCCGAAGATACCCTGGACAACAGTCCGATCGATCCGGTGCTGAGCTTCCTCGATAAATCCGATGGGGTGGTCCAGGTCGGGTTCGACGACTTCGCCAACGGTCGCATCGTCTCGCGCGGCGTGCCGGTGAAGCGCATTGCGACCGACAAGGGTGATGTGCTCGTTGCTACCGGCTTCGACATCATGATGTCGCAGTTCGGTCACAGCCGCGGCCTGGAAGGTTCGTTCGCCACCAGCTATGACGACGAGGATGCGCCCTACACGCCTGCGTGGCAGGAGCGTCACACCGGTATCGGCCGCGAAACGGTTATCAGATTTGCGCGTGAGTTTGCGACCAACGCAGAGCTCACGAACGGCAAATCCATGGTGATCGTGGGCGCCAGTGCCAACCACTGGTACTACAACAACCTCTGTTACCGGTCGGCCACGGTCGCTTTGATCCTGTGCGGTTGCTGCGGCGTCAACGGCGGCGGTATCAACCACTACGTCGGCCAGGAAAAGCTGGCGCCTGTCGCGCCCTGGAATACGATTGCGATGGCTCTCGACTGGACCAAGCCGCCGAGGGTCGTGCAGTCGTCGACCTGGCACTATGCGCAGAGCTGTCAGTGGCGCTACGAGCAGGAGTTTACGGAATACGCCCTGACGGCGCCGAATCCGCGCTGGGCCAAGGGTCATGCGATCGACCTTCAGGCGAAGGCGGTGCGTTCGGGCTGGATGCCGTTCACCCCGCACTTCAACCGCAATCCGATCGAGCTCGCGGTGGAAGCCGAACGTGCTGGCGCGAAGACGACTGACGACATCGTAACTCACGTTGTCGATCAGCTCGCCAGCAAGAAGGTGAGTTTTGCGATCGAGGATCCCGATGCCGCGGAGAACTGGCCGCGGTTGTGGTTCATCTGGCGCGGCAACGCGATCCAGTCGAGCGCCAAGGGACATGAGTTCTTCCTGCGTCACTATCTCGGAGCGCACGACAACTCGATCGCCGAGGATCGGGCGAGAGGCAAGACGACTACCGTTAAGTATCGCGACATCGCTCCGCGCGGAAAGTATGACCTGGTTATCGATCTCAATTTCCGCATGGATACCTCGTCGCTCTACTCCGACATCGTGCTGCCGACGGCGTTCTGGTACGAGAAGAACGATCTCAATTCGACAGACCTGCATTCGTTCCTGCACGTGCTGGGGCAGGCGGTTCCGCCGGTGTGGGAGTCCAAGACGGACTGGGAGATTTTCAAGCTGATCGCCAAGAAGGTCAGCGAACTCGCTCCGCTGGCGTTCTCCAAGCCGTTCCGTGACGTGGTCGCTCAGCCGCTGATGCATGACACGCCGGACGAATTGGCGCAGCCGGAAATTCTGGACTGGGCCGAGGGCGAGTGCAAGCCGGTGCCGGGCAAGTCCTTGCCTCATATACGGGTGGTCGAACGTGACTATGCGAACTTGTACAACAAGTTCATCTCGTTCGGACCGAAAGCGCGGGAGGATGGTGTTTCTGCGGTCGGTGTGCAGATTCCGATCAAGAAGCAGTACGACCAGATGCTCGACAATCCGATCATGCCGATGCCCGATCCAAGGCATATGCGGTGTGTGGAGTGGGGTGGCAAGCGGTACCCGAGCCTCGAGGACGTGCTCGACGCGTGCAACACGTTGCTGACATGCGCGCCGGAAGCGAACGGCGAGGTCTGTTACCAGGGCTTCCACAATGAGGAGCATCATGTCGGCCTCCCGCTGGTCGACATCGCGGAGCCGACCAGAGGTGTCTCTACGACGTTCTATGATCTCACGCGTCAGCCGAGACGCATCCTCACGAGCCCCTGCTGGACGGGTATGACCAATGATGGTCGTGCCTACTCGGCCTGGTGCATGAATGTGGAGCGTCTGGTGCCGTGGCGGACGCTGACCGGTCGGCAAACGCTGTACATCGACCACCAGTGGTACCTGGACTTCGGCGAGCATATCCCGACCTACAAGCCGCGGCTTAACCCGCGCAAGACCGGCGATATCGTGAAGAGCCGGGTGGATGACCGCTCGCTGGTGCTGAACTACATCACGCCGCATGGTAAGTGGAACATTCACTCCACCTACAAAGATAACCATCGTATGTTGATGCTGTCTCGCGGCATGGATCCGGTCTGGATCAATGACAGGGACGCTGAGAAGATTGGTGTCGAGGATAACGACTGGGTCGAGGTCTACAACGACAACGGTGTGGTCGTTACCCGCGCGAACGTAAGCCGGCGAATTCAGCCTGGCACCTGCATGTACTACCACGCGGTTGAGCGTACCGTGTACATTCCGAAATCGCAGGAGCGTAAGTGGCGTGGTGGCGGGCACAACAGTCTGACGCGCACTCGTATCAACCCGCTGTTCCTGGCCGGTGGATATGCCCAGTTCACGTACGGCTTCAACTACTGGGGACCGACCGGTATCTTTACGCGCGACACCCACGTCGTCGTGCGCAAGATGGACAAGCTGGAATGGTAGGAAGCCCCGCGGACGCATGAACATGAGTACGAGCGCCCGGCGCAATTCGGCGCACGGGCGCGGGTCAGTGCCGGAAAGTACGTGACCATCACAACTACACGCGGCGCACCAATGGCGCGATTCGTCACATTCGGTCCGCTGTGGGGGACGAGCCGTTGGCCTATCATCATGGCAGCGGTGGCGACTAGCGCGACACGGCGTTGCAGCAGCGGGTGCCGGTCTGGACATTTGTTCCGAAAGCGGCTGCTGGAGGCGCTAGCCGGGAAGCCCGTGCCATCTCAATTCGGTGGCCGAGACCGTGAGGGCCACGGCGCTTCAGCAAGGATCATCCAGAGGGGTATAAAACGTCGCGTCCATCAACTTTTCTCCTTACGCGATGCGCCGACGCCAGGCCCCCATCAATTGTCTTTGCGTTGCATCCGAACGATCTTCGACGTTCTCGATAGGGCCGATGCGAACTCTTCCGCCATTTCCGGAAACAGAGCATAGGGAGCTTCAAGGGCAGTCGAACCGTCGAGAACCACAAGCACGTATTCCTGCCCAGGGATGGCAGTTACCGACCAAGATTGCAGTCCTCGGAAGCTTAGTGCCAGTTTCTTCGGTCGTTGTTTGGCCGATACCTCTTGTTTGACGCGCGCAAGCGATATCATGAGCGTATCCAGGTATTCGGTGAGCATTGATACCGTAATCTGCTCACCCGACTTTCCCTCGAACGTCAAGCTCAGTGACGAGCCGTCTACGGTGACGTCATGGAATCGAAGGCCAACTATCTCGGTCATCGAACAACACCGGCATTCGAAAAAGCGGTCATCGATCTGTACGAGCAACGATAAGTGATGGCCTAATTTGGTTGCGCTTCCGTCGGCACCAGAAAAGTAAAGTGATACTTGACGTCCTCGCCACGAAACCGGTCGATGGAAAACCAGACCTCCGCCTCGCTCTTCTCTTGAAGAGATGCGACTCGTACAACAAAGGTACTCTCTGGCTCGCACAAAGGCTTTCCACCAGTTCTCATTTGGCCCAACTCCTGAACGAACCACTCCTCTCGCACGCGCGTTTTGGCAGATCTCAATGAGGGGGCCGAGAATACCAAGACCGCCCTGCCATCGATTTCCAATGTGAAATAGCACGCCGAAGCAACATTGCTTTCATCCTCCCCCGACGGGTGGCGCCGTTCACGCCACTCACCGTGATTCGTTTGATGCTCGACGCCACGCCTGCCCTTCAAGCGCATCAGAACTTGGCGGTAGCCGACAGTCGGAATACCCGCGGTGATCCGGGAGTAATGTTATTGTTACCGTCTGCCGTCGCGTAGTATTTTTGATCGAACAAGTTCTCGATGTTCAGCTGAGCGCGCCACATCTCATTCAAAGTCAGGAAAACTGCGCCATCGACGCGCGTAAACTCCGGAATGCGGACAGTATCGTCGGACGACGCAAAGAAATTCGAGTAGTGAATGACTCCAAGGGCCGCCGCCCACATTGGATTGAACTGGTATTTGTTCCAGACAGAGATGGTGTTGTAAGGAACCAGCCCTACGCGGTTTCCGGCAACAACCGTACCCGATATATTGTTTGCGATCCGCGCATCCGTGTAAGCATACCCAGCGGTGACCTGCCAGGCATCCGTGATGTAGCCAGCGAGGGACGTCTCAAAGCCCCGCGTCTTGGTCGCCCCGTCGAGGAGGAAAAAGCCAGGATTGTTCGGATCCGCAACACGTTGGTTGGTCCGGTCGAGATCATACAGTGCCGCGGCAAACTGAAGCCGAGGCAAGATATCGTATTTGACCCCAACCTCAGTGTTCACAAACTTCTCCGGCTTTGCGATCACTAGCCCGGGATTGAGCGAGCTGAATTGATCGCCTGCGCTCGGCAGGTACGACACGCTATAGCTGCCATAGACCGACAGATTGTCCATCGGCTTGAAAATGACACCAGCACGCGGCGACACCAGATCGTCGACACGGCCCAGCACAACATTGGTCCGCCGATCTCGTGACTGAAGGTCGAAATGATCGAACCGCGCGCCACCGATCAATTGCAGATAACGGGTGATCTCGACCTGATCCTGAACGTAGATCGCGCCAAGATTGAGGTTGTAGGTATTGTTTGTATCCGTAGCGGTGTTTCTGAACGTCACGGGGACATAGGAAACGGGATTTCTTGGATCGATCGCGATAGTCGACGACACGCCGTTAAAGAAACCGCTTTGGCGGAAGTTCAGGCCGCTCTGACGACCGACCTCGCCTCCAAACAGGACAGTGTGACGCGTCTGCCCGGCGTCGAACTTGTAGGTCAGGTCTGTCTGATTGAAGAGGTTAGTACGGTCGGTTTCGTTGTTGTAGGCTGCCAGATTGCTGGACGTGCCGGCAACGTTCACCGCGCCTGAGTTCGCACCGCCGCCAGGATAAATATTCTGGTAGAATTTGTCGTAATTCGCAGCCTGGGTAGCGTTGCGGACCGTGAATCCGTTTTCGAAATCATGCTCGATAATCGCGGTACCGATGTCAACGTCGGCGCGTGCATAGTTCAGATTCGGATTGCCGAAGAAAGTCGATGCCGACGTGTTGTATGGGGGACGCGGCAGTGCTCCGCCCGGAAGGATTTGCGATGGAATGCCACGATCGACGGTGCGGCGGTCGTGCAGGTGCTCATAGCTGAGCTTGACCGTCGTGGTATCGTTTGGTGCAAACGTGACGGTCGGATTAACGGCCCAGCGCTCGAGATTCACAAAATCTCGGTAACTATCCGTATTTTCGTACATGGCATTGAAGCGAGCTGCCCAGTTCTCGTTGACGGCCTGACCGATGTCGGTCGTCACGCGCGCGCCCGGATAGGAACTTCCCCCGACCGTAACCTCCCGAACCGTCGTGCCATCGGCCTCCTTCAGCACCCGATTGATCACGCCGCCGCCGCCACCGCGTCCGAAGATCATGGCATTCGGGCCCTTCAAGACTTCGAGCCTTTGTAGATTGTAAAAATCCCGGAAATACTGCACGTCGTCCCGGATTCCATTCGTGTAAAAATCCGCATTGCTTCTTTGCCCGCGGATCACCAGGTCATCTCGATGAGACTCGCCCTGATGATAGATGACGCCGGGCACATACCGGGTCGCTTCGCCGATGGAGGTGAAAGACTGGTCCTTGATGAAGTCCTTCGTAAGAACGGTGACCGACTGTGGGATATTGATCAAAGCGGTGTTCGTTCGCGTTCCGCTGCTCGTGCTCTGTGTGATGTAACCTGCTTGCCCTGTTCTTGCGTCCTGGCTGTTTACGCTCGGAGGTTTTTTCTCCAAAGGCGCTGTCACCGCGGTTCGCCCACTGGGTCGCGCGACTCTCGGCGCCACGGATGTCGTTCGCGATCGCCGGGCTCGCGTTGGCGCTGTCACGGTCACCTGCGGCAGGGAGGTCGCGGATGACTGTCCCTGTTGAGCCAGGGTCGGGCTACTCTCGGCCAACAAGCCGGCGCCAAACACCACCGCCGCACTCGACAACAAGAATGAGCGCCAACCATGACGCTCAGCCCAACATCCGACGTTCAACATGAATTGCCCCTGAATTTCGCATGCCGCCTATTGAAGACGACGGCTTCGCGCCCAAACACAGGACGCATCTGCCGGGGCAGAATTAGGTGAGGATTAAATCTCGTTTAGAATAGATCAATATTCGCTTTAGCGTCGGCGCCAGCTTTCAAGCGGACACTTTGTAATCGTTCTAAATTTTACGGCCGACTATTGCTTGACCGGTCGGAGGTCCCCTGACAGTCAACCGAGGTCCGAGTAACGTTTAGCTGCCTCGTCCCGTCGGTGGATCACCCGGTTGATGCCATGCGCCTCCTGTTGATTGAAGACGACGCAATGTTCGGCAAGGCGCTCGCACGAGGACTCAAGCAAAACGGCATGACCATCGATTGGGTTCGCAATGGTGCGGACGGCTTTGCCGCATTGAAACGTGCGGAACATGCAATTGCTCTACTCGACGTCGGACTTCCGGAGATGTCGGGTTTCGATGTCCTGAGGGCCATGCGCGGCACCAGCAAAATTCCACCCATTCTCATCATCACAGCCCGCGACCGGGTGGAAGACATGGTGACCGGTCTTGATCTCGGAGCTGATGACTACATCGTCAAACCATTTGAACTTCGGGCTCTCCTCGCTCGTATTCGGGCCATCGTGCGAAGGATACACGCCCGATCCAATTCCTTGGTGACGAGTAAGGAAATCACCCTAGATCCCTCCACTTACGTTGCGACTTTCCGCGGTATCGAGTCTGTTCTTTCCGCACGTGAATTCTCGGTCCTGCACGCGCTCTTGGAGCGGCCGGGAACGATCCTCTCGCGTTCCCAGATCGAGAACCGTATCTACGGCTGGAGCGAGGAGGTCCAAAGCAATGCCGTCGACGTAGTCATTCACGGACTGCGCAAGAAATACGGCAAGGATATCATTCGGAACATACGGGGCGCAGGTTGGATGGTAACCAAGGCTGGCATGTGAGATCTCTTAGCAAGGCTATCATCACTCCGGTTACATCATTGCTGACGGTATTCTGTCTGGCTGCAGCAGCAATGTCGTTCATGCTTGTTGCCTTCGAAATGAACAAGTTTCTTGATGCACAGCTTCAGGAGATAGCCATCAATGTAGCCCCGGGTGAACGCCGCGACGCGGATCCGCTGTTCGATGCGGAGCATGAGGACCAACTCGTCGTTCGCATCTGGGACCGCTCAGGCAATCTTGTTCATCGTACAGGCCCGACGGTCAACATTCCTTGGCTTCCTCAACCGGGGCTTGCCGATGTTGTAGCCGAAGGACAGGAATGGCGCGTTTATCGGTGGAGCCACGCGCAATATAACATACAGATCGCACAGGCTTGGAGTGCACGCCGGGAAATCGCGGCGTTTGCGGCAACCGGCGCCGCACTTCCGTTGCTTCTGTCGATCCCTCTTGGCTGGTTCATCATACGCCGATCGATCCGTCGAACCCTTCGAGGTCTTCACAGTCTATCAAGCGACATCGGTCGCCGTAGTGTGGACGTGCGGGAACCTCTGGGAACTGTGGGGGTACCGAGCGAGATAGTTCCTCTGATCGTAGCTCTCGACAAATTGGTCGAGCGCTATCGCGGAGCGCTGGAAGCTCAAAGGCGTTTCGTTGCCGATGCCGCACATGAACTTCGGACGCCGCTTGCGGCGCTGCAGATTCAGGCGGACAATCTACTCGCATCGGATCTCAGCGATCGATCCCGGGAGATGGCAAACGACCTCGGCGAAGGTGTTCGGAGATCGTCCCATTTGGCGAGTCAACTCCTGGAAATGGCGAGGACCGAAGGTGCCGCGTCTCCGGAATATCGGGCAATTGACCTCGCCGAACTTATCACGTCGATTCTGGTGGACTTCGTCTCGCTTGCCGAGACGAACGACATTCAGTTTGAACGGGAGATTGTCGCCGCGGCTTCCGTCAGGGGCGACGAGGCTGCAATCCGAAAGCTGGTATCGATCCTTCTCGACAATGCAGTTCGTTATTCCCCAAGGAACGGGCTGATAACGGTCAGGCTCTCCTTCGCCGACAATCGACCGAAGATAGATATTCTGGATGGCGGTCCAGGAATTGCCGACGAGGCAATGCCTTTCATCTATGATCGCTTTTTCCGGGCTGCGCCGCAGGAAGTCGAAGGTACCGGGCTCGGATTGGCAATTGCGAAAACCACCGCGGATCGCCACGATATTCAGTTAGGCCATGCAAATCGGGCAGATCAGACCGGCACGATCGCGACAATCATATTTCCGTAGGAAAGTACGATCGACTCTTGGCGAACATGTCCCAGAGCCAGCCGAGTCGCGACCAATCGGCGAGAACTCCAGAGGCGCGATTACTTGAGCGGCCTTACTGGGTTTCCGGTGATACTGATGTCATGCGGATCACAGTACGAGGAGCGTAGTGGCCGCTACCTAGGTTCTGAGAAAATGAAACGAGTCTGATGATTTTGAGAGATTTGGTTTGGCGCGATGCTGTACCAGCCCCTTGCGCTGATCTTCGTGATGACCGCTCGTCCTGACGAATTTCTATGCCGTTGGGGATTGTTGCTTCCTTACTATGTCGGTCTGCATCTGCGCCGTCACCCAGTAGCGCATATGATCATCCGGATATTGGAACTTTTTGTTGGTGAAGAGACCCTGCTTGCAGATAACATTATAGTCAGCGGTGCGAACCGGCAGGGTGTTTGCTACGGGGTCAACAACAATAGGGCCCGTCATTTCAAATACGCTCGTGATGGAATTGTCCTTTATGTTTTCTCTGATCCGGTCGGCAATTGCCTCTAAAATCGGGTTGTTGGGGACGCTTGCCATGAAGTAATTGCTCAAGCCCTCGTTTTTCGTGCGAACAAGAAGTTCAGTTTGATCGGGTTCGAGGAAAGATTCCGGTGGCCACGACAACGTGGCATCGATGTCCAAATAGACGCCGCCGTGTTTCAGCAGAACTAGGGTACGCCAAAGGTCGGCTTGGGCTGCTCCTATCTGAAGGCGCGAATAGCAATCATAGGTTTCGGCATCAAAGTTTTCTTTGATAAAGCTTATGCGGTCGTTGTCGCCACAGAACCGAAACTCAAACGTGGAGGCCATCAACCTGTTGAAGAGGTAGTTCACGTAGACCGAAAGCGTGACCTTATTGGTGTAGTTAGTGAGCCAGGCTATGCGCGGTATTGCTTTTGGGGAGGATGCCCGGAACAGTGCACGCGCAGATGGCGGGATAGTGTACCGCTTCTTGGGCCTCAGCCAGAGATCGAAATAGAAGATAACCTTAAGAAGATTGCCGACCAACTGCACAAGAACTGTGATTGATCGTCGAAGAATCAACATCGTTCATATACTCCCCAGACCCGCCAGAAGATGAAGATAAACGTGTAACGAGGTCATCCAAGCGCAACCGTAGGATGATCGCAAGTCGTTGTTGCACTTTTACCCGCCCAGAGCGGCTCCGGCGGGGTTTGGGTGGCTTCGGCCACTCCTTTTTCGTTGCACAAAGGGAGTAATCATAGGGCTTTTGGTGTTTCCCTTAGGGAGCGCCAGCACGTAGTGGTTAGTTGGCTCTGTGGCGGCAATAGCGGCATCTGCTAGCGGTATAGCCCCCCGTTGTGCAGGCCCGAGGTATTGTAGAACTGCTCAACTCGGAGAGTCGGGCTCTAAGATCCACATCGTCGAGTAGGTGAGGAGCGGATTCTGGGTACTGTCGGCCGCAATTAAACGCGCGTATCCTCGCGCATGATGATCGGGATCAGGTTCGCAAGTGAACTCCAACGGGCTTCGGCATTGTCTGCGATCGAAGAATGGCGGCCGGTAACAGGACGTTGCCCTAGGATGTCGGAGCAGCGCGGGACATCGGCGCTCGATGGTATCGCCCTCCGCCGCACTGGTAATGTTAGGCACTCTGCCGCGTTCGCAGGCGGCCGCCAGACAACATGTGCATTCACCGGAACTCTTGGCGACGGGCTGTCTGCGGCTGGGTGTTGAGGGCTGACCAATTAAGATTACATCTTAACCAAACATTAAACATGCGTTTGCGGGCGCGAAATGACGCGCCTAGCGTACGGCCAAGGGCTGTCAAACAAACAAAGAATTGGAGCGTGCCATGACCTACAGGAAGCTTGGAGCGCTTGTTGCCGCCGGCGCGATCGCGCTGGCGTTTGCGACCAATGAAGCGATTGCGCGCTCGGGCAGCGCAGCAGCGCCGCCGGCGGGAGCCACGGTGCGGGCGGCGCATGCGTCCAATGGACTGCACGGGGTCCGCCATCGCGGCAGGGGAGTCGGCGGCTATTTCTGGCCCGGCTATGGCGATGCTTATGACGCTTACCTGCCTGGAGCCGGGCCGATCACGGCGCCGTTCGCCGGATCGAACGAAGTCCGTTACACCACCACTTACGACGTGCCCTGGGACTGGGTGCATCGCTTTCCGCCAAATGTGATACCGTCGGATCGGCCCTACGTGCCCGGCTGTACCGGGGAGAGCGTCGACGTCGGTGCCGGCAAGACGGTCAACGTCATGCGCTGCTACTGAGGCGCTTACAATCCAACAACGAAAAAGGCCGTCCTCGCGGGCGGCCTTTTTCGTTGGCTCGCTGCATTTTTGGTCAAATGGGTCCGAAAAGCTTCGTTTTGGTATTGTTTGGACGCGAAGGCTGAAACAGGGGTTCGATTCCCCCAGGGAGCGCCACCCAGTACTCACCTGCGAACCCGGGGCAGCTCTGGTTCGGCTGGCCAGCACGGCTTTCTCCAGCAAATCCTTGCAGCCTATGATGCGAATTGAGCTGTCGCCGACCTCGACTACGCTGATGAGCGATTGGAGGTAGGCCTTCCGGAACGGAATGGATCCGGAGGTAAAGTTTTCTCGCATTGTTCGGCCAAACTGCTCAAGCAATGCTGGGTCGATCTGAATCGCATTTGCAGATTGTGATTTGGCCCGTTCAAGGCCCGCTTTTGAGCGATCACGATCCGCTTTCAGACCGTTCAAGCGGTCCTTGAGAACATCGTCGACCTCGGTGATGCCATCTTCGATGAGTTTGTACAGCCGCTTAAGCCTGTCGTCGGCGTCGCTGACCTCCCGCTGGAGCGCTGCGATACGCGCATTCACCGATTCCGCTTTTTCGGCTCGACGAGCCGACAGCGCCGAAAGAATGGCCGCAAGCCGCTCAGGATGGAACAGCCGCTCAGTCAGTTGGGTGGTGACGAGCGTGTCCAACTTTTCCATGCGGACCGAGCGACCCTTGCAGGCCGTTTTTCCCTTTCGGGCGCAAGTCGAGCACGAATAGTAGCGATGGATATGACCGGTCTTCGAGGTGCCGGTCCGCAGCGTCATGGCGCCGTTGCACGTTGCACAGACCGCCAAACCGGTCAGCAACACGGGGCCCGTTGTGACGCGCGGCGCCACGACCCGCGGGCTGCGTGCATGGAGCTGCCGACGTACCTGTTCGAAGACGTGAGGCTCGATGATCGCGGGAACGGCGGGCGCTGACCAGCGCCTGACGGACTCCCGCCTCGGCGGCGAGGTCATCCTGGGACCAGGCCGAAGCATACTTGGGCGCGAGTCAGCTTATGTACGGGCGGTGTTTCGCCTTGGCCGAGGTAGGGATCATCGCCACGCGGCCATAGCGGATGCCACGCTCGGCGATATTACGATCGGCGAAGTTGCTGCACGTCTCCGCTTGATCCCTAGAGCGGTCACCTCCATGCACTATCGTCGTCGAGAGGGATGTGGAGCTAATGCAGAAAGGCCCAGCAATGCTGCCGGGCCTTCTTATTCCTTGCTCAACGGTGGGAGTTAGAAGTCCATACCTCCCATGCCGCCGCCTGGGGGCATCCCGCCAGCGCCTGCGTTCCTCTTCGGCACTTCGGCCACCATGGCTTCGGTGGTGATCAGTAGTGCCGCGACGGACGCTGCGTTCTGGATTGCGACACGAACTACCTTAGTCGGGTCAATGATGCCCTTGGAGATCAGGTTGACGTATTCGCCAGTCTGCGAGTCGAAGCCATACGAATACTGCTCCTTCTCGAGGATCTTGCCGACGATGATGCTGCCGTCTTCGCCTGCGTTGATCGCGATCTGGCGGGCCGGCGCGGAGAGCGCCTTGCGCACAATCTCGACGCCGGTCTTCTGGTCATCGTTCTGCGTCTTAATGCGCTTGAGCTGCTCGGAGGCGCGCAGCAGGGCGACGCCGCCACCCGGAACGATGCCTTCTTCAACCGCCGCGCGGGTCGCATGCATCGCGTCGTCCACGCGATCCTTGCGCTCCTTCACCTCGACCTCGGTCGCGCCGCCGACGCGGATCACCGCGACGCCGCCGGCGAGCTTGGCGAGACGCTCCTGCAGCTTATCGCGGTCATAGTCCGAGGTGGTTTCCTCGATCTGCGCCTTGATCTGGTTCACGCGCGCCTCGATGTCGGCCTTCTTGCCGGCCCCGCTGACAATGGTGGTATTCTCCTTGTCGATCATCACCTTCTTGGCGCGGCCGAGCATCTGGAGCGTGACGTTCTCGAGCTTGATGCCGAGATCTTCGCTGATCGCCTGACCACCGGTCAGGATGGCGATGTCCTGCAGCATCGCCTTGCGGCGATCGCCGAAGCCCGGTGCCTTGACGGCGGCAACCTTGAGACCACCGCGCAGGCGGTTGACCACGAGCGTGGCGAGCGCCTCGCCTTCGACATCTTCGGCAATAATCACAAGCGGTTTGCCGCTCTGCACCACGGCTTCCAACAACGGAAGTAATTCGTTCAACTGAGATAGCTTCTTTTCGTTGATGAGGACGTAGGCATCTTCCATTTCAACGCGCATCTTGTCGGCGTTGGTGACGAAGTAGGGCGAGATATAGCCGCGGTCGAACTGCATGCCCTCAACGACCTCGAGTTCGGTCTCGAGCGACTTGGCTTCCTCAACCGTGATGACGCCCTCGTTGCCGACCTTCTTCATGGCGTCGGCGAGGAACTTGCCGATTTCCGTGTCGCCATTGGATGAAATGGTGCCGACCTGGGCGATTTCTTCGTTCGAGGTGACCTTCTTGGAGTTCTTGACGAGGTCGGCGACGACGGCTTCCACCGCGAGGTCGATGCCGCGCTTCAAGTCCATCGGGTTCATGCCGGCGGCGACCGACTTGGCGCCTTCCTTCACGATCGCAGCCGCCAGAACCGTCGCGGTGGTGGTGCCGTCGCCGGCAGCATCCGCGGACTTGGAGGCGACTTCGCGCACCATCTGCGCGCCCATGTTCTCGAACTTGTCCTCAAGCTCGATTTCCTTGGCGACGGTGACGCCGTCCTTGGTGATGCGCGGCGCACCATAGGACTTGTCGAGCACGACGTTGCGGCCTTTGGGGCCGAGCGTGACCTTCACCGCGTTGTTGAGAATTTCGACGCCGCGCAGCATGCGGTCGCGAGCATCGACGCCGAATTTGACTTCTTTGGCTGACATAATGATCTCCGTTTTCGTCAGATCCCAAAGACCGCGCGATCGGACGGTTTCTTGAGAAATGAGATTTGGATTGCGAGCCTTATCCTTCGAGACTCCGGCTGCGCCGGCTCCTCAGGATTAGGAAAACTGGTCGCGCTACGCGGCCTTCTTCTTGGCGGCGGGCAGATCGGTGAGAACGCCCATGATGTCGCTTTCCCTCATGATCAGGAGATCCTGACCGTCGAGCTTTACCTCGGTGCCGGACCACTTGCCGAACAGCACGCGGTCACCAACCTTGAGATCGATCGGGATCAGGTTGCCTGCCTCGTCACGGCCGCCAGGCCCGACGGCTGTGATTTCGCCCTGAGAGGGCTTTTCCTTGACCGTATCCGGAATGATGATGCCGCCAGCGGTTTTGTCTTCGGCGTCGATACGCTTGACCACGACGCGATCGTGAAGCGGACGGAAGTTCATGCGATCCTACTTTGCTGTTTGTGATTATTTTTGGAATTGGCAGTCGTAATGCACGAGTGCCAACCCATCCTGACATAAGCCCGGAACGCTGGGGCGCAAGATCTGCGGCCCGCGATGTTTTCCAGCTCGAATTGATCAGGAGGAACGCTCGGCGATTGCTTAGCCGGCGAAGTAACATGCTGCTAGCACTGACATATTGAACGTTTTCGGTTTTGACGAATTGAGGATCATGCAACTGTTTCAGTTGGGCTGGAGGTTAGCATGGTCGAGAAAGATGCGGTTTCCAAGGATTTCAGAAAACAGGTCTTAGGCTACGGACTGACAACAGCGGAAATCGTTTATCGCCGCCCGGATCATCGCTGGTTACTGCAAACATACGTCTGGCAGGACTACGATCTGTTTCCGAGTTTCCCCGCGCTACACGATTTCCTCGCGTTCTGGGAAAAATCACTCGAAGGACCTCTGTTCGCAGTTACCGTTGCGCACTCGAAACTGATCAAGCCGGCCGAATTGCACGCCATCGACGGCATGTTCCGGTTGCATTAACGCAAGGGATTAGACTTTGATGATGCCAGCGAAAGCCGAGGCGTCGCCTCCGATCGTCTTCGTGATCGACGGTCAGCCGATTCTGGCGTTCGAGGCCGCGACATTTCGCCAAGCTAGAGAACTCGGTAAGGAGACTGGCTGCAAGAAGACTTGAAGCGAATGACGTTCGGGCACAGGCCGCTTTGGGAGGGGAAGTCGCCGATTGGGGTGCGTCGCGCCAAGCCAGCAGAAGAAGTGTATTACGTTGATGCGAAAACGGAGAACGCTGCGGGCGACTTGCCTTTGGTCTATTTGGTCCAGCGCGACGGTGAAACGGATACAACTGGTCCCGTCACTCGTGGATCATTTCCGCCCGGGAGATGATTTCGAGGTAACCCCTTATCGGCAGACTGGGGCAACCTTAATTGACGAGCGCGATTGTCGCGACCTGATGCACCGATGCCACGTTCCTGCCGAACGATATCCCGAGCTAGCGGCTGAGAGCCTCAAGGAAACTCTCGCGCCACGCCATAATGTTATTGCGGCCCAGTATCGCCATCATGGCTCGCCAACGCTCGCATCGTTCCTCAAGTGGCATCCCCAGCGCTGTCTGCAATGCTTCGGCGACGGCGTCGGGGTCATACGGATTGGCAATCACTGCAGTGTCGAGTTCGTAGGCCGCACCGGCGAAGGGCGAAAGAATAAGCACGCCGGGGTCATCGGGGTCCTGTGCAGCGACATACTCCTTGGCAACCAGGTTCATTCCGTCGCGCAATGGAGTGACAAGAGCGACTCGGCTGAGCCGAAAGAAGCCAGCGAGCGAGCGCTGGGAAAAGCTCCTGTTCAAATACTGGATTGGCGCCCAATCGAGTTCCGCGAAGCGACCGGCCACAT
The DNA here is from genome assembly GCF_051912485.1 of Nitrobacter sp. JJSN. Taxonomy (GTDB): domain Bacteria; phylum Pseudomonadota; class Alphaproteobacteria; order Rhizobiales; family Xanthobacteraceae; genus Nitrobacter. Next base: position 2,394,463 of record NZ_CP196822.1, on the reverse strand, counting down.
CACCCGCCAACGCACCGAGCCTCTGCCGCAGCGCACGGTATTCAGGAACGTCGCTGCGCGTTGCGGTGGCGATCTGTAGGAAGCGGACGTGGTTGTGGTACGCGGGATAACCGTCGAGAAAGGCGGCGAACGCTTTGAACCGGTGCTCGAGTCCCTTACTGTAATCGAGCCGGTCAACCCCAATGATGAGCTTGCGCCCCCGCAGACTCTCCTGCAGCCGGCGTGCCGTTCGGGATTTCACAGCGCGACCGGCCATTTCGGCGATGGCTTCAGTATCGATACCAATCGGGAAGGCGCCGGCGCGTAGATCCCGATCGAAGGCGTGAACGTGGCCATCGGACGAAATCTTGCCACCTGCGCGGCGAAGGATGGCGTCATGGAAGGCTGTCAGATCCTCCACCGTCTGGAAGCCGACGAGATCGTAAGCGCACAGTGATTTCAGCAGGTCGCTGTAGTGAGGAAGAGCCGCCAGCACCCCCAAAGACGGAAACGGCGTATGCAAGAAGAACCCGATTCGTTGTGTCGCCCCGGCGCGGCGAAGTTCCTCGGCCATGGGGATCAGGTGGTAGTCATGCACCCAGACGAGGTCACTCGGCCTGAGCAAGGGCACGAGCGCGTCGGCGAGTAGGGCATTCACGCGTCGATAGGCGGCCAAGTTTCGGCGGGTAAAGTTCATGAGGTCAAGCCGATAGTGGAATAGAGGCCACAGCGCCGCATTGGAGAAGCCGCTGTAGTAGCCGTCGTGGTCCGCGCGGGTAAGATCGACAGTGGCGTAGGTCACTCCCTCGGTCTCGAAAACGTTCGGCTCCGGTGCCGCTTCTCCCAGCTTTCCACTCCAGCCAAACCACAAGCCACCAGCCTGATGCAGAGCATCGACGAGGCCGGTCACAAGCCCACCGCTGCGCTGCGCACCTTTTCCCGGCAAGGCGACACGGTTGGAGACGATGACCAGGCGGCTCAAGCGGGGTTTCCTCCTTACTTTTACGGTGCGTCAAGCCGAGCGGCTTCTCGCCAACACGGCAGTCGCAAACAATCGAGGGTGGCATCCGCCGGGGAGCCTACATTCGTCTCCCCCAGTCATCACGCGAGAAGCCACCCTTCTCTCTAACGGAACCGGTAGTTCCGTCTTGAGGGCAAGACGGGCTCTTCAGATCGGGCGCGCGCAACGTATGGATATCGCGCAACGCATGGATATTAAGAGGCAAGATCAGGGCAGACGCCCCGAGTGCGCCTTTCGATCTCAGCCAGTGCGACGTCGAGCGAGGGAACGGCCTTTGCCGTATGCCGAGCGTGGCCCTCCGAATAGATCAAGAGTTGACGGGAGCGCTTGCCGCGATGCGTCCTATCGAGTGGCCGAGCAGGTTCGTCAGCTGCCAAATTGTGCCTCCCTCTCCGGGTGTGACGATCATATCCGTGATGAGCCTTGGGCCGCGCGAGCAAACCGTTGCAATAACCGACAGCGAACAACCGACTTCTGCGGCCCTGGCGACCATCGGCGATAATATCGCATCTTGCGCGGGAACTGAGTTTCAGTGAGCCGAATGTTCTGGGTTTCGGCATCGCGCAGAACGAATGTCAATCTTTCGTCCACGGCCGCGATATTCAGTGCCGAAGGTTGGCGCTTGGGATCGACCCGCGATCGAGCAAATGGCGCTTATTGCCAATATGTGCGACTATACAAAATGATCAAAAAGAAAGGTCGAAGGCCAACTTCGGGAGAAGAAATGGCAACCGCTCTCGACCGTTGGGACGAGGAAGGCGGAGCGCAGGACGTGGCGTGGCCTTTACCCTATGAAGCCAGCGATTTGCGCCACGTGGAGCGCAGAGTCTTGGAATGTCTGGGTGCCGCCCTTGTCAGCGAATGGAATGATCTGCCTACTGACGTCCAGCGCAGGCTCTTCGAGCACGCGGCCTCGGGCAAATCGCACGACACCACCCTGTTGAAGACGCAGATCGCCCGTTTCCTGCACGATCATAAAGACGCATCGGGTAAGCGCTAAGTTCCTGCGAGCGCTGAAGGCGCGACGATCGCGTCCAAACGTCATTTAAGTGATCCAGTATTCTCATCGGGACGGGCATCTGGTTGAATTCGCCTCAATGCATCTTCGTCGACAAGAAATGATGCTCCCATGGAGCTATCCCCAAAATCGCACGGCACGCCGGGTGTCCCTGTCGCAAACCCCATCCAGCTGGCGGTTGATCGAGAATCGGGCGATGCTGCTGCTTGATGTTAGATTTGTGCAGACTGATCTTTGGAATGGTGATCGACCTGCTGCGGTCACGAGTTGCGCTTGAGGCAGAAATTCTGGTCTTGAGGCAACAAATCAATGTGCTGCGGCGAACCCGTCCCACGAGACCTCCCTTCATCTCGATTGACAGATTGATATTGGGAGGTGTCTGCCGACTGTTTTCCAAGATGTATGATGCACTGGCGATCGTCCGACCGGGCACCGTGATCCGTTGGCATCGTGCCGGTTTCAGATCGTATTGGCGCTGGAAATCGAGGCGCCGCTGCGGCCGACCGACTGTGCCGTTAGAAATTCGCCGGCTGATCCGCGAGATGAGCCTCGCCAATCCGTTGTGGGGAGCACCGAGAATCCATGGTGAGCTGCTCAAGCTTGGCATCGATATCGGCCAGACCAGTGTGGCCAAGTATATGGCGTGGAGGAGGGCCCCTCCGTCGCAAGGCTGGAAAACGTTCCTTCGTAACCATGCTGACGGTATCGCCGCGATGGACCTTTTCGTCGTGCCGACAATCTTCTTTCGTCCTGTCTATGGGTTGCTGATCATGGGCCATGGCCGGCGGCAGATCCTGTGGTTTGGGGTGACCGCGCATCCGACGGCCGAATGGATCGCCAACCAACTCACTCAAGCTTGCGGCTGGGAGCAAATCCCTCGTTACCTGATCCGGGATCGCGATCGAGCCTATGGTGAGATATTTATCCGCCGGGTTCGGTCGATCGGCATCTGAGACCGCCCGACGTCTCCTCGCTCACCCTGGCAAAACGCATACGCAGAACGGCTGATCGGATCGATCCGCAGGGAATGCATTGATCATGTCGTGGTCTTCGGCGAACGCCATCTGCGTCACGTGCTGCTCTCGTACATGAGCTACTACAACGGCACGCGCACCCATTTGTCATTAAACAAGGACGCGCCGATGTCGCGCGTCGCCGAGACAGCCGGACGCATTCTCTGTCGTCCGATTCTGGGCGGGCCGCACCATCAATATGCCCGGATTTGATATGCGGTAGGCACAGCGAGGCGTAGAACAGGCCGGTACCGATCGCGCCACCGAGGGCGATCATCTGAATGTGCCTGTTCTTCAGCCCGCGAGCCAAATGGTCTTGTTCCTGCTTAGACATGTTTCCTCCCGCTCATTCCTCCGGCGTGCGCCTTGTCCTCGACGCGGTTTGCCTTTGTTGTTGTGCGCTATTGCTTGCGGCGCGCCGGGCCGCGGCGAGTGTGTCCGTTCTCCTTGTGAAGCTGGACGCCTCGACCCGGCGCGGCGTGTCTCTAGACGATAGGGGCCAGATGCGCCTGAAAGTGCCGCAGGATCGGCGGCTCCCAGGTGATGCGGTAGCCGCGCGTGGCCTGCCCGGCACGCTGCTTGATCGCGATGAGCGCGTCGGCCATCACGTCGGTATGGGCCTGGGTGTAGACCCTGCGCGGGATGGCCAGGCGCGTGAACTCGAAGTCCGCGCGCAATTGCTCGCCTGTGTCTGGGTCGTTGCCGAGCATATAGGACCCGATATCGCAGGTGCGGATGCCCGCTTCCTTGTAGAGTTCGATTGCCAGCACCTGGCCGGGGAACTCGGCGTAGGGGATTTGCGGGAACATGGCCGCTGCATCGACAAAGACGCCATGCCCGCCCACCGGCGACTGGTAGGCGATATCGGCATCGTCGAGACGGGCAGCGAGATACTCGACCTGGCCGATGCGGTAGCGCAGATAGTCTTTGTCGATCCCCTCGTAGAGGCCGATGGCGAGTGCTTCGAGGTCGCGCCCGGACAGGCCCCCATAGGTGAAGAAGCCCTCATAGGAAATGCAGTTGGTCTTGACCTTCAGCACCAGCGGCGAGTCGGCGTCCTTCACGCCGATCAGACCGCCCATATTGACGATTCCGTCCTTCTTGGCCGATATCGTGAAGGTGTCGCCGTAGCTGAACGTCTCCCTGATGATGGCCTTGATCGAGGCGTCCTTGAACTCCGGCTCGTCACGCTGGACGAAGAAGGCGTTCTCGGCATAGCGGGCAGCGTCGATATTGAGCGGAACGCCGTATCGCTTGGCGATCGCGGCTACATCGCGGATGTTCTGCACCGAAACGGGCTGGCCACCAGCCGAGTTGTTGGTGATTGTCACGACGATCAGGCCGACGGTCTCTGGCCCATACTCGTCGATGATTTGCTCGAGCCGGGCGACGTCCATATTGCCCTTGAAGGGCGCGCGCACGGACGGCTGCTTCGCTTCCGGGACCGTGCAATCGATACAGCGCGCCCCGGCAAGCTCGACGTGAGCGCGCGTGGTGTCGAAGAACATGTTGGAGATGGCAATCTTGTCCTTGCTCAGAAGCAGCGGGAACAGCACCTTCTCGCCGGCCCGCCCCTGATGCACGGGCTGAATATAGCCGTAGCCGAAGATGTCTTTCCCGGCCTCTATCAGCTTGTAGTAGGACGAGGCGCCAGCATAGGCTTCGTCGCCACGCATGACGCCGGCCCATTGGTCCTGGCTCATCGCGTTGGTGCCTGAATCGGTCAGTAGATCAATGTAGCAATCCTCGCCCCTTAGGTAGAACAGATTGTAGTTGGCCTCCCTGATCTTCTCTTCTCGGTCTTCCCGGGAAAGCATCCGGAGAGGCTCCACCGATTTGATCCTGAAGGGTTCGGGAATGAATTTGATAGCCATGACCAGCGTCTCCAAGCCGGTTATAGGGTCTACAAGTTGGCCAAGAAATACAACATCAAGACAGCATTCGGGACCGACATTCTGTTCTCGGAGGCGCTGTCGGAACGGCAGGGTGCGACCCTTTCCGATATGACGCGCTGGTACACTGTCCCTGTCGGAAACCTAATCCGGCTGGCAACTGAGGCCGAATCGCGCAATGCTTCGGCCTTATGAGAGAAGCTTGCAGCCTGGTCTGGTTGGCGTTGGTCGGATTGTTCCGGTCGCGGGCCTCGCTGGAAGGCGAGATACTGATCCTTCGTCATCAGCTTAACATCCAGCGACGTCAATCACCGAAGCGGCTGAATTTCAGCACTTTGGGTCGGTTGATATTTGCTGGGCTGTATCGTTTGGTGCCAAGTGTTCTAAGGGCTCTGGCGATTTTGAAGCCTGAGACGGTGATCCGCTGACATCGCGCCGGGTTCAGATCGTACTGGCGCTGGAAATCCCGCCCCCGCGGCGGCCTATATGGCCAGGCGGAGAGGCCCGCCGTCCCAGGGTTGGAAGACGTTCCTCCGCAATCATGCCGACGGCATCGCGGCGATGGATCTGTTCGTCGTACCGACGATCTCATTTCGCTTGCTCTATGGCTTGTTCATCATGGGGCATGGTCGACGACAGGTTTTATGGTTTGGCGTTACCGCGCATCCGAGCGCAGAATGGATCGCAAATCAGATCACGCAAGCGTGTGGCTGGAAGCAGGCCTCTCGCTATCTGATCCGCGATCGCGATGGAGCCTATGGCGAGGTTTTCATCCGAAGAGTTCGATCGATGGGTATTCGCGATCGACCGACGTCGCCACGCTCGCCATGGCAAAACGCATAGGCTGAACGGCTGATCGGTTCGATCCGGCGGGAATGCCTTGACCATGTTGTTGTGTTCGGCGAGCGGCATCTTCGTCACGTGCTGCTGTCTTACATGAACTACTATAATGAGACGCGCACGCACCTATCGTTGGACAAGGATGCGCCCCTATCGCGCACGGTTCAGAGAGCAGGGCGTATTCTTCGCCTTCCAATCCTGGGCGGACTGCATCACCAATATATTCGGATTTGATTTATGACACGCACAGGAGGTTGCGTCAGGCGGCGCTGAGCCTCTTGAAGCGTTCCCGCAGCCCGCGCGCGCTTTCGGACACGGCTGCAAGGGTGGTCGAGATCTCGCTGACGGCCGTGCTCTGGGCGCCAATGGCTTCGCTCTCCGTGGTCATGCCGGCATCGATCTCCTGCACCAGCCGCCGCGAACCGGAGACCTGCCTGATAGCGTGATCAATGGCGTCCTGGATTTCGCTGGCCTGCCGCGTGACGTCCCTGGTGGCTTTTTCGGCCTCATTGGCCAGCGCCTTGACCTCGTTGGCCACGACGTTGAACCCGCGGCCGTATTCGCCGCTGCGCGCAGCCTCGATCGCGGCGTTCAGCGCCAGCAGCTTGGTCTTGCGCGAGACGTCGGAGATGACCTTGACGAAATTCTCGATCTGTCGCGTGGTCTGCGCGAGATCGGCGAGGTTTTTGGTCAGGGTCTCGATGCTCGATACGGTGTCGCGGCATCGCTGCATATTGCCGAGGTTGACTTCGACGATGTTTCTGATGGTGCTGTTGAGTTCTTCGGCGGCGCCGGCCATCGATTTGAGGTCGCCCGCCACCTCGACCTCGAAGGCGTTGAGCAGCGGCTCGGAAACATGCTGGAAGGCGGTCCGAGCGGCGGCGTTGTCGTAAGCCGAAATCGCGTGGGAGATATCGAGAAAGAACATCCGGACGATGGCGCTGAGCGACGCCTTGATTGCTGCGGCCTGTTCGGCATCGCCGAGATGCTGGTCAATTGCGAGTCCGAGAAATTTCTCAAGGATGACAGCGGAACTCGCGACATAGAGGTCACTGCTGAGAAGGCATTTCTCATGCGCGGTGCCGATCTTGTGCGCGAAATCCTGGAAGGCCCTGTCCGGCGTGCCGTCGAAGAATCGCTGCCAGTGCCTGAACTGGACATCGTTGATATGGGCGACAAGCTGCCCAATGTCGATCTTCTCCCGTTCGCAGGTCTGTTCGATCATCTCCTTGAAGGCGGGAAACGACAGAATGCGCCCGTAGAAGGCGTTGATGATCTCATCCTGGCTGCCTCCCATCCGCGGCTTGAGCGACTGAAGGCAGCCTGCGTCAGTCGGGGTCAGCCCGACGAGCGCAGCAAGATCGATGTCCATGTCAAATCATCCGGGTAGGAGGTAATTCATTGAACACCGCAATAGTAAACAACGGCTGAAGTCGGTTGTGCGATCAACATCTATCAACTCCAGGCTTTGCTCCACTCATCGAGACTCGTCGTTTCCGGGTCGACGACGATGCGGTTCTCCGAGTTCAAACAGAACCCACTGAGATCGGCGCTCTGATGTAAGAACGCCGGTGACAAGGTCGACATCACCGATCTGTCGGGAAATCCATTCGGACCAGTTTGCGCCCGCGTATAAAGAGGGAGACCGATCCAGCGACGGCGTCGTCACTTACTTCAGAAGAGAAGGGCTCGAAGGGCTACTAAAGAAATGGCAGGCACCTTGCCCGATGTGATGATCCCAGCAAGGATCGCCATGCTATCGCCCTGGGGAGGCACTCCATGTCCAACATCGAACCCCTCGCCCGCAAAGCTGCGAACTGGTATGCCGGCGAGCCGGGATGGCAGAGACCGCGCTAAGCTATTAGGGCAGGCTGTCCCTGTCGGAAACCTAATCCGGCTGGCAACTGAGGCCGAATCGCGCAATGCTTCGGCCTTATGAGAGAAGCTTGCAGCCTGGTCTGGTTGGCGCTGGTCGGGTCGTTCCGGTCGCGGGCCTCGCTGGAAGCCGAGATACTGATCCTTCGTCATCCAGCGACGTCAATCACCGAAGCGGCTGAATTTCAGCACTTTGGATCGGTTGATATTTGCTGGGCTGTATCGTTTGGCGCCAAGTGTTCTAGGGGCTCTGGCGATTTTGAAGCCTGAGACGGTGATCCGCTGGCATCGTGCTGGGTTCAGATCGTATTGGCGCTGGAAATCGAGGCATCGCGGCGGCCGGCCGACGGTGGCGCTGGAAATACGCGATCTGATCCGCGAGATGAGTATCGCCAATCCACTGTGGGAAGCGCCACGAATTCATGGCGAGCTTCTCAAGCTCGGCATCGACATCGGACAGACCAGCGTGGCCAAGTATATGGCCAGGCGGAGAGGTCCGCCATCCCAGGGTTGGAAGACGTTCCTTCGCAATCCGACGGCATCGCGGCGATGGATCTGTTCGTCGTACCGACGATCTCATTTCGCTTGCTCTAGGGCTTGTTAATCATGGGGCATGGTCGACGACAGGTTTTATGGTTTGGCGTGACAGCGCATCCGACCGCAGAATGGATCGCAAATCAGCTCACGCAAGCGTGCGGCTGGAAGCAGGCCCCTCGCTATCTGATCCGCGACCGGGACGGGGCCTATGGCGAAGTCTTTATTCGAAGAGTTCGATCCATGGGCATTCGTGATCGACCGACGTCGCCGCGCTCGCCATGGCAAAACGCATATGCTGAACGGCTGATCGGTTCGATCCGGCGGGATGCCTTGACCATGTTGTTGTATTCGGCGAGTGGCATCTTCGTCACGTGCTGCTGTCTTACATGAACTACTATAATGAGACGCCCACGCACCTATCGTTGGACAAGGATGCGCCCCTATCGCGCACGGTTCAGAGAGCATGGCGTATTCTTCGTCTTCCAATCCTGGGCGGGCTGCATCACCAATATATTCGGATTTGATTTGCGACAGGCACAGGAGGGGTTGCGGAAAGCGGTCGCAAAAGGCGATCTCGCGCCATCAATTGCGCAACTCGTCGGCCCGATGCGAACCAAGGCCGGTCAGACGTTGCGTCGGCTTCTCGACCAGCATGGCGACGGGCGTGTTATAACGACATCGATCTGCTCGATCTCGCGAAGAAGGCCAAGGCAAACCGCAAAGCCCTGCCCAAAAGGCAAGCCATGGCGGCGATGCTGTATGAGCGACCGGCGCCGATCTTCGATCCGCCAAAGGCGCGCAAGCGCGCGCCGTTCAAGCACGGCAGGACAACGCCGCCGCGGTACGCGCACGGTCGTGACGCTTCCGCGGTTCGTGGCCTTGGTGCTGCTGGGGATTGGCGAGGTGATGAAGTGACGATATTCGGCCGCTACACGGCTGTCATAAATCGCCGGTAGAGTCCCTGCGTTGCTCATGGCCTCCAGGCGCCTGTTCCTGTAACTGGCCGCCGTTGTCCTTCGGGATGCTGGCTGCCTTTTTTGTTTCAGCGGTCCCTTGCCAGCTTGCGGGAGGATCGCCGCCTATGCCCCTTCTTCCAATGCTTGATGCAGCAAAGACAATTGGGCTGTACTGGGTGGTGGCTATGATCCTGACGTATGGGATCATCGCCGCTGGAGTCGTGATATCTCGATTGGCAATCCGAATCGTCAAGCGGTTTTTTCAAATCAGGCCACCATCTGTTATTCGGCCTGCAATATTGACCCCCTGAGCCGGGGGATCGGCGTCCAAAATTGACCCCCGATAGGTTGGTCTGTTGCGCTGCCTGCTTTGGAACGAAGCAGGTGGTTGGGGATGCTGATCGTGGAGACGATTGCGCGGATACGCCGCGAGCACTTCATCAAGGGCAAGACGATCAAGGAGATCGCACGCGACCTGAAGGTGTCGCGGAACACGGTCCGCAAGGTGTTGCGGTCTGGGGAGACCTCATTCGAGTACGAACGTGCGGTGCAGCCGCGGCCGAAGCTGGGGCGATGGGCCGCTGATCTCGACGGATTGCTGGCGTCGAACGCGGCGAAGTCCGCTCGCGAACAGCTGACGCTGATCCGGGTCTTCGAAGAGCTTCGCGGGCGCGGCTATGACGGCGGCTACGATGCTGTGCGACGTTACGCCAGACGGTGGAGCCAGGAGCGCGGACAATCGACGGCGGCGGCCTATGTCCCGCTGAGCTTTGCACCGGGAGAAGCCTACCAGTTCGACTGGAGCCATGAGGTTGTCCTGCTGCATGGCGTGACGGTGATCGTGAAGGTCGCTCATGTCCGGCTCTGTCACAGCCGGATGCTGTTCGCTCGCGCCTATCCACGCGAGACGCAGGAGATGGTGGTTCGACGCCCACGACCGGGCCTTCGCTCTGTTCAAGGGCACCTGCGGCCGCGGCATCTACGACAATATGAAGACCGCGGTGGAGACGATCTTCGTCGGCAAAGGGCGTCTCTACAATCGCCGCTTCATGCAGATGTGCAGCCATTACCTGGTCGATCCGGTCGCCTGCACGCCGGCCTCGGGCTGGGAGAAGGGCCAGGTTGAGAACCAGGTTGGGCTGGTCCGGGAGCGCTTCTTCACGCCGCGGCTGCGGTTCAAAACCCTCGACGAGTTGAACGCCTGGCTGCTGGATAAGTGCATCGCCTACGCCAAGGTGCACCGTCATCCGGAACTGACCGAACAGACGATCTGGGAAGTGTTCGAAGCCGAGCGGCCGAAGCTCGTTCCCTATGCCGGCCGGTTCGATGGATTCCATGCCGTGCCGGCATCCGTCTCGAAGACCTGCCTGGTGCGCTTCGACAACAACAAATACTCGGTTACGGCCAACGCCGTCGGGCGGCCCGTCGAAGTGCAAGCTTATGCCGACCGCATCGTGATCCGCCAGGACGGACGCATCGTCGCCGAGCATCCGCGTTCCTTCGGCCGCGGCGAGACGACCTACGATCCCTGGCATTATGTGCCGGTGCTGGCTCGCAAACCCGGCGCGTTGCGCAACGGCGCCCCGTTCAAGGACTGGGTGCTGCCGGCCGCGATCGAGCGTGTGCGGCGCAAGCTCGCCGGTGCCGACGATGGCAATCGGCAGATGGTCGACATCCTCAACGCGGTGCTGACCGACGGACTGCCGGCAGTCGAGGCCGCCTGTGCCGAGGCGATCGCCCACAGTGTCCATTCCGCCGATGTCGTTCTCAACATCCTCGCCCGCCAGCGTGAGCCGGCGCCACCAGCCAACATCCTCACCCCGGCGGCGCTGACCTTGCGCCATGCGCCGATCGCTGACTGTGCCCGTTACGACAACCTCAGGAGACCGGTCTGATGGAACGCACTCAACTCTTCGACCTCATGAGCGAACTCAAGCTCTATGGCATGAAGGCCGCCTTCGACGAGATCATGGCGACCGCCGTCAAGCGCCAGCACGAACCGCAACGCATTGTCGGCGACCTGCTCAATGCCGAGATCAACGAGAAGCAGGCGCGTTCGATCAAATACCAGCTCACTATCGCCAAGCTGCCGCTCGCCAAGGATCTCGATGGCTTCCAGTTCGAGGGCACCCCTATCAACCAGACGCTGGTCAATGATCTCGCCGGCGGTGGCTTCATCGCCCAGCAACGCAATGCCGTTCTGGTCGGCGGTACAGGCACCGGCAAGACCCATCTGGCTATCGCCATCGCCCGAAGCTGCATTCGATCCGGTGCCCGCGGGCGCTTCTACAACGTCGTCGACCTCGTCAATCGTCTCGAGATCGAGACCCGCAACGGACGGCAGGGTCGTATCGCCGAGCATCTGACCCGAATGGACTTCATCGTCCTCGACGAACTCGGCTACCTGCCATTTGCCCAATCCGGCGGACAACTTCTGTTCCATCTCGTCAGCCGGCTCTACGAGCGCACTTCCATCGTCGTCACCACCAATCTCGCCTTCGGCGAATGGCCCAGCGTGTTCGGCGACGCCAAGATGACCACCGCGCTGCTCGATCGTCTGACCCACCACTGCGACATCGTCGAAACCGGCAACGACAGCTGGCGCTTCAAAAGCCGCGACGATGATCAAACAACCCGCGCTCGGTCCGTCTCCGCAATCCCGGCCAGCTCCGACGGACCGAGCGCTACCGCTAAATCTCGTCGATCAAAGGGGGCAAATTTGGACGCCGATACGGGGTCAAACTTCGGCGCCGATTGACACGCGGCGTTCGTGTTCCGATCGAGGCGAGCGGATCGGATCAAGATTTTGGTCTGGGATCGCACGGGCCTGGTGTTGGTGCACAAGCGGCTCGAAGGCTGCAAGTTCGTGTGGCCGACGATTGCGGATGGCGTGATGCGGGTATCGCCGGCGATGTTTGCGGCCTTGTTTGAAGGTTTGGACTGGAGGCTGGTCCGTCCGGAGGAAGCACGGCGTCCGCAAGCGGCGGGATAACTGCGGCAGAGTGACTCGGGACGCTCTTTGCGCATGGCGAGAACGGCGGCGATGTGCTGGAAATAGCGCATGAACACCGCGGCGCTGCGCGACGAGAACGAACGCCTGAAGGCGCTTTTGGCGCAAACGCAAGCGACGTTGGGCGAGCATCAGGCGGCGCTGGCAACGTCGGAAGAGGCGCGGCGCCGGCTGGAGGTTATCCTCGGAGAACTTCGCCGCGAGAAGTTCGGCGCGAAGTCCGAGAAGCTGCGGCCTGATCAATATCATTTGCCGCTCGAAGACGTCGAGATCGCGCAAGGCGTCCTGGACGCGGCGCAGGAGAACGCGGCAGCGATTATCCAGGGCCGATCGCGCGGCGCATCAGATCAAGCCCGTCATCGCAATCGGGGCTGCCTGCCTGCGCATTTGCCGCGGGTGGAGCGGATCATCGAGCCTGCGAGCACGCTGTGTCCCTGCGGCTGCGGCGCGATGACGAAGATCGGCGAAGACGTCAGCGAGCGTCTCGACGTGATCCCGGCGCAATGGCGCGTGCTGGTCACGCGTCGTCCAAAATATGCTTGCCGCCGCTGCTCGGGCGCGGTCGTTCAGGCGCACGCGCCGGAGCATGTCGTGCCTGGCGGACTGCCGACCGAAGCGGCCATTGCGCAAGTGATCGTCGCCAAGTTCGGCGATCATACGCCGTTTTACCGGCAGGCCGGGATCTACGCGCGACAAGGGATCCGGCTCGACCGGGCGACGCTGGGGAACTGGTCCGGCCGCGCCTGCTTCCATCTCCAGGCTGTTGGGGATCGGATGCGCCGCCAACTGGCGGCGGCGGATCGCCTGTTCATGGACGAGACCACGGCGCCGGTGCTTGCTCCCGGGCGCGGCCAGACGAAGAAAGGCTTCTTCTGGGCTATTGTCTCCGACGACCGCGGCCACAGCGGCCCAAGTCCGCCGATCGTGCTGTTCCGATATGCGTCCGGACGCAGCGGCGCTTTCGCCAGGCAGTTTCTGGACGGCTTTAACGGGCGCTTCCTGCAATGCGACGCATACGAGGGCTATGATCGGCTGACCGGCGTTGCGCGACCGCAAGGCCCCTGGACGCTCGTGCATTGCTGGAGTCATCTGCGTCGGCGCTTCGTCAAGCTGGCGCGCAACAGCAGATCGCCGATCGCCGAAGACGCGGTCCGGCAGATTGCGCTTCTCTATGCCATCGAAGCCACGGTGCGCGGCTCATCGCCGGACATCCGACTGGCCGCGCGCAAGGAGCATTCGCGGCCTGTCGTTGCTGCTTTGAAGCCGTGGTTCGAGAAACAGCTGTCGATGATCTCCAGCAGCTCGACACTCGCCCAGGACATCCGCTACGCGCTCAATCATTGGCCGGGGCTGACCCGCTTCCTCGAAGACGGACGTCTCGAGCTCGACACCAATCCGGTCGAAAACGCCATCCGGCCGGTGTGCCTGACCAGAAAAAATGCGCTATTTGCTGGTCATGAAGTTGGAGCCGAGAATTGGGCTTTGCTGGCGTCGATCGTAGCCACCTGCAAGCTCAACGACGTCAACCCCGTCGCCTACATCGCCGAAACACTCGAGGCAATCATCGCCGGCCATCCTCAAAGCAAAATCGAAGACCTCATGCCCTGGAGATTCCGCAAAACGTCAAGCCCACATCAATGGGGCAGCGGTTGAGCGCTTACCAACATCCGGAACGCCTTGCCATCGTGGGTGCGGTCAGCAACGAAGTCATAGGACCAGACATGGTTGGGCCGCTCCGGCCGCAGACGGATGCACGAGCCGTCGTTGAGCCACAGACGCCCGCGTTTAGGCTGTTTTGCAGGGACCTTCAGCCCCTCACAGCGCCAGATCCGCTCAACACGCTTCTTGTTCACCCTCCAGCCGGCTCGGCGAAGCAACGCCGTAATCCGGCGATATCCGTAGCGGCCATATTGGCGGGCAAGCTCGATGATGTCGGCAGTCAAAGCCGCCTCGTCATCGGGTGTCGTGGGGATCTTGCGCTGCGTCGATCGGTGTTGACCTAATGCCCGGCACGCCCGTCTCTCGGAGATGCCAAGCTCGGCTCTTACATGATCGACGCACGCACGGCGTCGGGAGGGGCTTAGATGGGGTATTCGGGGGTTTCCCTCGCCAAGGCGTCCGTTGCGAGGCGAGATTGAAGCTCCAGATATTCAACATCGAAGGAGCCCGTCATGTCACTGTTTGCTGGCCTCGATATCTCCGTGAAGACGACCGCTATTTGCGTCCTGGACGCGAACGGGCGAGTCCTTCTCGAGACGATGGTTGATAGTGCACCAGAGGCAATAGCCGGTCGCTTGCACGAGTTCGGTCAGCCTTTCGAGCGGATCGGATTGGAAGCAGGACCATTATCCCAGTGGATCTATGCCGGTCTCGTCGACGTTGGCCTTGCGGCGATCTGTGTCGAGACCCGGCATATGCATGCAGCGCTCTCGGCACGCATCAACAAAACCGACCGGAACGACGCCCGCGGGATCGCCCAGATGATGCGGGTCGGGCTGTTCAAGGCAGTCCACGTCAAAACTCCCGCCAGCCAACATCGAAGACTTCTGCTGACCTCTCGCAAATTACTGCAGCGGAAGATTTATGACATCGAGAATGACCTGCGGGGCTCGCTGCGTAATTTCGGACTCAAGGTGGGTGTGGTTGGCAAAATCAAATTTGAGGACCGTATCCGTGAGCTCGTTGCAGATCATTCGTTCGTTGCTGCCATCGCCGCTTCGTTGTTAGAGGCACGAGCAGCTCTACGAGCTCAGTTTGCTAAACTTCACCGCATGCTGCTTGATCTGGTGCAGGTCGATCCGGTCTGTCGCCGCCTGATGTCCGCGCCAGGGGTCGGACCGATCGTCGCTCTCACGTTCCGAACGTGCGTCGACAATCCCGCGCGATTCTCAAGATCCAAGTGCGTGGGTGCTCACTACGGACTTACGCCGCGCATTTATCAGTCCGGCGAGATCTCCAGGACGGGTCGCATCTCCCGATCTGGGGATGTGATGCTTCGATCCAGCCTTTATGAAGCAGCTCTCGTCGTATTAACTGGCCCAGGTCGCTGGAACCCGCTCAAGGCCTGGGGCATTGCAGTGGCGCGCCGGCGCGGAATGCAAAAGGCGATGGTCGCAGTTGCACGCAAGCTCGCGGTCATACTTCACCGGATGTGGAGGGATGATACCGACTTCCGCTGGAGCGCAGCTACAACCTAATCACAGAGGAAAACGACAACCGATTCAACTTCCTCCATGCTGGAGGAGGCGTCCCGCGAGGACGACGGGATTGGGTGAGACCGAGGAAACTCGTGCGGCGCACTTACGACCGCGCGGCTTAGATGGCTCCGCCCGTTCCCTCTGATCCCATCATGAGGCTGCAAAATGCTGACCTCGGAGAGAAGCAAGAGCCTCGCAGGATGATCTCTGACATCGTGGACGTGCAAAAAGGAGCTTGCATCATGCGCCCCGAATAGAGAAGAAGTTTCCCTTTGCGGCCTCCGCCAAGATCAGCTTGTCCAGCGTCAGATCCGACACCGCTCGACGGAGCCGGGTGTTCTCGGTCTCCAGCTCCTTCAGCCGCTTCACCTGGTCGCCCTTCAAGCCACCAAACTCCTTGCGCCACCGGTAATACGTGAACTGCGTCACGCCGATCGCTCGGACTGCGTCTGCCACCTGACGACCCTGGGCCATCAGCACATCAACCTGCCGCAGCTTCGCAACGATCTCTTCAGCCGTATGCCTCTTCCTTGCCATCGATCTTATCCTCCATCCGAAAAACATACTTCAGGGAGGACCACTTCAAAGGGGGCAGATCACCGGGGCAGCACCAGCATGGCGCCAAAACCGATTATGCAGTAACATTCAACTCGGACCACCCGTGGTGCGCCGGCCATCAGTGGGCGAACCAAAGGCGGAATGATGACTAAGAAGAGCAGTGAACGCCCACGGTCCGAGCCTGAAATTATCCTGCCAGGTAATCAGCCCGATTCTGGCATCTGGGCCTCTAAGACGACACACGGAACTCACCGTATCTATGTCACAAGGCTTGGCCCATTCGGGATCAACCTTTTTGCTGCGGCAATAATCGGCGCAATTTTTATGCTAGCCGTCGTTCTTCTGCTTGGCTTCTTTTTGATCTGGATACTCTCTTTAATAGTGACATTGATCATCATTGCGGTCGTGATCCGTTTCGCGCGTCGAATTTTCACCGACAATAAGTAACCGCATAAGGTGGCTCTGCCTAGCGCATATCAAATCCGACGTCAGAATACTGGCAAGCCTTGCGGCAGATCGCGATCATCGACATCATACGCAAAAAATGCAGAAAGCATTTCAGGAAGCGTGCACGGTTGTGAGCATACAATCGGCGTACGGACGCATCATCGGGATAGTGCAGATAGTTTGTGGAAGTGAACGACGTCCAAATCGTCGAGACGCTTGACGACCTCGTCCAACATCGTGACGTGATAAGGTATCATGTCGCGAACCGCCGGATCGAGACGTATACGGCCCGAGAGCACGGGACCAACTCCGCGTCTGTACGGAATCGCCCTTGGCGAACAGCGCCACATCATGTCCGAGCCGTACCATCTCTTCGGTGAGATAGGAGACAATCCGCTCGGTTCCCTCGTAGAGCTTCGGAGGACACCTTTCCGCGAGCGGAGTCACCTGAGCGATCTTCATGGCGTCGCGTTTCCTGCTGCTAAATGGAGGATTGATAGAGCGAGGCGTAGGCCTTCGCTGAATTGGTCCAACTGAAGGCTTGCCCCATGGCCGCTCGCCGCATGCGATCGAGGCGGTCTTTCGCCCCGAACGTCGAGAAGCCCACCGCACCGGCTTCACCCTGGCAGAATGGCTTTGCCGAACGGCTGATCGGATCGATCCGGCGTGAGTGTGTGGACCACATCATTGTCCTGGGCGAGGTGCATTTGCGCCGGATACTCAAATTTTATGCCGACTATTACAACCGTGTCAGAATCCATCGATCCCTGAACAAGGATGCGCCGGTTTCTCGCGCGGTTCAGCGAACCGGTGTGATCAGGTCACGCGCCATCCTGGGCGGACTTCATCACCGCTACGCCCGTGTTTAAGTTTTCGGTACACACAGGTGCAGACCGACCAACGACTTCAGCTTTTGACTCGAGCAAAGGGATGGCGGCCCTCCCGTCGTGATGTCCGTCGTGGAATAGCTGCGGGGGCCCAGTTTTGGCAGCCCGTGACCCCGAACGGGCTCTTGCAAACGTCCCGCGTCAGGGTGCAAGCTGTCCGAGCTTGATAGGTGTTCACGTCTAGAGTTCTGGTGCCGGTTGGTGACAACGATCGCGCACGGAACAAGAGGAGGGTGGCGCCATGCGGGAAATCGAAATCCACGATTATGCGCGGCAATTGCTTGAGGCCCACGGCGCCCAGGCCATTGCGGAAGCCGCCAAGAACGCCGTTGCCCTCGAAATGAAGGGCGATGTTGAACTGGCCAAGACCTGGCGGCATATCGGAGATGCCATGAAGCTTATGCGCGGGCCGCATCAAAGCTGAAGGCGCTGGCTCTCAGGTAACGGGATTCGCGAGCGTCGTCGCAAAGGATAGGGTGTGGATCAAAGTCCGTCCCAAGCCGCTTGGCCGCGGCTGAGCGGCAATGGGATTTGCAAGGCACCGCTCATAGTAGCTGGAATGAAGCCATGGTTCCGAATTGTACCACAGCCGAAGATATCCTGAAGACGATCAAGGACGAGAAGGTCCAGATGATCGATCTGCGGTTCACCGATTTGCCGGGTGTCTGGCAGCATTTTTCCATCCCGCCGAGCGCGGTGAAGGCCGAGGCCCTCGATGAAGGCATCGGATTCGACGGCTCATCGATCCGCGGCTTTCAGGAGATTCAGGAAAGCGACATGCTGGTCGTTCCGGACCCACCGACGGCCTTCATCGACCCGTTCGCCCCGGCAACCACGCTGGTCCTGATTTGCAACATTAGGGATCCGGTGACTGGTCAGTCCTATAGCCGCGACGCGCGCTACATCGCCCAGAAAGCCGAGACCTATCTCAAGGGCAGCGGGTGCGCCGATACGAGCTATTTCGGCCCGGAGGCCGAGTTCTTCGTCTTCAACGACGTGCGCTACGGGCAGGGCATCAACTACGCCTTCCACGAAATCGATTCCAGCGAGGGTAGTTGGAACACCGGCAAGAAGGAAGCGCCGAATCTGGGCCACAAGCCGCGCCCGAAAGAGGGATACTTTCCGGTCCCCCCGACCGACAGCATGCAGGCACTCCGCACCGAGATGGTGCTGACGATGGAGTCGCTGGGGATCCAGATTGAAGCGCATCACCATGAGGTCGCGACCGGCGGCCAGAACGAGATCGACATGTGCTTTACCACGCTGACCCGCATGGCCGACCATCTGATGATCTACAAATATGTGGTCAAGAATACTGCCCGCCAGCACGGCATGACCGCGACGTTTATGCCCAAGCCGCTGTTCGAGGACAACGCCTCGGGAATGCACGTTCATCAAAGTCTATGGGAGGGCGACACCAACCTGTTTTACGGCAAAGCGGACTACGCCCAATTGAGCGAGCTGGGCCGCTACTACATCGGCGGACTGCTGACGCACGCGTGGGCGTTATGCGGACTTTGCGCGCCGACGACGAACTCCTATCGGCGTCTCGTGCCGGGCTACGAGGCTCCGATCAACCTAGTGTATTCCCAGCGCAACCGCTCGGCCTGCTGCCGAATTCCGATGTACTCGCCAAACCCGCGGGCAAAGCGCGTCGAGTTCCGTTCGCCGGATCCCTCGTGCAATCCCTATTTGGCCTTCGCCGCGATGCTGATGGCCGGCCTTGACGGCATTAGTAACCGCATCGATCCTGGCCAGCCGATCGACAAAAATCTTTATGACCTGCCGCCGGCCGAGGCGAAGGATGTGAAATCGACGCCCGGATCGCTGGACCAGGCGCTTGATGCGCTTGAACGCGATCACGCGTTCCTGCTGCGCGGCGATGTGTTCACTCGCGACGTGATCGAAACCTGGCTCGACTACAAGCGAAAAAGGGAGATCGATGCCATCCGGCTGCGGCCCCATCCGCACGAGTTTCATCTCTATTACGATATCTAGGGCGCGTACTCATCAATCGAGCTTGATTGGCGCGGCTTGATCGATGTCCGCTTTGCCCCGATCGCGACCAAATTCTGTATCGCACCGAAATGACGCGATGGGCCAGAAGTGGACATTGCTCGCGGTCAGAATAGGATTACCGAGATGAACAGAATTATGGATTTGTCGGCCAAGCCGTTTGGCGATCTCACATTGGACGAGGTGATCTACCTTCACGTCGCCGGTCGTCTGCATGAATTGACCGGCGACTTCCATGTGACTTCGTCGCTTGAACAAATCTTGACCTCAATGCGAAGCGCAAACAGTCGCGAAAACTCTAAGTTCTACGGTCCAGCAATGTGTGCTTTCGCAATTCTGGACCAACTCGGAACTTGTTATGACCGGAGATCATCGCATTTACCCAGCAAGACGACGAGCATCAAGCGGACACTTCAAAACTTCTGTGGCATCAGTGCTACAAGCGCAGAAGCTCAACATCTATATGCATTCCGAAATGGTCAGGTGCACGACGCTTCGTACGTTAATCGGGATAAAAAAGGAAATTGGTACTTGTTCCGACACGACGAGCAACTTAGCTCCGTCATTAAATTGCCGAAGGTTGCCTGGGACGGTGAAGCATCTACGTTGGGACCTGACACCACGACATTGGTCAGTCGGGAGAAGCCCGTCGAACTAGCATCCAACGCGGTGCGGGAGATACGCGATGTCTTCGAGACCAATATCGCTGATCTCCGTGTTCGCGTTTCGCAGCCCGAGTTGATGCATCAATATCTCCTCTGGGCGCCAAGGACGGAGTAGTGCCCTTTGATGGAGATCGCGTCGATCTTTGGTGCGTCCGTGGCATATCCGGTTCGGGTCAATCGCGTCACTTTGGCCGTCTGCGCGCTACTTCCGGTCTTCCCCTGTAAACAGACGTAGTCAGGGCCAGTGAGTATGTCTCAAAAGTGCCAACACACAAATGCTGAAAGGCTCGTACTGAGCAAATGTTGTCCGCTCTTTTCCTCAGAGCGGAGTGACCGCGCGGGAACGGCAGGGGCTGACAAAGCCAAGTGTCAAAGCTGGGCGGCGTGGAAGAGAGAGGCCCGAGCCTGTCCCTACCGCAAACCATATCCGGCTGGTAGTTGATTGAGAATCGGATGATCCAGTGCAGACTGATCTGGCGGATGTTCACGGATCTTTTCCGGTCGCGAGCTACGCTTGAAGCCGAGATTTTGGTATTGAGGCAACAAATCAATATGCTTCGGCGAGGGGCGCCTCGCAAGCCTGCTTTCAACCTAATTGACCGACTGATTTTCATTGGTCTTTACCGGTTGTTCCCTCAGACCTGTGGTGCGCTTGCGATCGTTAAGCCGGACACTGTTATAAGATGGCACCGCGCGGGCTTCCGATCGTATCGGCGCTGGAAATCGCGACGCCGCTGCGTGACCTGACCCGGCTTTTTTGGACCAAGCGATGTGAGGGAGTGAGCTTGGCAAAGGAGCTTTTCAGATGCCGAAGAAGCGGTTTAGCGCGGAGCAAATTGTCGTAGTGCTTCGCCAGATTGAAGTTTTGATGTCGCAGGCAAAACGCCAGCTGTGGCGTGCCGGGAGGCCGGGATATCGCAGCAGAGTTATTAGCTGGCGAAAGAATACGGCGGGCTCGAGCTTGATCAGGCGAAGCGGATGAAGGAAAGAGTTCACATAAGCTTCTGTCGGAATATCAATCGCTGAGAAAGAGGTCTTGGGGACAGCACCTGTGGTCCCGGGGATACTGGGTCGCCATAAGCGGCAACGTCACCGACGAGATCTGGCAAAAATGTATCGAAGATCAGAAGCCGGAAGAGCCGGATGACGACTTCAAGGTGGTTTGACCAATCGACCCGAAGGGTCGATCAATCCGGCTTCCAGCCGTAACTTGAAGCCACCGCCTTCAGGCGGTGGAGTGTTCACTCTGACTGTCCCGTCATTGACATCGCGCGGACTTCGGTTACGCCATTCCCAGGTAAAGAGAGGTCCAGGTGTTCAACGGCAAATCCGTATTTGTTTCCGGCGGTACGGGCTCTTTCGGACGCAAATTTGCGAATATACTGCTCGAGCGCTACGACTTGGCGCGCCTCGTTTTCTATTCACGCGATGAGCTCAAGCAATTCGAGATGCAGCAGGAAGTAAACGCGCCCTGCATTCGCTGGCTGATCGGCGATGTACGTGATGGCGCGCGTTTGATCGAAGCGACGCGTGGGATAGACTATCTCGTTCATGCTGCCGCTATGAAGCAGGTGACAGCATCTGAATATAATCCGATGGAATGTATCCGCACCAACATTCATGGCGCGGAGAACATTGTGGCAGCCGCGCTTGCCAACAACGTTGAGCAGGTGGTCGCGCTATCAAGCGATAAAGCGGCTAATCCGATCAACCTGTATGGCGCTACCAAGCTTGCATCGGATAAACTGTTCATTGCCGCCAACAATATGGCAGGCAAACGACGTACCGCCTTCTCGGTCGTGCGCTACGGTAACGTTGCCGGCTCGCGCGGATCGGTCGTCCCATTTTTCGAAAAACTGATAGCGCAAGGCGCGACGTCATTGCCGATTACCGACACCGCCATGACTCGTTTCTGGATCTCGTTGCAGGAAAGCGTCGACTTCGTTCTGAAGTGCTTCCAACGTATGCATGGCGGCGAAATCTTTGTACCGAAGTTGCCGTCGATCCGGATAGTCGACCTTGCAACGGCGATGGCGCCGCACCTGCCACAGAACTTGATTGGTATCCGGCCGGGCGAAAAGCTGCACGAGATATTGTGCCCTGCGGATAATAGCCATTTGACGCTTGAGTTCAGTGATCATTATGTAATGCGGCCGTCGATCAAGTTCCACGATCGCGGTTGTGATTATTTGGAGAACCGTCTCGGTGAGACTGGTGCTCCTGTAGCGCGGGGTTTCGAGTACAACTCCGGTACAAACCCCGTCCTGTACTCTGTGGAACAAATCCGGGAATTTTATGAACGGACCAAGACATGATTCCCTATGGTCGTCAGGACATCTCTAGCGCCGATGTCGAGGCGGTCGTCGAAGTCCTTCGGTCAGACTTCCTAACCCAAGGGCCGATGGTTCCTAGATTTGAGGAGACATTGGCGCAGGCAGTCGACGCGCCCGAAGCGGTAGCCTTTTCCTCAGCAACAGCGGCGCTGCACGTCGCTTGTCTTGCGCTCGGGCTCGGCCCAGCGGATCGACTCTGGACGGTGCCGAACACCTTTGTAGCCTCCGCCAACTGCGGTCTCTACTGCGGAGCGATCGTCGATTTCGTCGATATCAATGCTAAGACCCGAAACATGGATGTTGAGGCACTAGCCACCAAGCTCGAAGCGGCCGAGCGCGACGGCACCCTGCCGAAGGTTGTCGTTCCAGTGGACTTCGCCGGTACTTCCGCAGATCTTGCCTCTATCCGCCGGCTGGCGGACCGACACGGCTTCCGCATCCTTGAAGACGCGAGCCATGCCGTTGGCGGATACTACCAGAATCGGCCCGTCGGTTCGAGCGAACTCGCTGACGTTACCGTTTTTTCCTTCCATCCCGTCAAGATTGTGACGACCGGAGAAGGCGGTGCGGCGACCACGCGTTCTGCCGAGATCGCCCATCGCATGCGCCTGCTGCGCAACCATGGCATTGCGCGCGATCCCGCTGATATGATCGCCGTTTCCGAAGGCCCTTGGTACTACGAGCAGGTGATGCTCGGCTTTAACTACCGTATGACCGACATTCAGGCGGCGCTCGGCGTGAGGCAATTTGATCGCCTCGCCGAATTCGTCGCCCGGCGGCAGACGATCGCGGCGCGTTATCACGAAGGGCTTGCTGGTCTTCCCGTGATTCGCCAGTGCGTGCCGGAGGGCACTCTCTCTGCGTTGCATCTATATGTCATTGAACTGGATGAAACCGTACGACGTACTCGCGCCGAGGTTTTTGCGGCGATGCGTTCTTCAGGTATCGGCGTCAACGTCCATTACATCCCGGTCCATCTACAACCATGGTACCGGGCCTTGGGCTTCTCCCGAGGCGACTTTCCGGCTTCCGAAAAATATTACGACTTCGCGCTGACGTTGCCTATTCACCCAAACCTGAGCGCCGAACAGCAAGATTACGTTATGGAACGGTTATCCCACGTGCTCGAAACTTGAGGATTTAAAATTGTCGTGTTTTGAGATTTCGACCGGCGATCCAAAGTTCGGTCTCAGAGCAAGACAGGACACTTTTTCAGACCTTAAGTGCGAAGAAGTCATTCTTCAAAAACGCCGTTCATTGGGAGAACTGGGCCGACTGGACCTCAGATGGAGATCTGCTTATAGAACGTGATCTTTTCGGGGTTGGTTTGCGCGATCAAAAATTTGAAAAACAGATCGCAGGGATCTTCATGGCACCATGAATATTAGTGAGTTTCTGGAAGAAAATCGGCGTTTCTGGACATCCTCTACCCCGCCCAAGTCTGACGGCATCTTAATACTTGACCTTTTTCACAATGACAATGTGCACTTCCACCTGTTCGCAAATTGTGTAATTGCGAAGTGCATACAGCACATATGGGGAGGTGAAATCGTCGGGATTTTCGCCGATGACTTTGGTGATGTTCGAAGGACAGACGTTGAAGCGAACCAAGCGCTCGCTCGCTCGTTTGGCGTCAGTCGCTTTTACAATATTTCCGAATTTCGCAATCGTCGCCTGTCTGATCCGGTTTGGTCAGCCAATGCAGAGAGTGACCTTCGCAAGCGACTACAAGGCAAGTCGGGATCCTCGCTCAGGCAAGCAATTCGGTCACTGTCAGAACCGAAATCCCCACGATGCGGTCTTCTGATTTACAATGAATTTCTGAGACGATTTGGCTTCGGCACCATCGACAATCTGAGCGACGAACTCATCGCAGTTGCAAAGCTCGTGTTGGCCGACTACGAAGCTCTTCCCATGATGTTTGGAAAGTCCTCGATTCGAGCGAGTGTATTGGGACACATTTGCTATTCGGTATCGGGACAGCTGGCTGATTTTTCGGCCATGCATGGCGCACCAACATTCCTGGTAGAACAGTATATCCCAATTGCTGTTACGCGATATCGGGATCTAACCGACTTGTCGTCCGGTCTTCCCGGCGGCTGCAAAGAGATGCTGGAAAGGTACGCTTTCGATCAAGCTCTACTGGATGATCCCAGGCTTCACCTGTTCGACGGCGCTGTTGAAGGCACGCTGGCGCGGACGATCGACCCGCTATTGAACCGTGATGTTGTTGATCAGCTACCAGTTTCTCGCGAGGCCTTCCTTGAGAGCTGCGGTGTCAACCCCGAGAATCCTACGGTCTGCGTATTCGCGCATGCGTTTCAAGACGCCCCGCTGACGCGGCCAAAGCAACTCTCGGACGATTACTGGCAAGCTGTTGTCGACGTCGTTGATCTTGTGCGGCAACTGACACATCTCAACTTGATTATTAAGCCGCATCCGCTGAACGACAGCTATGATTGGAAGCGTTCGTGGGATACGCTGCGTAAATACTGCGCCGACATCAGAAATATCGGATTTGCAGATGGCGCCCTCAGCGCTGGTGAGGTCATGAAGCATTGCGAAGCTGGTCTCACGGTTCGTGGAACGGTTCTCTACGAAATGGCCGCGGCTGGACATAGAATGATCGCGACGGGGGAAGATAAGTTTTCTGGCCTTGGTATTATCGAGGAGGCATCCAGCATGGAAGCTCTGAGGAGCATTCTGTTAAATGTGTCGCGAAAGGCTTGGTCGATGCCGGAGGATCAGCGTCGGCGCGCAGTGGCTTATTCCTACTGCATACTCCAGGGATTTCGCAGTAAATCGATTTTAATTCCCGATAAACGTTGGGCTCCTGAAGAATATTTTCGCAGTGCGACGCTGGCGTTGTCGAATTTTAGATTGGAAGAAGATCCCCTCTTCATAAATCTAAAGTCGTTTCTCCAAGATGACCTGCCAATGCTGGTTTCGAAAGAGGCATTGCCCGTGGCGAGTTCGAAGCGGTTTGCAGCCAGGATTAATCTTTTCCGGACTTTGTTCAACCGACGTTAGGTGGGCTTCAGACAGGTCCCCGGTTGATGCGGATCAGGCTATAGGCGATCAGATTGAGCAGGAAGCTGGCGCAACGCGATTCGATGCCGCGATGCTTGGTCTTGCGTATGGTCCGTGCTGCTTGCCCCAATCGAAGATGCACTCGATCATCGCGCGGTGCGATTGCGATATGCTGTACCGCGGATGCCGCGCAGTTCGTTCATCGATGGCGCTGTTGCGGTTCTTGCGGGACCGTCACGCGATCACTGACCACTTTAGCGCTTCACCATAGGCGATGTCGCGCGCGGCGGTGCGGCCCATGACGTTGGGTAGATGCTTTGGCGGCAGGCCAAAGCCGGGCCGGATGACGCGGATATTCTCGCTCGTCAGAGGCTCCCCCGCCTTGATCGGCTTGACTGCGTAGATCGAACGGCGAAACCGCATGTTGGCCTTCTCGCTCTGGACGGGGCCATAGTCGACAGATCCGAGCGCCGACCATGCCGACTTGCAGTCGTCGACCAGCCGCTTGAACTCGTGCGGTTCGAGCGAAAACGCTGCGTCTGGACCGCCGTCGGCGCGCGAGATCGTAAAATGCTTCTCGATTATGGAGCCGCCCAGCACGATCGAAGCGACGCAGGCGGCAGAGCCCGGCGCATGATCGGAAAGGCCGGACACGGCGTTGAAGGCCTGGCCGAGATGCGCCACCGTGCGCACGTTCGCTTCCTCGATCGGAGCCGGGTAGGCACTGGTGCAGTGCAGCAGCGCGATGCCGCCGGCGCCGTTGCTGCGCGCTGTTTCGACCGCCTCATGAATCTCGCCGAGATTGGCCATCCCGGTCGAGATGATCATCGGTTTGCCCTGTTTGGCGACATATTTGATCAGCGGCAGGTCAATCACCTCGAACGATGCGATCTTGTAGGCGGGAGCATCGAGCCCTGCGAGCAGGTCGACGGCGGTCTCGTCAAAGGGACTAGAGAAGATCGTGATCCCAAGCTCACGCGCCTTCGCGAACATTTGCCCATGCCATTCATATGGTGTGTAAGCCTGCTGGTAGAGCTGGTGGAGCCTGTAGCCGTCCCACAGGCCGCCCTTGATCAAAAACTCCTCGCCATCGTGAGGAATGGTCATCGTGTCGGCCGTATAGGTCTGGATCTTGATCGCGTCAGCGCCGGCGGCGGCTGCTGCCTCGATCAACTCCAGCGCCTTCAAAAGCTTGCCGTTATGGTTCGCCGACAGTTCGGCAATAATGTAAGGAGGGTAGTCCGGGCCGATCTTGCGCCCCTCGATGATGAGTTCCGGACTCTGCATCACAATTTACGCTCCTGGGGCGAACTGTAAGACTCGGTTCCCAGCAACGCTGCCACTTAGCGGAAACTACCGCCTCGGCAGTTTACGAGGTTTGCGCGGCGAAGATCAAAGTTGCCTCGAGGTTACCGTAGATTTTGACGATTTTTATAAGTTACTTCAAGTGTTTATAGTTTTGATCTTGCGTAAAGGCGCTGCTCAGGAAGCCGGAGCATAAGCCGGGTTGCATTAGAGTATCCAAAAGGGCGGCGGAAACAGCGCCCAACGAGTCAGCCCGGTTGCGCCGAAACGCCCGCACTTCGGCGGGCGCAACGATTTCAAGTTCAGCATATTCACGATTCTCAAGCGCCGCGAAGCGGCGCTGGATTTGCGCAGCCGAGGAGGCGGTCGCGAGCATGATTCCGACGTCGGTGACGTGGCTTTGCGGATCCTCGACGAGCGCAACGGCTCTGGATTGCGTCGACAGCTCGGACGCTCCGATGCCGGTTTCTTCCTCGAGTTCGATCAGAATGCATCGTTCGAGGCTCACCTGTCCGGCCGACCCGACTGCCGCGTCGTCAACGCCGCCTGACGGCACCAGCTCCCAGCACCCGGCGTCCATCTCGGAGCGACCGCTGCGCCGGCCGAATAAAACGCCATCCGAACAAGATAGGATACCTGTGACGGCGAGCGGTTTGATCTTCAGCGCGGCATGAAGGCTCGGCTCGCGCCGTTGTGCGAGGAAGTAGCGGTACTCCGAAAGCCAGCCGACGATCGTTTTGGCATCACAATAATCGACGCTGAACAATCGCCCGTTGTAGAGATTGTGGGAGCGTAGCTCTTTTTCGCGTTGCCAGATTTCGTCCACGCGCGCCTCGATGTCTGGGCCGATGGTTGGCGCTGCCGCTCCCAGCGTTACTCTCGGCTCCGACTGAAGCAGATGAACATTCAGCATGCCGGTATTCGTCCAAGGAGATCGGTGAGACGTTCGATGAACACGACCTGACCGGGCCACCCGGCGCGATTGTTCGGCGGCGCCAATGCCCACGTTTTTAGCCCCGCGGCAACTGCCGACATCGCGCCGATGCGGGAATCCTCGACGGCATGCGACAGGGAGGCCGAGCAATTCAGCCGCCTCAGTGCCCTGATGTAGGGTTCGGCAGCGGGCTTGCCTGCGCTCACCTCATCGCCGCCGACGACATCGTCGATCTTGTCGGCGAGCCCTCCGAATGCGAGCCATCTTTGCGCGGACAATTTGGGCGACGACGTAACTATGGCAATCTTCAACCCGCAGGCGCGGGCGTGCGCCAGCAATTCATATGCGCCGGCAGCGGGACGCGCGCTTTGCTGCGCCTGCGACACCATGGCCGAGTATTTTTGCAGGAGATCGGCCGGTGTTCCGGGCAGCTTGTGAGCCATCCTCAGCCGTTCGATAATCTCGCCAAGCGGCGGCCCGTTGAGCCGCTGGAACTCGACCTCGTTGCCGCTCGCGCCGAAGGAGGCGAGGTAGGAATGGTAGACGTTTTTCAGCGCCGTCAGGCTGTCAGCGAGCGTGCCGTCAAGATCCAGCAATAGGCCGCTGTGGAGCGGGCTGGCGTCAGCTTCCGGCATCAAGGTTTCCGACCGACAAACATCCGGCCTTGCCCAAAGGCGCCGAAGGCGCTCGATATCTCCGCCGATACCGCTATGTTGAGCAGGGTTGCCGCATGGACCAGCGGATGGTCGTAATCTACGGTGCCTCCATTGATGGCCGGGACCAGCACATAGAGCATCAGGTCGTGAAGCGAAATGAAATCCTCGATCTCGACCTCAAAGCCGAGCGTTTTGAGGTGCGGCAGGATGCGTGTTTCGTCGAAGAATAAGTTGAATGCGGCGGGCGTGCGCGCAGGCAGGTCCAGCAAGGTGCGGCAATGATTTTGCCGATCATAGGTCGCCATCGAATTCTCGATCATGATCAGATGTCCACCCTCCCGCACCCTTGCGGCAAGGTCGGTGATGGCACGCATCTGCAGTTCGACCGATTCGATGTTAATCAGGCAGCGATCGGTAAAAACGACATCGTATTGCGCCAGCAATCCCGACGCCGCCGAAAGTTCGAGCGCATTGCCGATTCGGAAGCTGGACCTGTCCTGGAAGCCGTTGGCAACGGCTGCTTCACGCGCGGCGTCGATCATTTCCGCGGTATAGTCGATGCCGTCGAGTTGCATGCGCGGGAATCGTGCGGCAAGGCCAAAGCAGTTCAAGCCATTGCCGCAACCGACTTCGAGAACGTGTGCCGGCGCATCGCCGAGCCCGATCGCAGACATCCGGCGCGCCAATGCGTCGATCTCGAGCATTTTCGCGGTTTCGGTTCTGGTGGTGGCGCCGAGCGCGGTGCCGAATTTCGATGCCCAGTCCCGCCAATGAGCCCTGACCTGCTCGCGATCCATCATAGCCCTTCCATCTGCCTCTTCCGCGGCTCGCCTGACATTGCCGAGGGTTTACTCTCCTGCACGCCCGGAGCCAATGAAAGGAACGTTGGTCTTCCGCAGGTCATGACGAGAGCGCGTACAATGATCCGCCGCTCGTTTTAGTTGTAGTAATGATGTAAAACTTCAAGGGGAACTAGCACGTATGACCCAGATCACAGCACAAGAGGAATTCTGGGCCGGGGAGTTCGGCGACAACTACATCGACCGGAATCAAAATCAGGAAGTGCTGGTCGCCAAAATCGGGATGTTTGCCCGAATTGTCCAGCGATGCAGCAACGTCCGGTCAGTTCGAGAGCTTGGCGCCAACATCGGCCTTAATATTCTGGCCCTCAAGACCCTGCTTCCATCCGCAGCGTTCCAAGCCATCGAAATAAACAGCCAAGCCTTCGAAAGGCTAGCGACGATACCCGGAATAGCTGCTTCCAATACGACGTTGTTCAAACCAGTCGAGTGGTCAAGCGTCGATCTGGCGTTTACCGCCGGTGTTCTGATCCACCTCAATCCTGACATGCTGCCGGTGGCCTATGAAAGGCTCCATGAGGCCAGCAATCGTTATGTCCTCGTGGCGGAGTACTACAATCCATCCGTGGTTGAGATCAGCTATCGTGGTCACAGTGGGCGTTTGTGGAAGCGGGATTTTGCCGGCGAGATGATGGACAAGTACCCTGATTTAAAACTTGTCGATTACGGGTTTATCTATCATCGAGACCCGGCATTCCCTGCTGACGACCTGACGTGGTTCCTGATGGAAAAGCGGGCCTGATTAATCAGCCAACATAGCATCAGCGGGTTGTTGCGATCTGCACTATGCCCATATTGGCTCGTGGTTGGCGCGGAGCGGCTATGCTGTCGACTATGCGAGGTACTTCAAGGGTCGTAATACGGAGCAGCAGCTAGCAAAGGCCGATCGAGCCGGACTTGGAACGGCACGTTCACGAATCCTTGGAATATCGGCGCGCTACATCGATAGGCTTGCCGGGTTGAGTGTTTCATAGGATTGCCGGAATGCGTTTGAAGATGTTAAGAGAGCGCAGCCTTGGAAGATATCGCAGGCCCAAACGACTTTGACCTGCTTAACCAGCGCTATCAACCGCCGAAACTTTGCGAACGCCTCGCGCCATTAGCAATCCACGCTGAGCCTGCCGATGTTCCCGCAGCCATCTGACGAAGACATCGACTATGTGATGGACGCCGTTCTCGGTTTTTAGGATGCCAAATGAAGTCGTAATCATCACTCAGGCGCGCATGACGAGCACCCGCCTCCCAGGCAAGATCTTGATGCGCGCCGGGGAACGCACGCTTCTTGAAACGCATCTCGATCGCCTCGCCGATGTCGGCGTGCCCGTGATTGTCGCGACGACAACGAATCTCTCCGACGGTCCCGTTGTCGAACTCTGCGCTGCACTCGACGTTCCGGTATTTCGTGGCAGTGAGAATGACGTACTGGAACGTTACCAAAGAGCGGCGCAGGCACACGAGGCTCGCCACGTGATTCGCGTGACGTCGGACTGCCCACTCATCTGTCCAGACGTGATTCGCGCCGGCCTCGACATCTATTTGGGCTTGAAGAGCGAGTCCATTTATCTCTGGAACGGCGAAAAGCGGACCTACCCTCGCGGCATGGAATTCGAAATTTTTTCCCGACGCTCACTCGACTTTGCCGTGGAGAATGCCAAGCTTCCGTCCGAGCGCGAGCATGTGACAGGTTATATTCGCACGTCGATGCCGGATATTCGTCACGAGTACTGCACGGATGAAGAAGATCTCAGCGACTGGCGCATCACCGTCGACACCGACGACGACTTCAAACTCGCCAAACTTTTGATTGAAGATCATCATGCGGCCGAGATGGATTACCCGGGCTTAAAGGCTTTGCTGAAAGCGCATCCGGAACTCATGAAAATCAACTCTCACATTCAACAGAAATCGATCTAAGGAGCTGATATGGTTTCGCCAAGAAATCATTATCACGAATCACAAAATCGGAGCGGGCCATCCGACGTTTGTTATCGCGGAGATGTCCGGCTACCACAATCAGTCGCTCTTGTCCGTCATCAGATGATTTGAGGCGGATCAGGGATTTTGAGAAGCGAAGCCCTAGCTCATCAGGGGTTAGAGTTTAAGCGGCCTGCAGTCGATGCTGCAAGCGGCGGTTTGCGATGGTGGCGCGCTTGATGCGCTGGCGTTCAGCGAGAAGGTCTTTGTCCCAGCCAGCCATCCTCGGCAAGCCGATTGGCTGTCCCTGTCGCGAATGCCATCCGGCTGGCGGTTGATCGAGAATCGGGCAAGGCTGCTGCTCGATGTTGGATTTGTGCAGACTGATCTTTGGAATGGTGATCGACCTGCTGCGGTCACAAGTTGCGCTTGAGGCAGAAATTCTGATCTTGAGGCAACAAATCAATGTGAACTCGCAATATTCGCTCCATGTCGTCACCAACAAATGGCACTGCTCTAAGTGCAATACCCGGTGGACGACGGAAGCATCCATTCGGTGCGGCTAACGCATCGAACCTCCCTGATTCGGCTTCCTCGCCGCAAAGTCGAATAATGAACGGCGCTCGCGGCGTTCTGAGCGCTCGACCTCGCCGTTGCCGCCCGGACCTTCGCATTTATCGGTGACTGAGAGTGTTGCGCTCCCGCCTTCGGCAAATAAGGAGCCACGCCATGCAGCCTCGACCTCGCTTTCCACAGAATCTCAAATCGCTTTATCAACGCCTCAACGATGAAGCTCAGCGCCTGCGTAAAGAGGCACGCGGTACTCAGCCCGGCGTTGAGCGAGAGCGGTTAATCCGAAAGGCACGCCAGGCTGAAACAGCGTCGCACGGCGACCAGTGGCTGTCGTCCCCAAGCCTGGCACCAAAATAATGGGAAAATATCACGCCTACATCTTTGCAAGCACGAAACGTCTCGGTCATTTTCGTAAACGGCTGATGATCAGGTCTGATTGGGCGATCATGGCAGCGCTGAACTTGCTATGGGAACGATCAAACCATCGAAGCATCCTCGCTACCCGAGAACAAAAGACAAACGCGACGTTTAACCAAGAGGGGGGCGCGCCTCAGTAGGCGGCCCTTCTTCTAGTTATTATGTGGACGCGGCACCGATCAGCGCGAGCCGGGTTAGCACTGATCCCCCTCCAGCTTGCGATCCGCGTCTCGCGAACATGCAGGTTAGGCGTAGAGTCTCATCGCTCGAACTCCTTCATGGTGTGCTCAACGAGGCGGTTGATGTGCGGGATGTCAGTGTGATCACTGATCACATCGAGCCCATTATTCCCGTTGTCGTAGATCAGAGTGATCATACCGACACGCCGTTCTTCGACATTAAGCGTGAGCGTGTCCCTATTGGTGCTGAACATCGCCTTTGTGATCTCGGGGAGATTCCGCGATCGGTTGACGACCGGATCTTCCCCGTCATTGACGGAGATTAGAAAGCCGTCGTTGACCGCGTTATCGATGAGCGCGTTGGCGATCTGTTCGTCCAGTGATGTCTTACTAATGAAAGCTCTCCGGTTTTGCGCCTTCGATCACGAGATCGACTCAGTCCGGCGCGATCCGTAATTTCGGCGTATGTTGTAACAATCCGCTTAACGAACGCCGTGTTGTCTTTTTCGTCTTTTTCGCAGCGGCGTGGACCCGGCAACTTGTGATGCAATCATGCGTCAAGATTGCGGTGAGGATGGCGTAACTGTCCAAGAGAAGGAGCGCTGGCGCTGCGGGAACCGATCGGCCCATCCGGTCATTGATCATCAACGCAAACCAATGGGAGGGTGAACATGTCTCAGTGCGAAACCTGCGGAAACGACTACGACAAGGCATTTCAAGTCACCATGGGCGGGAAAACCCATACCTATGACAGCTTCGAATGTGCGATCCACGCCTTGGCTCCGGTGTGCGAACACTGCGGTATTCGCATCGTTGGGCATGGGCTTGAATCTGCGGACAAGTTCTACTGCTGCGAACATTGCGCAGAGAACAACGGCGTTAAGGGATTTCGTGATCGTCAGAACTAGAGGCTTCGTGGATGCGAAAGCGTGCCGTTGCCCATGGCCAAACGCCTTGAGAACGTGCGGATCGAAGAGTCGCCCAGCGCCGGCAGACCAAGACCCCTGACGGCTATACTCGGGAGACACCTTCACCCAGCCCCAGACCGAGCCAGACAGACGGCGAGGGGGCCTGCCCGGCCGCGACGCACTTGTCGAAGGTCGAGACCTGGCGCGAACTGCCGGACGGTGAGATCGAGTTCACGATGAAGAGATTGGGAAGCGCGGATTAGCGCGGAGGCTCCGGCGGTTGGAGCTCGCTCTCTATCCATCCCAGTGTCTTGTCGTCGCTTAAAGGATCGCATTCGACGCACCGGAGCGTGCGCGCACCATTCCCTCCAGGCGGCAGGCAATGCCATGGTCATCGGTTTCCCGCACGTCGGGCAGATATTACTTCGAGAAAGCTGGCCCATTGGCTCTTCATTCCGTTAGAGGAAGGCGGGAGCGCTACCGGGCGTTCTCTTCACCGATGGGAGCCAGGGGACCGTGCGGTGATGGATTGATGGTGTGCCCCAATCGGGGCAGTGTCGAAACACGGTTTCGTGGGCCAGCGCCGCGCGTCGATCGAGCATTAAAAAGGCTCGCCACGGGCGACGAAGGCCGAGCTGAGTGAAGACAGACGCTGCCCGCCGGGCCGATTAATCCACGTGAGAGCAAGAGGTTACGTGAGAACAAATACCCGCCGGTGAGGGCTCACCGGGATGAGTTACTGGGAAAGAACGGCGGCTGGACCGGGCGGAGACGGGCTCCAGCGGAACGCCGGTGCGCAGCGACCTCCTGCAACCGATTTGGCGGCCGCAATCCCGGCGGGTTTGCAAATCTGTCTATGTTTATGGCGGTCGCGGCCCCGGCGATTTTCTTGAGAAAATCCTCTCGTTCCGGCCCTGGCTGAAGCGACCCGACCTTTCGGCTTTCCGGTAGTAGCCGCGCCAAGCTGGGGCCGTCCGCGGCGTCGATCACTCGACTCCTTCTTACCTCGCGATTTGCTGGATTAACTTGCAGCCACTGCCTCGACTTTGGTGCGGACCTTCGTTTCCGCATTATACACCTCGATGCGAAGCATCGGAAATTTTGCCAGGAGTTCTGCACCCGCTGCTTGGGCAATGCGCTCTTCGTCAAAGGAAGATTTTAGCCTTCCATCCACGACCATCGCGAAGCCTTCAGTCGGAATGATGTCGGCGCGCTGAGGGTTCCGAGGTCGAAGTTCCTCGGACTGATCTTCCGCGGGACGTTTAAATGATTTCACGACAATACCTACCTTGTTGGGCCCATATCGTATGTGGTGATAACTCCCCGACAAAACAACTGAGACCCGCTCGCCGACTTCGACCGTCTATCCCCATCGGATTGTCCTTCGGATTACCGACCAGAGTTCGGCTTGGTTCTCTCGCTTATTGGCTCATGTACCAAAGCGCGACCGCCACGAAAATGACGGCGATCAACCAAGCGACGTAGCCTACCCTCTTCGATATCGAATCCCACATTGCGCCGTCGTCCTAAGCGGGAGAAGCAGCTACAGTTTGGAGTTGTTTTTTAAACAGCTCGGCGAACTACTGCAGGCTCTCGCCTCGCTCCTCATTTTGCTGTTGAACAACTTGGCCAATTTCTTGTCGTTGCCCGTAGTCGACCGGCATCGCCTGCGTCTTGGCGACACGGGCGAACTTCGCCCGAACTTGCGGATGGAGGTTAGACAGCCTGGACCAATCGATCACGTTCACAACTTCCGATCTGTCTGTATTCTAAGATCCCGCCGGCGATGGGATCACCGGCGGGTTTCTCGGTAGAGCGCGAACGGATGGCTGGTCCGTCCGGATTGGATAATGCGCGGGGTGGGGCGAGGTTCCGATCCGCCAGCTGCTCTGGCTGGCGCAATAGACGGAAACTCGGCAGTCCTCGGAGGGTCAAGTTTCTCGGCCCAGCTATGGACGGGGATGCTGGTACCCATCCGAGCGGACAATGCGCAGGATAAGGAAGCGTTCGGGACGGCACACAATCCCGATGCTTTCTATTTTTGAATCAGTCCTTAAAATTTGCCAACGCCATCGCACATTAAGACAGGACAATGCGCACTTTTCTCCGCGGGCTATGAAGGGAGAGGCGACATGAAAAGCGACATGAAAATTAAAATTGTCCTGGCAGCAATTCTAGCCGTCGCAACTTTGGTTAGCGTCAGCGCATTGGTATCGGCGGTTCACAGGGCAGATAATGGGGCTACCCCCACAATCGCGAATGGCACCAGCACCAGAAACTGACGCGGTATTGAGGCAGCCTTTACCTTATTGGCGGCCGCAGCCCCCGGCGAGTTTCCCATGTGTTGAGGTTCGCCGCGATGTCGTGGGCTTGCTCGACTTTCTTCGCGGAGTTTGCCCCGCACCGCATGACTATAGCGGCGGACGGAGCGATGGCGGCATGTCGCAGTTGCGGCACGACAGTTGTAGCGGTTGTGGAAGAAGGCGCGGGAAGGGGACGTGAAGGGAACATGGCGCCGTAGCGCTTATCCGCGCGACGTGGTCCTAGACCTTCTCGAATGGGCGCCTAGCTACTGTGAGGAACAATGGTTTTGGTTCGCCCGTGCAGTGAAATCGGCGAGAGGCGAGCGCCTGATCAATGAGGCCGGAGTGGCGCGCCGGTGAGACTGCAACATACGGCAGATTAGCAATAAGCATCTTGGCATCGCATCGAGCGGTGATCGTTTCCCCGTTCGATCTTGCTCCGAACCACGATCAATTCAGAACGTGAACGGGAACCGTCGCGGCTTCATGAAAGTTGTGACGTAAGGACACCGCGGCGGCCGCCGGGAGGCGACTATGCACAGCAAGCAATCTGACGTCTTCGAATTGTTCTCTAAAATCTATAGTTCCGTGACCCCGGAAGAGATGAGCCTCCAGCAATATCTACTGGCGTGTCGGGAGGACAAGTCGATGTATGGCTTGGCGCCCGAGCGCATGATCGACGCGATCGGCGAACCCAAGCTGGTCGACACCAGCAAGGACGAGAGGCTGGGCCGCATTTTCGCGAATAAGACGATCAAGCTCTATTCCTCCTTCTCCGACTTCTATGGCATGGAAGACACGATCGAGCGGATCGTCGGTTATTTCCGCTATGCTTCGCAAGGGCTGGAGGAACGCAAACAGATCCTCTACTTGCTCGGCCCGGTGGGCGGTGGCAAATCTTCGCTGGCAGAGCGACTGAAAAGCCTGATGGAGCAGCGCCCCATCTATACGCTCAAGGCCGGGAATCAAATCAGCCCGGTTTTTGAATCGCCGCTCGGCCTTTTCAGCCCCGACCGCATGGCCGATTTGCTGGAAGACAAATACGGGATCGCGCGGCGACGCTTAAACGGCTTGATCTCACCTTGGGCGGCGAAACGTCTCGACGAACTGGCCGGTGATATTTCCAAATTTTCTGTTGTGAAGCTTATGCCGTCCCGGCTTCGCCAGATCGGCATCGCCAAGACAGAGCCTGGGGACGAAAATAACCAGGACGTGTCTGCGCTGGTCGGCAAGGTCGACATCCGCCAGCTCGAGAACTACAGCCAGTCTGATCCGGATGCCTATTCCTACAGCGGCGGCCTGAACCGCACCACGCAGGGCCTGCTAGAGTTCGTCGAGATGTTCAAGGCGCCCATCAAGGTGCTGCACCCGCTGCTTACGGCAACGCAAGAGGGCAGCTACAACGGCACCGAGAATTTTGGGTCATTTCCGTACCAGGGAATAGTCGTTGCCCATTCCAACGAATCGGAATGGCTGCATTTCAAGAACAACAAGAACAACGAGGCGTTTCTTGACCGCATCCTGGTGGTCAAGGTGCCATATTGCCTGCGGATTACCGAGGAAAGGCAAATCTATGATAAGCTGCTGCGCGAAAGCGAACTTGTCGACAGCGCGTGCGCGCCGGAAGTCCTGGACATCCTCAGCCGGTTCACGGTTTCAACCCGTTTGGCTGAGCATGCCAACTCGCCCCTCTACACCAAGATGCGGATCTATGACGGCGAAAACCTTAAGGACGTCGACCCTAAGGCAAAGTCGGTCCAGGAATACCGGGACGCCGCCGGCGTCGATGAAGGCATGACCGGCGTCAGCACCCGTTTCGCTTTCAAGATTTTGTCGCAGACCTTCAACTACGATACCGAGGAAGTTGCTGCCGATCCCGTTCATCTGATGTATATTCTAGAAGATGCAATTAAGCGCGAACAGTTCCCGAAAAAGGCCGAAGCCGCCTATCTTGATTTCATAAAGTCGGAGCTCGCCACCCGGTACGCCGAGTTTATCGGCCATGAGATTCAGAAGGCCTATCTGGAGTCGTATAGCGAATACGGCCAGAACCTGTTCGACCGCTACATTGCCTATGCCGATGCCTGGATCGAAGACCAGGACTACAAGGACCCCAATACCGGGCAGATCCTCAACCGCGAGGTGCTGGACAACGATTTGTCGCAAGTCGAGAAGCCGGCCGGCATCGCCAACCCGAAGGACTTCCGCAACGAGGTGGTGAAGTTTACATTGCGGGCGCGGGCCCGCAATGACGGCCGCAACCCGTCATGGACGAGCTACGAGAAGCTGCGCGAGGTGATCGAGAAGCGCATGTTCGGCCAGGTCGAAGACCTGCTGCCCGTCATCAGCTTCGGCTCCAAGCAGGACAGCGTCACCGAGAAACGCCACCACGAATTCGTGCAGCGGATGATCGCACGCGGCTATACCGAGCGTCAGGTGCGGAGGCTGGTGGACTGGTATATGCGAGTCAACAAGGCCGGCTGAAGGCGGAGGCATGCCATGCCGATCTTCATCGACCGCCGACTCAACCCTAAAGACAAGAGCTTCGGCAACCGGCAGCGTTTCCTGCGGCGCGCGCGCGAGGAATTGAAGCGCAGCATTCGCGACGGCGTCCGCAGCGGCAGGATTTCCGATGCGGACAGCGAGCAGGCGGTCTCGATTCCGACGAGAAGCACGGACGAGCCACGCTTCAAGGAAGCCAAGGACAGCGGTCGCCGTGAACATGTCCTGCCGGGCAATAAGCATTTCGCGCCCGGCGATCGGCTGCTCAAGCCCGGCCAGGGCGATGCCAGCACGTCCGGCCAGTCGATGAAGGGCTCGGAAGACGATTTCCGCTTCGTGCTGTCGCGCGAGGAGGTGCTTGACCTCTTCTTTGAGGACCTCGAACTGCCCGATATGGTCAAGCTTAATTTAAAGGAAATCCTCGCTTACAAGTCGCGGCGGGCGGGCTTTGCCGCAGCCGGTTCGCCGACCAACATCAATGTCGGCCGCACCATGCGCAACAGCTACGGCCGCCGCATCGCGCTGAAACGCCCCAAACGGGAGGAGGTCGACGCGATCCGGCAGGAGATTGCGGAACTGGAAGCGGGGTCGCTGAGCCCGCTTGCTAGACAGCGTATCGCCGCGCTGCAAGACGAAGTGGAGCAACTGAAACGGAAGCGGCGGTTGATCGCCTATGTCGATCCGGTCGACATCCGCTTCAACCGCTTCGAGGCGCAGCCCATTCCGAACGCCAAGGCGGTGATGTTCTGCCTGATGGACGTGTCCGGCTCGATGGGTGAACGCGAGAAGGACCTTGCCAAACGCTTTTTCGTATTGCTGCACCTGTTCCTGAAGCGCCGCTACGACCGCACCGAAATCGTTTTCATCCGTCACACTCATGAAGCCCTGGAAGTGGACGAGGAGACCTTCTTCTACAGCACGCAGAGCGGTGGCACGGTGGTCTCTACCGCGTTGGAGAAGATGCATCGCATCATCTCTGAGCGCTATCCCAGCAGCGAATGGAATATCTACGCCGCACAGGCATCCGACGGGGACAACCTCGCCGACGATTCGCCGCGCTGCATCGCATTCCTCGACGAGGAGATCATGCGGCTTTGCCAGTATTACGCTTATGTCGAAATCATCGATAAGCGGGAGCGGCATATCTTCGGCACGACCGAGAACGGGACCTCGCTTTGGCAAGCCTATAGTTCTGTCAACAAGAACTGGCCGAACTTCCAGATGACCCGCATCGCCGAGGCAGCCGACATCTACCCCGTGTTCCGGCAACTCTTTACTAGGCAGGCGGCGGCGGAAGGATTGAGGATTCGCCGATGAATGCCACCTCACGCAAACCCGGCCTGCTATTCTCTGGTCCTGACTGGGATTTCGGTACCCTGTCGCATGCTTTCGACGTGATAGAACGGGTAGCAATCGAAGAGCTTAACCTCGATATCCATCCGGTGCAGATGGAGATCATCTCGTCCGAGCAGATGCTGGACGCCTATTCCTCCATTGGCATGCCGCTGATGTACCGACACTGGTCGTTCGGCAAGCACTTTCTCTACCAGGAACAGCTCTATCGCGAGGGTGGTCGCGGGCTGGCTTACGAGATCGTCATCAATTCCAACCCTTGCATCGTCTATCTGATGGAAGAAAACACCATGGCGCTGCAGGCGCTGGTGACCGCCCATGCCGCGCTCGGCCACAATCATTTCTTCAAGAACAACTATCTGTTCAAAGAGTGGACCGATGCCGGCGCGATCCTCAGCTATCTCGACTTCGCAAAGAATTACATCGCCCGCTGCGAGGAGCGGCACGGGCTTGCCGCCGTGGAGGAAATCCTCGACACGGCGCACGCGCTGATGGAACAGGGTGTGTTCCGCTACCGGCGGCCTCCGAAGCTGTCGTCGGAGAAACAGCGGCAAGGCCTGCGCGAGCGCCTCGAATATGAGGAGCGATCCTACAACGACCTCTGGCGCACCTTGCCGCCGTCGAAAAGCGAGAGTCAGGTCGGCGAGAGCGAAAGCAAGACGGCCGAGCGTCGCAAATCGCTGAAGCTTCCGGAGGAGAACCTCCTTTATTTCCTAGAGAAGAACAGCCTGATCCTGGAGCCGTGGCAGCGCGAAATCCTGAGGATCGTGCGCGTCATCGCCCAATATTTCTACCCGCAACGGCAGACGCAGGTGATGAACGAGGGTTGCGCTACTTTCGTCCATTATACGGTCATGAACGCGCTGTTCGATCGCGGCCTAATCAACGAAAGCGCGATGCTGGAAATCCTGCGCAGCCATTCGAACGTGATCTTCCAGCCGGCCTTCGACGACCCCCGCTATGCCGGCATCAATCCCTATGCGCTCGGGCTGAACCTTATGCAGGACATCCAGCGCATCTCGACCGAACCGACGGAAGAGGACCGCGACTGGTTCCCAGACCTCGCCGGCAAATTCGACTGGCGCGCCACGCTGCTCGATGCCTGGGCTAACCACCGCGACGAATCCTTTATCCGGCAGTATCTGAGCCCCACGCTGATCCGCAAATGGCGGCTTTTCCTGCTTTCCGACACTGCTAGCGAGCCGCACTACGAGGTCGCCTCGATCCACAACGAGCGCGGGTACGAGAAGATTCGCTCGGCGCTTGCCCACAGCTACGACATCGGGGCAAGCCGTTCCGACATTCAGGTCGTCGACGTCGATCTGCTCGGCGACCGGCATCTACGGCTGGAGCACAAAATTGCCGACGGCATTCTGCTGGAGGATGGTAGCTGCGACGCGACGTTACAACACATCCGCAGGCTGTGGGGCTATAAGGTTAGTTTGGTAGGCGTGGATGCGAATACCGGCGCAAAGCTCTATGAACGCCTGAGCGATTAAGCCGTTGGAGCTGCTTGGCTTCTGCGGCGAACGAACGCTCGAAGGCCGCAAATCGAAGGCCCCCTATACGACTGCATGCGGCCGATGCACTTCGGCGGGCGCGTAAGCTTCCCGTCAACCCAGCGAGGAATGAACTTCGCCAGTTGGCGAGAGGATTGCGAGACCTTCATAAGTTGGGTGTGCACGTCATCTCCAAAGTATCGAAAGATCCGCAGCTGTCTCCGAAAATACACGTTGAAGTGATGGGTCGCGCGGACTACCTCATTCGTCGCGTAAGCAGCCATGACAGCAATTCAGAAGATTCCCCCGCCCAGGAGAACTTCGGGGTATAGGCAACTCTCGCCCTTCTCCGGCAACAGCTTCCTCAATAGCACACGAGCTCGCGGTGGCCGACGACGTAGCCCCATTGATTTATGTGGCGCCTTCGCACGACATAGCAGCCCTCATCGTCATAGTAGTAGTCGTTGTAGTAATAGGGCGCGCCAAAGGCTGCCAGCGCGAATGAGGGACCGAAGAAGAAGCGGCGATCGTGGAAGCGGTGGTCCGCGAAGAAGGCCCTGTG
Organism: Nitrobacter sp. JJSN; assembly: GCF_051912485.1. Taxonomy (GTDB): domain Bacteria; phylum Pseudomonadota; class Alphaproteobacteria; order Rhizobiales; family Xanthobacteraceae; genus Nitrobacter. The sequence continues at coordinate 2,353,224 of NZ_CP196822.1, read as the reverse complement.
TGTGGCGAACCCCGAGTGTACGAACGGGCGTCCGGCGAATCTGCCCATCCGCATGCCACCACCGTGGAATTCGCTACCCGCGCTGCCGTGGAAGCCTCCCATGCCACCGCCGCCGAAACGCGCCTCGGCCGATCCGGACCAGGTCATCACGCCAGCGGTGACAAACGCAGCAGCGAGCGCAGCGGCAATTGTCTTTTTAATTTTAGGTGTGGAGGTCATGACGTTTCTCCCATCATGAGAGATATCGCCCTCGCGTCATATCTTTCACGGGGCAGATGAACCATCGATGAATATCGATCGGTAACCGCCCGCAACATCAAGGGGGATTCATCAAATGACCGGGTTAGGGTCCGGACTCATAACTTATGCGCGCGATCAAGCGATCTTTGAACCTGAGCTTGTTGGTCTCCAATGATGAGACCCGCCGCATACGCGCGGTGATGATTTTGCTCGCCAGTCAGGCCGTTCGTACGACGAGCGATAATATCGGCGAACAGGGTCTTGTGCGCTACAATGTCGTTGATTGTGCCTAGGCTGTTCTGCAAGTTCACCAGGGATGATTTGATCGTTCTGCAACGCTTCGCGCATTCTTTGCCGTGAAAGAGGCCGGAAAAGAATTCGATCGAATAGCGGGCTTTCTTGACTGGAATGCTAGCCGATGCAGCTGCTCTGGATTCAAGGTTTCGATCCTTGCACCCAGCCGCCTGATCTTTTTTCGACGTTGCGAAAGCTGCCCGGCAGCGTAAATCTCGACCGGAAATTCGCGGCGTGCACGAACGCGCAAGTCCTCATCCGTTGGTCGGTCCAGGAAATCCGCAGAATGGCGCAGCGGCTCGCGCGAAAACGAATTCGACCTGGCTATGTCATCGCATGGTCGCTGTTGCGACGCGCTCACCAAGCCGTCGCTCAAAAAGCCCACATCAAACAAAAACTACGACTGTAATGCTAGGCCAACCAATCTGCGGATTTCAGCGATCGTCCCTCGCACATGGCTCACCTCGATTGAGCCAAAAGTCTTATGCGGTGGCGTCCCATTAAGGATTAGACTGCCTTCCGCGCCTCCGCTCCTGAATGGATGGGCTGCTTCTTCCTCCCTATGGGCAGTTCGCGAACAGATGAACAGATCTACGCTCCCGAGATGATTTCTCGTCTTCGGCCACGCGCAGATAATAATCAGGTTTAGGCAACTATCTGCTCAGTTGGCCGCGTGATGCCAGCAATCGCGCCACCAAGTGATGAAATCGCGATCGGTCATCAGTTCTCATGTTCCCAACAGGATCACCAACATGCCCGACACCATACTGCTGACCGTGGCCGATACCGACTCATAGCCGATCGCCCAAGGTGCAACCAGCAGAGCCAGACCGAGGAGAACCTCTCCCCATTCCTCCAGGTAGGACGGAATGACGAATCCTTCTACGGCAAACAGAATGGCACACAACCCAAGCACGATGGTTATCCAGGTAGCCGCTCCTGCGGAACCGAGGGCGAAGGGTGATAAGATCAGCCATACGCCCAGTAACAGGCCGGCAACGTCTTGCCAATGTTGAATGCGCGTGATGCTCACCTCCTCTCTCAAGATGATGAGATCGTGACCATGATTGCCTCCGAACAGACGTGGATCGTCGCGGGAAGGTCCGTGGCATATTTGGCGGGCGGGAACGATACACTTGATGCCTCGCGCGAAAGTATCGCGCATCCGCGCGAACCAGTCAGCTGTTGAGGCGGATTGACCGAGGGGCCTCTTTCATTCGCAGTTCGATAATATTTTCTGGAGAATTGCATCGACCGAGTGCGGCGAAATCCCAAGTTCAATAAATCCAGGCATCTCCGGTGATGACACCGTATCGATCTGCATCAGCTCCACTTGATTGCGAGTAAGAAGTGGACCCGGAAACATTTCGGAAGTCCATGCGAGTGCATGCCAAACGGCAAACGGGATCGGAATCAATAGGGGCGCAAGGTCGGCTTGGTGCGCAATGGCTCCGAGAAGTTCTTTGTAGGAATAGACACGAGGGCCGCCGAGTTCGAAGATCATCGAAGGCGTCTCGGCGTGCTGCATGACCCGCCCAATCGCCTCCGCAACATCCTCCACATAGGCCGGCTGCAGCTTGGTCAGGCCGTGGCCAAACATCGGATAGATTGGAAGCTGGCGGAGGAGCTTGAGTATGGTGGTAAGAAACGCGTCGTCTGGTCCGAACATCACCGCTGGGCGGACTAAAAGTGCACCGGCGAACGCGGCTTGGACCGCCAATTCGCCTTCGCCGCGCTTTCGGATGTATTGTGATTGTGAGGCGGTATCGGCACCGATTCCTGAAACGTGAACGAACCGTTCGACTCCAGCCCGATGCGCTTGAGCCGCTACTCGTTGGGCCGACTCGACGTGCACCGAATGAAAAGTCTTCCGTCCGTTCTCGACGTAAAGACTGACCGCATTTACAACGCCGTAAGCGCCCGCAAGCGCGTCCGCGACTGATTGATCGTCGTGGACGTCGGCCTGAACGGATTGAAGTTGCGGATCATCAGAACCAAAAAGTCTGTGCCCCCGATCCGGATGCCTTGACGCGATCCGAACGGGAAATCCGCGATAGCGCAGATGCCGAACGATGCAGCGGCCGAGAAAGCCGGTTCCGCCGAACACGGCGACGGTGCGATCGTTTGTTGCTACCATGACCCGAACTCGCCAGATTGCGGCGACCATTTTTCATCGGAGCACCATACGCGCTCCCAGCACCTCTTGGAATGGCAGGCTGCTTCGAGTTGCTATTAAATCGGGAGCAAAGGCCGAGCGAAACTGAGTTCGTGGCCGTCGGGGTCAATCAGGTGGAAGAAGCGCTCACCCCACTCGGCATCGCGGGGTGCGGTGATTGGCTGGCACCCTGCTGCGAGCGCACGTTCATAGAGTGCATCAACATCGGTGACGTAGAAGATAACGCGGCCCCACCAGGACCAGCGCCGCTCGGTAGGCTGCGCGATGAGGTTAAGATAGCCCGCCCCCGTGCGAAAACTAGTGAACAGCTCGCGGCATTTCGTGTGTGGCCAGCGTGATTGCGCTGATCCCCTCAATCATGGATAAGGCTCTCCTGTTTCTTCCTCTGTGTCGTTTGTAGTCGACTTCTCCGCCGGTCTGATTAGCCGAGCGCACGACGTACAGACTAACCGCCGCCATATGGCCCGACTGGATCGAAAATATCCGCCATGGACGAAGCCGATCGCGACCGTTCCCGCCCTCGGCCGGCGAGATTTTATCGAGCGCAAGTCAGTCAAGAAGCTTCACTTCCGCCGCCCGGCGGTCTTTCATTTGCGCGCGAGCGTAACAACAACGGCACTGCGTGCCACAATTGCATAATGTTCTGATTTCCCGGATTTTTTCAATATTCCCTGAGCGCATCACGCCCATAACAACACCATTGAAATTATTCGGATTTTGGCACTGAAGTTCGCGCCTCCTAACCGTGCTATGTTGAGATTTACGAGAACGGCTCATGCCGGGTTGCATATTGGAATTTCGGCTTGGCGATCATGACTTAACCTTGCGGAGCGGTGTCACTTTGAGCTGATCCTGGTGGTCGCCGATGGCGCCGTGAGCCTAACGATGGACGTGTCGCTATGGGTACGTTTTACGGCAACCAAACGGCGCGAGAGGGGCGCCGCTCACCGGATGCTGATCGAACCCTCGTCCGACGATCCATGCACGGCACTTTGCATCATCGATCGGGCGCGTAAGCCGCGCGTTGCAGATGGAAAGTTATCCGAAGTTTCATAATGAAGTAGGGGTGCCGATCGTGCGCATTGGCTGCCGCGAGTTCAAGTGCATTGGGGATAAACCGCCGCAAGATCACCCACACATCTACCTCAAGATAGGCGATGCCAGTGAGATCGTCTGCCCTTATTGCTCTACGCTATTCCGCTTCGATCCGAGCTTGGGCGCACACGAAGCTGATCCGGCAGATTGTGCTTATGGTGACAGAGACTGAGTTGAAAAGCAGCAACGCTGCTTCCTTCGTCATGCCAGCCGCAGCCAACCAGCGCCAGGCACCATCGTCCCGCCGTCACGGGGCGGTTTACAATGGCTACGAACGATTCGAATTCGATGCATGCGTCACGACGGCCGAACCAGCGAGTTCCGCGCGACCAAGTCATAGATCGCGTCGCGGATCACCTGACGACGAATTGCAGCTGGCGGATGGAGGCCTATCTTGACGTTATAATCACGCAGCCGCCCATCGTACGGCGAAAGTCTGCAAGAAGTCATCACGGTGGATGGTTTGCGTATTGCACCGGAGATCACGTCATGTCTATTGCTCCCACGCTCCAGAAATACCTGGCCGCTGAAACATCCAATACGAAGTGATCCCGCACGAACTCAGCATGACGTCCACTCGCACGACTGAGGCATGCGGCGCGACGGCGAATATATGCTGGCCGTCTTGCCGGCATCACATCACCTCCGCCTGTCGGAACAGAGGATAAGACTCGGTGACAATGTCCACATCGCCGATGAAACCGAGATCAATCGGCTGTTCGGCGACTGTGCACACGGTGCAGTTCCTGCTGTCGGAAAATGCTATAGGCTGGATATCATCGTCGACGACAGCATCGAGGCACAGCCGGAAATCTATATATGGAATCTGGCGATCACGAGACGCTGCTTCAGATGGGTCACGCGCAGTTTGCGCGCCTGACGGCCAACGCACCGCACGGGCGCTTTAGCGCGCATAGCTGCGGATTTTTCGGTCGTACCGGACAATTCGCGGCGGCCGTCACGGTCCCGAATGGGACGATCATGCCGCGGCTTGGCTGTTCATGCGACGGCGGGGCGTCGCTTCATGTCTCATGCCCTGCATCGAAATCGTCTTCGAAACGCAAATGCTTCACGCTGCGGCCACGGCGCCGCACCAGCTTCAGGGCCTCTATCCCGATTTGGATATGCTTTTCGACATAGTTCGCGGTCACCACCTGATCCGACGCTTCGGTCTTCACGCCATCGGGGATCATCGGCTGATCGGACACAAGAAGCAGCGCGCCAGTCGAAATGCGGTTGGCAAATCCTGCAGCAAAGATTGTTGCAGTCTCCATGTCGATCGCCATGCTTCGTGTACGACGCAACAGATCCCTAAAGCGGTCATCGTGTTCCCAGACGCGACGATTGGTCGTGTACACAGTACCTGTCCAATAATCGTGACCGAGATCGCGGATCATCGTTGACACCGCGCGTTGCAACTGGAACGCGGGCAACGCGGGGACCTCCGGTGGCAGGTAATCATTCGAGGTGCCTTCGCCGCGAATGGCCGCAATCGGTAGAATCAAGTCACCAATTTGATTCTTGCGTTTCAACCCGCCACATTTGCCAAGAAACAATACGGCTTTCGGCGCAATGGCGCTTAACAAATCCATCACGGTGGCAGCATTCGGGCTTCCCATGCCGAAGTTAATCAGAGTGATTCCATCGACTGTCACGTTGGGCATCGGTCGATCTACGCCCTTTACCAAGCCGCCGTGCAGCGCGGCGAACCATTCGACGTAATTGCCGAAGTTGGTCAGGAGAACATATTCTCCGAATTCAGCGAGCGGCGTGCTGGTGTAACGCGGCAGCCAGTTTTCTACGATGTCCTTTTTCTCTTTCATTCCTTTGGTCTTATTTGGAGAGCGCAACAACATAGCTTGTCAAGGCTAGTGGATAGAACCGTTCCCTGTCCCCACCTAGATTTGTCGGATTCCACTAATCCAGCGGGTGACCGGGGACTCGTTGATACCGCTTGCCTACAACACCGGCAGATGGCGATCACTGGCCACCAGACCCTCGAGGAAGTCGAGCGATACACCAAGCCCGCCAGTCGAAAGAGACGGCTGATGTGGCGATCACAAACCTAAATGGTCAAATTGGTTTCGTCACGTGCCTGGTCACGCGGTCGCAGTTCTACGGATGCCGGTCAGTAATGTCCGTTGTCAGAGCATCTTGCCGACTATCGTCGCCATTTCATCTGCCGAGAAAGCTCGCAACGATTCGGTGCGAACATTGCCGAGCGCGCTAAGACTCAAGCTAAGCGACATGGCGGAAGACTCGTCTGGCGCTTCGACGATTGTCACGATGTCATATCGTCCCTGCGTCCAGAAGATGTCCTTCACGGTCACTCCAAACGTCTTCGCCATTTGCTTGAAGGCGTCTGCCCGCTTCGGGGAATCCTTGGCGTTGCGGATTCCCTGATCGGTGAACTTCGCAAGCACGACATTTGTTACCATGGTAATCCTCCCTAGTTAGGACCCTGTGCAAACTGGCGTGAGGAAGCTGTGCTGCACTTGCCACAGCAGTTCCAGCAGCATTTATTGATATCATAGTTCGCATGCCAATGTTTGGTTTGCCGTTCTTAGAAGCGGTTCAACGGCCGGAACGCATGTTGGCGTCGCCCGCCAAGGTATGCCCAAAGCAGACCAAACGAAGCGGCAGTCGCGGTGGCGCCTTACAGAGGCCTTGGGGAACCGACATTGACAATCTTGGCTTGGCATTTGCCATGTTGGGCGGGAGCCCGGACCGCGAGGTCGCTGTCAAATGTTCCGGAGGATGACAGCTACGGTGATTGTCTGGTCCGATCGCGCAGGAGTGATGTGTTTTCTGCGACCTTGAGGTGCTGGTGCCATCGCGCCCGATCGGTTGTATAGTTCAGGGGGCCGCGCTGCGTTGCATCAAGTGCACCTGAAACCCAGCAATGGAGGTCCGCCATGAAAGTCAGAGACGTAATGCACAAGGGTGTCGACTGGGTCAGTCCTGACACCCCTGTCACCGAACTTGCGAAATTGATGCGAGGGCATGACATCGGCTGCATTCCGATCGGAGAGGATGACCAACTGATCGGATGGTGACCGACCGCGACATCGTCTGCAAAGGGCTTGCGAACAATGACTTCGACGCTCGCCGCGCGATGGCGCGCGATGTGATGACCGAAGGCATCCATTGTTGCCGAGAGGACGATGACCTCGCAAAGGCGATACATCACATGGAGAAGCTAAAGCTCCGAAGGCTGCCGGTGATCAGCAAGAGCAAGCGGATGATCGGCATCGTCAGTCTGGGTGACGTCGGGCAGGCTACGTCCGGTGATTTGCTATCAGAGTACGTCAAGAGTGTTTCGGCTCATCACTGAAACACGGCCGTCGCTCCTCTGACATTGCAGCATCACTTTTCTGAAACGAAGTCGCCAACAGACGAAAAAACGAGAAGTCATTCCATCCGATCAACGAAGTGGGTTATGTCGAATGCCTCGCCTTCAAACTAAGGCGCTGTGGAAGCACTGATCGCATTTTGCGTAAGAGTTTTAGGGTCAGGACTCACAACCAATAGCTGCCGGTTGCAGCGATGCAGACGGCGGCAAAGGAAGTGTTTTGCGTTGCGGTCATGACGAGTGGCGATGCGGCGGAAGTCCTTGAGCCGACTGAACATACGCTCGATGGCGTTCCGGTTACGATACAGGACAGGCGAGAAGAAACTCTTCCACCGCCGGGCTTTCGCCGGGATGTTGGGCATTGCACCTCTGGCTTCGACCTGGCGACGGATCGCATCGCTGTCGTAGCCCTTGTCGCCGTGGAGCATGGAGGTCTTCGGCATCTGCACCAGCAGTAGTTCTCCAGCGGTGCAATCTGCGATCTGGCCGCCCGTAATCCTCCGCAGGGGATCACTATTGTCCGCGAATTGCAAGGTGACCGGACAATCGGTAATTCTCACGTCATGGCAGAAGTCATGAAGTTCCGTCGGGTCGCGGCGTTAGATGGCTGAGCAGATCCATCGGCAGTGGAAAGACCACAGTCGATGATCGCTCGCCCGCAATATCGTGCAACGCCGCAAAATAGCGCAGCTGCATTGCCTGCGGCTCGCGAGCGAGGATCCGTCCGGCTTCGACGAGCTTCTCAGCGGCTTGCTGCTCGCCCATCGCATTGATTACTTTTGCCCGCCGCAGCCGCTCCGCCTCGGCCTGCTTGGCGATGGCGCGCACCATGTTTTCATTGAGGTCGATGTCCTTGATCTCGATATTGGTGACCTTGATTCCCCACGCATCGGTTTGCTGATCGAGGATTTCCTGAATGTCGGCGTTGAGTTTGTCGCGCTCCGCGAGCATCTCATCCAACTCATGTTTGCCGAGCACTGAACGCAGCGTGGTCTGCGCTAACTGGCTGGTCGCGGCCATGAAGTTTTCGACCTTGATGATCGCGCGTTCGGGATCGACGATGCGGAAATAGAGAACGGCGTTCACCTTGACGGAAACGTTATCGCGGGAAATCACGTCCTGCGGCGGCACGTCCTGCACCTTCACCCTGAGATCGGCCTTCACCATCTGCTGCACGAACGGAATCAGGATGATGAGGCCCGGACCTTTCACACCGGTGAAGCGTCCGAGCGTGAAGACGACGCCGCGCTCGTATTCACGTAGGATACGAACGGCCGAGGAGAGAAATACGATCACGACGGTCGCGAGCACTATATAGGCTACATAATCGAGCATCATCGCATACCTCCTTCACCGGTGCTGAGTGCCGACCGGCGACGCACCATCAGCGTCAGATCCGTGATGCTGGCCACCTCGACCGTCTCTCCGGGCCTGAAGGCTTCCGTGCCGCGGGCTTGCCAGCGCTCACCCTGCGTGAAGACGTGGCCTGCAATATCGTTCCAGTCGATAACCTCGGCGGTCAGGCCACGCATTGCCTGCGCGCCGACTTGTGCCGAAGCTTTGCGGGCGCGCCGAAGCGAGCCAAGCACGATGAGAAACAGTCCGATGAATATCGTCGCCACGATACCGACGAACGTCCATGACAGCCGGTATCCGGGCGCTTCGATCTTGAACAACATCAGCGCGCCGAGGCCGAGAACCACGGTCGGGTTGAAGGTCTCGATCGTCAGAAGCGCGATCCCCAGCATCAACAGCCCAAGGCCGGCATAATTGATCGGCAGCAGGTTGAGGGCATAGAAGCCCAGCAGTAGACAGATCGTGCCGACCACGCCGGGCGCGACGGCGCCAGGAGACATGAATTCGAAAAGCAGGCCATAGGTGCCAACCAGCAGAAGAATGAGGGCGACGTTGGGATCGGTGATGATCGACAGAAATTGCGAGATCCACCCGGGACCGATCGTCTCGATCGTCGCGGCCTTCGTTGCCAGATGCCGCCTGTCGCCACCGGGCAGCTCCACGACGCGGCCATCGATTTGCCTGAGCAGTTCGACCGGGTCGCGCGCGATGAGATCGATGACACCCGCTTGCAACGCGGCGCTGGCGGAAAGGCTGGCTGCCTCGCGGACGGCTTTCTCGGCCCAATCGGCGTTACGTCCTCGCAACTCGGCCAGGCTGCGGATAAAGGCGACGACGTCGTTCGTCGCCTTCGCCGTCATTGTGTCCTTCGGCTCCGTTTGTTGGGCACTTTTTTTGTCCTTGCCGTCTTTGTCGGGGATGCCTGGCAGGCCCGGCACCGGGCTTCCGATCTGCACTGGCGTCGCTGCGCCGAGATTGGTGCCCGGCGCCATTGCGGCGATGTGCGTGGCATAGAGGATATAGGTGCCGGCGCTGGCGACATGGGCTCCGGACGGGGCAACATAACCTATGACGGGAACGGGCGAGGCCAGCACATCGGCGATGATCTCGCGCATGCTGCTGGCGAGGCCGCCCGGCGTATTCAGACGCAGAATGACGGCGTCTGCGTGTCGTTCGCGTGCCTTGGTCAGAGCGTCCTTCACGTAACCGGAGGTCGCCGGTCCGATCGCTCCATCGATCGCGATCGTCAGCACAAGTTTGCCGCTCTCTTCCGTCGAGGCGGGAAGGGGAGAGAAAACGAAAGCCGCGGCTGCAAGTGCCGCAACAAGAGTCGCCTGTACGGCCTGCACAGTAAGGACTCCCTGATCAGGATGATATGGGGAGAACCTCGCTCAACCTCAATATGACCGGGAATGGCGAGCCGCTCGTCTGCCGGAGCAAAAGCATGGGCGGGCGAGACGGGATAAGACCGGAAATTATATATTGATCTCAATCATATATAAGTTTGCAGTTTTATTCTGAATGGCGTCACGCGAGCGCGTCATGGTTTCGCGCTCATTTATCCAATCTGTACATGCTTTGCGTCGCTCCTGCTCCGCCAGCAAGCGAAGCTGGCAAGGGGCGCCAAAGACACGGAGCGCGCCATGTCTCAGACACCAATACCGCGATCGCCGTGATCGGCAGCGGTGTGCAACAAGATCAAGTGCGGCATTTCACGTCCTATCGCTTGTCACCACGCGAATATTCCTTTTAAGCCCGCATAGAGGGAACCCCCCGCTGTCACGACGATGCCGATAAGCGGTCCTACTGTGTGAAGCAGATCCTGGATAATACGTGCGCGGCGCCGGAGCTGCTCCTCGCCGACATGCGGACCAAGAACTCGTGCTATCTTGTAAGCAACCGCATCGACGCCTTCCGTTGGTGGTTGCTAAGGTGGACCGGCTAACGCGTTCGGTCGCCTTCCTGAGCCGACTACTTGAAGCTGGTGTTGACGTTCGCTTTGCCGATCTACCAGCCATCGAAGGTCCGACCGGCCGATTCATGTTGCAGCAGATGGCCGCCGTGGCCGAACTAGAGGCCGGTCTGATTTCCAGCCGTACCCGCGCGGCCTTAGCTGCTGCCAAGGTAAGGGGAGCTAGGTGGTAGCCGTGGATTCAAACCCACGGATGACATGCGAGCTGAAGGCTAATGAGGCGCTAGGCAAGAAGGTTGCTACCCGTCTCATGGACATTGCGCCGGAGATTAAGAAGCTGCAGGAGAGCGGTGCAAAGTCATTGCGGGAGATCGCAGCTGGATTAAACGAAGCTAGTAGTCCGACCGCACGCGGCGGTAAGTGGTCCGCTGTTCAGATCAGTCGCGTTTTGGGTCGAATGACCTAAGCTCGATAGGCTGGCTTAGCAGGGCGGTCGACCCAACGGCCGCACCGCACGGTGGCCTCCTGGCCCATCGCTCTTGCAGCAGCCCAATCCCTTGTTGCAGGCTCCGATCGGTGCCCAATCCCTTCCGACTACGGTTTATGCGTAAAATACCCACCAACCTTACCAAACCAGTGCTTGTCAGCAGAAAGGACTTCCTCGTTGTAGTAGTCGTCCAGTTCGGCGTATCTAGCGTTCCAATCGAAGATGGTCTCGGTACCATGTTTCGGAGCGCCGTGCAGCCGGTTCTCGCTAATGTCGGAACGGTAACCGCCAAGATCGGAATCAAATCGCAACAGCTTCCAGGGCACCGGGAAATGGTCTTTGCCGATACCGAGAAATCCACCGAAACTGAGCATAGCGTAAGCGATTTCCCCGCTGGTCTTGTCGATCATGACACTTTCAATTTTACCAATCTTCTTGTTCTCAGCACCGTAGACAGCTTTCCCCGACTCTTTATCGCTGGCGGTCAGATGGCCAGTTTCGGGATCGTTACCCATGGGACACGCTCCTTTGCACAAGCATGTGAGGAGTTGACTAATCCGCCGACTAACCGTTCGTTCCTTAATCGGTCGGCCTGTCGTTGGCATTCGTTAAGCCAGCATCACCCAGGCCGATTGAAACAGCTTACGAACCAGACTGGTCTCGCCGGGCTGCAGGGTGAGGTCGCCTGCAAGTTTCTCGGGACGGGCAGTTCCGATAGGGAACACACCCATCCCTCGTTGCAGGGCGGCGAGCACCCGCATCACGGCTGGCTCGGGCGCGGCTGCGACGGGTCGTCATCGAGGAGCTTATGCAGTCGCGCGACTGTCCTTAAGATTTCTCGGCGTATGAGGGCTGCCAATGCAAGCTGACGCCCGCGCCACCACTGGCGGACGGACAGGCGGTTTCGCCTAATAGGGCGGGATCGCCTTTATCGTGTCCGCCGATATCGCAGCCGGTCTAATGCTTCCGGTGTTCGGACCGCTCGCGGTAGATCGTGGTCCACGACCCATGTTTGTTTCCCGTCAGCTCTTCCAGTACGATGCGGATCTTCTCTTCCGCTGAATACTGCCGGCGGGTCTGACGCCGAATGTCCTTCAGCACTCGTTCTGCCGGTGTTTTGTCCGGCCCGGATTTCTGTTTCATCTTCGCTCCTTGCGGCTACGATGAACCAGAAATCCTCCCTTCGGAAAGTCCCTCAATTTGTCTCAGGGGTGCTGACGGGAACACGCGGCTCACTGACAAGCACGTTTGTGGACGCTTTGGCGTCAAGTCGATCGCCCGACCATGGGGGGTTGGGCAGACGCCCCACCTCCTGCTTAACCCATCGCCACCTTGTCGCCCTTGGCGTCGTGCTGGCGTTGGTCGAGCCACATCGTGCCGAACGCGAACGCCAGCCAGCCGAAATAGTAGGCAAAGCCTGTCATCAGAACGATCCAGCCGGGAATCGGTCCGGCGGCGCGATCGGAATATTCGGCCAGGGTCGCCGCAGAGGTCGGATGGATGGCTATCTTGCCGTAATAGGCGATTGCCTGGATGGCGAAAATCCAGACGTAGTTGCGACGCAAACGCCGCCCAGCCGCGCGGACAAACGAAATGTGATGGTGCGGTACCGTGTAGTCGCGTGCGAGAATTACAGGAGCGTACCGACAGCCCTTGGTATCCCTCGATGCGGCTGTTCCGCCCGCGCGGGGAAGGTGACTGGGACTATGTGTTCGATTCCGCCTCGGTCGAACTGATGGCGCTGGCGAGGCTCGTATGAGTGCTTTGAGACCTTGGGCGATAAAAATTACACTGCAATTTCAATTATATATGAGTTCGCAGTTTTATTCCGAGTGGCGCGCCAATTAAATCAATCAGTTATCGGCAGATTGATTATATCGTCGAATATTGGTTGAATAAACATCGGCAAACGGCCGCGAGCCATTCGACCATCCATCCAGCGAAGTGCCGGTTTGCCTTTGAAATTTAGGCGGCGAAGTATCTGTCGATCTGGTTGTTCTTGATCGTGAAAAATGAGAGTCTATCTTTGCCAGCTACGCATCCTTATGGGTCCCGCAAAGAATGAATTTAATACTGACCATTGTATTTGGGGTCGTCGGACTTGTTCTGAGTTTTGGATTTTCTGTCCCTCCAGACCACTCAGTGTTGCGGCTCATAGCACCGGTTGGAGTGATGGTGGGATATCAAGCGGGCCAGCTTGTCGGCAGGTTCGTAAGACCGCGTCCCAAAAGATTTCTGACTTTATTCGTGAGCACAATATTTTGCGGCTACTTTGTGTTTGCTTATATCCAAACGCTTCGAATGGGATCGGCCAATACATCAGACATCGTGAATCTGGGTGTGCTGCTCGGCTTGTCTTTTTTCTGGCTGGGATTTTTATTGCCTTTCACCCGCGCTCCGAAGGAAATCATGAACCTGTGGTCAAGGGCGACCGAGCGTCCTCGGAATTAAGCCAACAAATCGGGTAAGGCTGACCGGAATGCCGAAACTCGCGCGGCCTATGCCATGCGCAAATTGCGGCGCTACCTCGATCGGCGATCTCGTTCCTATCCGGGTAACGCTGCCTTTTTTCAATGCGGCGGGTAGCGACACGGCCTTCGCCGGTATTCGTCGATGGTTGAATGCTCAATAACTGAAATTAAGCCCCGTTTCCCTCTTACATGAACGCATGGAAGCCTGTATAAAGATACATCATAAATATATGATTCAGGAGTGCCGGGATGTTGAATTTACAAATATCCTGACGCGTCGAAGACTCTCGCTGGCGACCGCATCTGATTTCCCCGCATAGGGCGCAGAAACCAGACGATCACAACGCGCTGGCCGATTACGGCGCTCCCCACTTGAAGTTCCACCGGAGCTAGTCGGAACGGCCAAGCTACAAAACGAAAGGCACGGCTATGGAACGTCTGGGCATGGGTCGAATCGCTATTCTAGTAGCGTTGATGACCATCCTCTTCGCGGCAGGCGTGTGGGCGATCACGTTCTGGAATGAGAGCTCTGGCGTCGCGATGACCAAACACGGTTGGATCGCGCTTGGCCTTGGCACGTTCTTTTCGCTTACCATCGGATGCGGGTTGATGGCCTTGATGTTTTTCAGCAGTCGCAGCGGACACGATGAGGTGGCGGACCCCTTCAGGAAACGAGAACCGCCTGCGAAGTAACCCGGCGCCAAGGGCGGCATCTTGCATCGATCCTGAGGTGACTCGATCTTACCCGCATCGAGGCGATTGCCTCGGAACATCGATGTCCAAACCGAGCTCGGTCGGTGTCAGGCACTTGCCTCGGTTTTGAAATCAAGTCCGATGTCGAGAATGCCGACGCTGTGCGTCAGCCAGCCGATCGAAATCAGGTCAACGCCGGTTGAGGCGACCGAGGGCGCTGTCGCTGGCGTGATGCGGCCGGAGGCTTCGGTCACCGCCCGGCCGGCAACCAGCGCGACGGCTTCCCGGAGCGTGTCCGGATTCATATTGTCGAGGAGCACCGCATCGACACCCTGATCGAGCGCTTCGCGCAATTGATCGAGCGTGTCTACTTCCAGTTCGATCTTGACCAGATGGCCGACGCAGCTTTTCGCGCGCTTCAGCGCCTCGGTGACGCCGCCGGCGATGGCAACATGGTTGTCCTTGATGAGAACGGCATCGTCGAGGCCGAACCGGTGGTTGCTGCCGCCGCCGACGCGAACCGCGTATTTTTCGATGGCGCGCAAGCCGGGCGTGGTCTTGCGGGTGCAGACGATTTTCGCCTTGTAGTCTTGAACCGCGGCGACCACGGACGCTGTCGCCGTGGCGATCCCGCTCAGGCGGCACAGGAAATTCAACGCCACTCGCTCCGCCGTCAAAATGCCTCGCGCGGGACCCGACAAGGTCGCGATCACATCGCCCGACCCGACAACCGCGCCATCATCGTGCGCGACGTGTGTCTCGATCGCCGGATCGATGAGCTGGAACGCGAGCCGCGCCAGATCGAGCCCAGCGACGGTTCCTGGCTGGCGAGCCACCACGAGGGTCGTGGCCCGGCGGCCGACCGGTACGATCGCATCGGTCGTGAGATCGCCGGAGCGGCCGATATCCTCGAGCAAGGCCGCACGAACCAGCGGTTCGATCATGATGTGCGGGAGGGCAGGGAGCGACATTGTGTTCCAGCGTGTTAGCTAACCAAATCCGGAATGTAGTCTTGTGCGGCGTCGAGCGCGTCGCTGAGGCGCAGCGTCGAACGTTCCGCGCGGATCGCGTGCTTGGGAAAGTCGGTGCGCGCATGTGCGCCGCGGGTTTCCTCACGGCGAAGCGCTGCGATCACGATCATCAGGGCGACAATGGCCGGGTCACTTGCGGCCTGTTGCGAGGCAGCAAGCGGTGACAGGACACGCGCGGCAGCGCGCAATCCGTCGCCGTCGCGCAACACGCCGGCAGCGCGCGAGAGAATCGGCCGTATCAGGGTCGGATCGCTGCTGCCGATGCTTCCATCCGGAATCCTGGGATCGCGCCGCTTCGCAGACGCCCTCCCGCTGATGTCCTCGGCGACAAAGCCAGCGCATACCATCGCCTCGACAAGCGAATTGCTGGCCAGCCGGTTCGCGCCATGAAGGCCCGTGCTGGCGACTTCACCGCATGCCCAAAGACCGTCAATCGACGTCCTTCCGCGTTTGTCGACGGAAATTCCGCCCATGTGATAATGCGCGGCGGGACGGACCGGGATCGGCTGCGTTGCCGGATCGATTCCTGCGTCGCTGCAAAACGAGGTGATCGCCGGGAAGCGTCGGGCGAAGTTGATCCCTTTTAGATCGCGGGCATCGAGAAAAACGTGGTGGCCCGCTGCCATATGCCGCCAGACCGCGCGCGCGACGACGTCGCGAGGCGCAAGCTCGGCGCCCGGCGTGTCTGCCATGAAGCGATCGCTCTTTTCGTCAATGAGGATCGCTCCTTCGCCGCGCACGGCCTCGCTGATCAGTTTCAGCGGAAAGGAGCCGGTGTCGAGCGCCGTCGGATGGAACTGGATGAATTCGAGATCGGCCATGATCGCGCCGGCCCGCGCTGCGAGAGCGAGGCCCTGACCACACGATCCTGCCGGATTGGTCCCGTGGAGAAACAATCCGCCGATGCCTCCGGTAGCAATGACGACGCGGTCAGTGAGGAAAGCCACGGGATCGCGGTTGGTCTGGCAGACGACCCCTCTCACCGTATTGTCCTCGACAATCAATCGCTGCGCGCGGGTCGCCTCGCATACGGTGATCGAAGGTGTTTCATAGACCTTGCGGACCAGCGTGCGAATGATGTCACGTCCGCTTGCGTCACCTCCGGCATGGACGATCCGGCGGCGCGAGTGGGCCGCCTCAAGGCCAAGCGCGACGTTGCCGTTGGCGTCGCGATCGAAAGCCACGCCGAGCCGTGACAGCCGTTCGATCGCAGCCGGTGCATCGTCGAGGATTGCCGCAGCGACGCGCTCGTCGCAAAGGCCATCTCCGGCTGCGAGGGTATCCGCCAGATGCAGCGATGCGTCGTCATCCGGCCCGATAGCAGCGGCGATGCCGCCTTGCGCGAGGATGCTCGATGTCTCGCAGCCCAACGGTGCGCTGCTCACGAGCAGCACCGGTCGCGGCGCCAGCGCAAGCGCCGTCATCAGGCCGGCAAGACCCCCGCCGATGACGACGGCAGCGCCGTTAGTGTCATGCAGAGCCGTCATCTGACCGCCAGCATTCGCTCGACAGCGAGTCGCGCGCGCGCTGCGATGCCCGGATCGATCGTGACTTCGTGCTGCATTGTCTCGAGCGCGTGACGGATATTGCCGAGCGTGATCCTCTTCATGTGCGGGCAGAGATTGCAGGGACGAATGAACTCGAGGCCGGGATAATCGGTGGCGACGTTGTCACTCATCGAGCATTCCGTCAGGAGCATGACCCTGGGCGGCCGCTTGGTTGCGACATAGGAAGACATCGCGGCGGTCGATCCGGCGAAATCGGCTTCCGCCACGACTTCCGGCGGGCACTCCGGATGGGCCAGGACGACGACGCCGGGGTAATTTTCGCGTAGCTGCCGCACTTCTTCGGCGCTGAAGCGCTCATGCACCTCGCAATGGCCGGTCCAGGCGATGATCTTGACGTGCGTTTCGGCAGCGATGTTCTTCGCCAGATATTCGTCAGGCAGCATGATGACGCGCTCGACGCCGAGCGACTCGACGACGGCCTTCGCATTGCCCGACGTGCAGCAGATGTCCGACTCGGCCTTTACCGCGGCCGATGTGTTCACGTAGGTGACGATCGGAACGCCGGGATGGGTTTGCCGCAACAGCCGCACATCCGCGGGCGTGACCGAGTCCGCAAGCGAGCAGCCGGCGCCCGTATCCGGGATCAGCACGGTCTTCGACGGATTCAGCAACTTGGCCGTTTCGGCCATGAAGTGCACGCCGGCGAGCACAATCACGTCGGCTTCCACCTGCGTTGCCTCGCGGGCCAGCGCAAGGCTGTCGCCAACGATATCGGCCACGCCGTGAAAGATCTCCGGCGTCTGATAGTTGTGCGCAAGAATGACCGCGTTGCGGCGCTTCTTCAGCTCAATGATCGCATCGACGTCGTCGGCGAATGTGGGCCATTCGATCTCGGGGATCGCATGCCGCACTCTGGGGTAGATCCGGGTCGACGGTCGCAGTGCAAGGGCTGGCGACATGACTATACTCCAATCGAGTACCTATTATACTGATATTGAGTATAAGTATTGTCAAGTCCCCGAAACGGGTAATTTTGTCCCCGCGATCGCGCGCTCGGCGAGTACCGCGCGGCGGAATCGGAAAAGTTTTGCCGGCCGGCCGCCGGTCTCCTGACTCGTTTCGCCAGTATCCTCCACCAGCTCCTGCTGCTCGATCAAACGGCGAAAGTTCGGTTTGTGCACGAGTTTTCCAGCGAGCGCTTCAACGCAGCGTTGCAATTGCAGCAGCGTGAACGTGTCCGGCATCAGCTCGAATACGACCGGGCGATATTTGATTTTGGCCCGGAGCCTCGCAATTCCGGTCGCCAGGATCCGACGATGGTCCAGAATCATGGGATCACCCGGCACGGTGTCGGCTGCCGGGGCGGACGGACGATCGCCTCGTAGGGCTTCCGGGATCAGTCGCGCCTCGTAGAGCAGCTCGTAACGTTGCAAGACGAGTTCTTCGTTCCAGACGTGGCCGTCGAAACCGAACAGCATCGCCGCTCGTTGCCGGCGATCGCTCCGCGTTGCCCGCTCAGGCGCCGCTGCGGTCCAGGCGGCAAGTCCGGACCGGAGCGTCTTCTCCATGGGCGGAGCGCCGATGCGATGGTCCTCCCAGGGGAAATAGTCGTACCAGCTTCTCCAGCTTGCCCCATATTGGCCAGACTCGGCTTGCTCGCGGGTGAGGCCGAGATAACTGATTGAGATGACGCGCTGGTCGACGGCGCCGGCGCGATCCCGATCCGCGAAGGTGTAGAGTTGCTCGACGTAGCCCAGCGGCAGCCGTGTTTGGCGCTCGACCCAGGCGCGAAGTCCCGATTGCAGCGACCGATGAGCCAGTTCGAAAGGACCAGACGGCAACGCGTGCTGATCCTGAAGTGTCAAAACACGGGGATCGCCGGATGTGACCGCCACCAGCAGCGCAATCAGGTCCGCCGCAATTCCCTGTTTGGATGCGGGGGACACCGAACGCATATGCGTCTTGGGTCGGATGTGGCCAAGCGGATCACTCATTGCAATCGGGTCACTCATCGGGCGGGCTCAAGCGCCGAGGTCAGGTGTGTCCAAGGTTGCGGACATCGGAAAAGAGTCATGTCTCATATGGGCAGTATTTGGCGGAATATTCAACTGGACGCCCCCAGCTTGTGAAGATCGCGGCACCCCCGGTGCTGCACCCCAGACGGAGAGTCGTCAGCGTTGCGTTAGAGTTGACGGCAAGATAGTCATGCGACCAGGACCACCCTCTACCCCTACGGCCAGCCATGATACGTCACATCGTTTTATTCACCGCGAAAAATAAGGGCGACATCGACAAGATGATCGACGGTCTGTCGCTTCTCATGGCGATCCCGCACGCGCGCCGGCTCGAAGTCACTCGCAATCGAAAGACCGACCAACTCGGCAACGACATCGACGTTGTCGTTTATGGAGAATTCGACAGCGAAGCGGAACTCGCAGCGTATAAGGCGCACGATCTATACCAGGAATCGACAACGCGGGTGCGACCGCTCCGGGAATTGCGCTTCGCGGCTGACTACGATGTTCCCGCCGAGTAGATTAGATCTGACGGTCGGTCTCGGCGGAGAGCCGCCTTCGCTGGAAGATTATGCCACGGAATGTTGCGCAGCACGGCTGCCGTCGTTGGTGATGTAAACGCGAAGCTTCGGCTCCGGCCGGGACACATGATGGTGCACGAGGTTTATACGGCAGATTTGCAGGCGCTCGCGGGTCGGGGCCGTCTCCGTGCGCTGCGTGGGCGCTCGGGCATCGATCTCGCCTCGAACGACTACCTCGGTTTGGCAGAATCGGAAGAATTGCGACAAGCCGCTGTCGATGCGCTGGCGCGAGGGGTGCCGATCGGAGCCGGCGGGTCGCGCTTGTTACGCGGCAATCATCCTGAACATGAAGCTCTGGAATGCGAAGCGGCGGCCTATTTCGGCGCCGAATCTGCGCTCTATTTCGGCGCCGGCTATGTCGCCAACTTCGCCATCTTCTCGACGCTGCCGCAGCGCGGCGATCTCGTCGTGCATGACCAACTGATACATGCCAGCGTCCATGAAGGCGTTCGTCGCGGCCGCGCCGAATTTGTCGGGGTTTCGCACAACGACATCAATGCGTTTGAGTCAGCAATCGTGAGGTGGCGCGCGGCTGGCGGCAAGGGCCGGCCCTGGTTGTCGGTTGAAAGCCTCTACAGCATGGACGGCGATAGCCCGAACCTGACTGATCTGTTTGCCGTTGCGGACCATTACGACGCAATGGTCGTGATCGACGAGGCCCATGCGACGGGTGTGCTGGGCCCGCAGGGGAGGGGGCTTGCCGCGCCGTTCGAGGGTCGCGACAATGTCATCACGCTGCACACCTGTGGCAAGGCGCTGGGGACGGTCGGTGGCTTCATTCTCGCACCGACGATCATCCACGACTTTCTGGTCAATCGCTCGCGACCGTTCATTTTTGCCACCGCGCCATCGCCCCTGATCGCAGCGGTGACGCGTGCCGCACTCGAGATCTCCCGGACCAATCCCGAGCGTCGGGAACGCCTGGCCCGTCTGGTGCAGTTTGCGGGAGGCGAACTGCGTCGACGCTGCAATATTGAGCCGTCCGGCTCGCAGATCCTTCCGGTGATCGTCGGCCCCGATCAGGCCGCGGTCGCGCTGGCGGCGTCATTGCAGGGCCGAGGTTTCGATGTTCGTGCGATCCGCCCGCCGACGGTCCCCGAAGGCACCGCGCGGCTGCGCATCGCGTTGACGCTCCATGTCGACGAGACGATTGTCGCTGAGTTGTTCGCGGCTTTGGCCGAAGACATGCGAGCCGCCGCGTGAGCGTGCGCATCATTGTAACGGGCACGGATACCGGCATTGGCAAGACGGTTTTCTCGGCGGCGCTTGCCGGCGCGCTCGACGGATTTTACTGGAAACCGGTCCAGGCGGGGCTGGACGAAGAAACGGACTCGCAAACGGTGCTGCGGCTGTCGGGCCTCGCCGCCGAGCGCGTGCTGCCGGAGGCCTATCGGTTGCGGACGCCGGCGTCGCCGCATCTCGCCGCTGAGCTTGACGGCGTGACCATCGAACCCGACTCTCTGCGGGTGTCGGAGAAAGATCGTCCGCTGGTGGTCGAGGGCGCCGGCGGCCTGCTGGTGCCGCTGACGCGTGACGTTACCTATCTCGATCTCATGGCGAGCTGGCGCCTTCCGGTGGTGCTCTGCGCCCGCACCACGCTGGGCACCATCAATCACAGTCTACTATCGATCGCGGCGCTGCGCGCGCGGGGCGTTGCGATGCTCGGCATCGCCTTCATCGGTGACGCGAATGTCGAATCCGAACGGATCATCACCGATATGGGCAAGGTGCGACGTCTCGGCCGCCTGCCGCATGTTGCACCCTTGACCCGCGATACGTTGCGCGAAGCCTTTACCGGCGGTTTCGATATCCGCGATTTTCTGAAAGGACCGGCTTGATGACGCAGGCATCGCCGGTATGGCATCCGTTCACCCAGCACGCGCTACAGCCGGAGGCGATACCGATCGCCAAGGGTGAGGGCGCCTGGCTCGAGACTGTCGACGGCCGGCGTATCTTCGATGCGATTTCGTCATGGTGGGTGGTAACGCACGGTCATCGTCATCCGCAGATCGTGCAGGCGATCAGGGACCAAGCCGACCGCCTCGATCAGGTGATCTTTGCCGGCTTCACCCATGAGCCGGCCGAAAAGCTCGCGCGGCAGCTTGTTGCGATGACTCCGCCGGGACTCGACTATGTCTTCTTTTCCGACAGCGGTTCGACCTCGGTCGAAGTCGCGCTGAAAATGGCGCTCGGCTTCTGGCGAAATCGCGGCGAGCTGCGCTCTCGCATCCTGGCGCTGGAAGGGGCCTATCACGGCGACACCATCGGCGGCATGTCAGTCGGCCAGCGAGGTGTCTTCAATGCGCCCTATGATCCGCTGCTGTTTGATGTGGAGCGGATACCGTTTCCTGCGGCCGGCCGCGAACAGGCAACGCTGGATGCGATCACGATGGCATGCCGGAACGCGGGGGTCGCGGCACTGATCGTCGAGCCGTTGATCCTTGGCGCCGGCGGCATGCTGATCTACCCGGCTTGGGTGCTCGCGGAGATGAAGCGGATCTGCGAAGCTCACGGCGTTCTGTTGATCGCCGACGAGGTGATGACGGGGTGGGGTCGCACCGGAACGCGCTTCGCCTGCGAGCAGGCTGACGTGACGCCCGATATCGCCTGTTACTCCAAGGGCCTCACGGGCGGTTCGCTGCCGCTTGCGGTGACGCTGTGCCGCGCGGATATCTTCGATGCGCATTATTCGACGGATCGCAGCAAAACCTTCTTCCATTCCAGCTCTTACACTGCGAACCCGATCGCCTGCGCCGCCGCTTGCGCGAACCTGGAGATTTGGCAGAACGAACCGGTGATGGAGCGCATCGCAGCAGTCGCGCGCGCGCAGACCAAGGGTCTTGATCGCTTTCGCGAGGATCGGCGCTTTACCAACGTCCGTCAGATCGGAAGCATCGCCGCACTTGATATCGTCACGGATGACGCCGGTTATCTGGCCGGCATCGGGCCGCGCCTTTACGACAATTTCCTTCGCCGCGGCCTGCTAGTCCGGCCGCTCGGGAATACGATTTATCTCATGCCGCCGTACTGCAGCACGCCGCACGAACTCGACCGCGTCTTCAGCACAATCAGCGAAATTGCCGACGAGATCGGATAACCAACTTTTCGACAACCGAGGGTGGTCGCGATCAAAAGACCGACCATCCATGGCTTCCTGTGACCGCGCCAAATACGGTCGCGAGACTAAGCCCTAGCAGAATCCAATGCGCCCGGTGTAGCCGTGCAAAGGCAACGTCCGGCCGCTCGGTCGCCAACCGATGGAAGTGGCGCTGCAGGATAAAGGGCTCGCCGATGAAGAGTACGAAGGCGAACAGCAGCCAAAGGCCCACCATCGCGTCCATCCACCAGAAAGCCGGCATCCGAAACCGACCCCAAAGGTTGAGCTGCCACGTCATGTAGAGGCCGCTCAAGCCAACGATGATGACTGATGCACGCGCTTGCCAGATGAAACGCCGCTCGATGGCTTCGAACGCCTTCAGCCGGTTCGGACCGAGATCGCCGCGCCGGAGCGCCGGAAGGGCCACCGTCGTTGCCATCGAGACGCCGCCGATCCAGACGATCACGGCAAGCACGTGGAGCGCACGCGCGACGATGATGTCATCCATGAAGCACCTGCATCCTTTGGCGACGACGTGAACCGCCGACTTCGCAAGGTGTACGGCAACGCCATTCGGCACGGGTTGCGCAAACGCAATTCGCTATCATTTTCGGCAAGCCGGGTTTACTCTCCGGAGAATGAGCAAGGCTCCTCCTTTGTCTCGGCAGATTCTTTCAAACCTCGAACTCTTTCGAGGCTTGCCGACAGCAGCGCTGGACGACGTCCTTGCCTCCGCCACGACGCGCTCCTTTGCCCGCGATTTTCGTGTGTTCAATCAGGGCGAAACACGCGTGCGCGCTCATGTCCTGATCGATGGCTGGATCAGGATTTCTCAATCCGGCAGCGATGGAGCACAGATCGTCGTGCGCTTCATCGGATCCGGCGATATTTTTGGTGCAATCTCCTTGTTCACGGATCGGCGCTATCCTGCTGACGCTGACACATTGACGGACGCAACCGAGGCGAGCTGGAGCGATCGAGCTTTGCTCGACCTGATGAACAACCACCCCCAGATCGCCGTCAATGCTGTTCGCATCGTCGGTCACCGGCTTCAAGAGGCACAGCATCGGGTTCGCGAACTTGCCACCCAGCGCGCGGAGCAGCGCGTGGCTCATGCGTTGTTGCGACTGCTCCGACAGGTGGGCACCACGACCTCCAAAGGCATTGTCATCCGCTTTCCGCTTCGCCGGAAAGACATTGCCGATATCGCCGGAACGACGCTTTATTCCGCGAGCCGCATTCTGAGCGCCTGGGAAAGAGCCGGCTGGCTGAAGACGCTCGATCGGCGTATTGCCGTCGAAAGTCTCTCGGAGCTGATGCGGATCGCGGAGGATGAGAACGGAAGGGAAACCGCGCCGTTATCATCATGAGCGTCGGATCCACTCGGCAGGCTGCGCACCGGCAGCAAGGTCGATTTCACGGCTTGCTCCGACGATCCCGCTGAGGGCTCGATGTGGAGAAATGTCCCACCGAATTCAATGACCAGAGTGGCTATGAGATCGTGCGTTGGAGCGCGGAGGGCGGTTGCTCCGGTTATCCGTCTTATCTCGCCAAGAGCTCTGATTTTTCGGAGGAAACGCCCTTCCCTTCGACGAAAGTGACATTGACAGACCTACGGCGAAAGGACTTGTTGTAACGGTACCCTGGTCGGCGCTGGTTAACGGGCGCGCCAGCCTGTCTGTCAGATTGGCAATGAGTGAAATTGCACAACACACACACTTTTTGGGAGGACATGCGCGATGAAGAAGGTTCTTGAGCAGGCATTGGATGCGGCCGTATCGCGCCGCTCCCTGTTGCAGGGCGGCGCGGGCCTGGTCGGCGGCTTGATGCTGCCGGGTGGCCTGATCATGCCGGCCTTCGCCGATGACAAGCCGGCGATCGGCACATGGCCCGCCGGATCTTCCGGTTCGTCGGTGACCATTGGCGTTGCGGTGCCGCGCACCGGCACCTACGCCGTGCAGGGCGAGGACGAACTCAAGGGCTGGGAGCTCGCGGTGGAGCATCTCAATTCCGGTCACGAGCTGATGAAGAAGCTTTCGCCGAAGACCAAGAAGGGCGTGCTCGGCAAGGAAGTGAAGCTGGTGGTCGCGGATTCCGGCGCCAAGCCGAACGAAGCTGTGCAGGCGCAGCAGCGCTTCATCAGCGAGAACAAGGTTGTGCTGATGACCGGTTCGACCTCGAGCGCGGTCGCGGTCGCTCTCAACAAGCTGGCGCAGCGCGAGCACGTACTCTACGTCGCCGGGATCTCCGGCTCCAACGACACCACCGGCAAGGATTGCGTGCGCTACGGATTCCGGCAGGGCTTTTTCGGCCAGACCGCGGCGTCAGCGATCGCGCCGGTGCTGGTGAAGCAGTTCGGCAAGGACAAAAAAGTCGCCTACATGACGCCGGACTACACCTACGGCCACACCGTGACCAAGTCGATGCAGGACATGACCAAGGATGCCGGCTGGACCACCGTGACCAATCAGGTCTCGCCGCTCGGCGCGCCGGATTACTCGTCCTACCTGCTGAACGTCGCCAATTCCGGCGCCGATCTCCTCATCAACGTCAACTGGGGCCATGATGCGGTGCTGTCGATCCAGCAGGCCAAGCAGTTCGGCGTGCTCGACAAGATGAAGCTGGTCGTGCCCTACCAGATCCCGTTCCTCGCGCGCGAAGCGGGCGGCGGCCTGATGGCTGGCGTCTACGCGGCTACCGACTACTGGTGGACCGTCGAGGACAAGTATCCGCTCGCGAAGATGTTCAATGAGTCGTTCAAGAAGAAATACGGCTACAACCCGGAGTGGGGTGCGGAAAACGCCTATGTCAGCTTCGCCCACTGGGCGCGCATGGTCGAGGAAGCCGGCAGCTTCTATCCGCCGGATATCATCAAGACCTGGGAAAAGGGCGAGACCATTCCCTCCCTGCTCGGCGACGTTCGCTATCGGCCGGAAGACCACCAGTGCGTGCGGCCTGTGATCATCGTCAAGGGCAAGGATCCCAAGGCGATGAAGAACAAGGAAGACTATTACGATATTGTCGAGATCGTCCCGGGTGAGGGACTGATGCAGAAGCCGGACGCCTTCGGCTGCAATCTCGGCGACTATACCTGATCCAACCGAGATACCGGCGCCGCGGGTGATCATCAACCTGCGGCACCGGTTTTTGACGTAGGATGCATTTTGGCGAGCAGGATACATTTTCAAACATGCCTGGCGATTGCGCGTCATGATGAATTGGCCAAATTTCGTTTCTCAACTTTTCAACGGGCTGGCGCTCGGCGCCTTGCTCGCGCTGATCAGTTCCGGCTTGACTATCATCTACGGTACGCTCGGCGTGCTGAATCTCGCGCACGGCGCGATGTTCATGCTCGGCGGCTATGCCGGTTATGTCGCGTACACCTATACCGACTCGTTTGTTGTCGCTGTCATCGCGGGCTCGCTCTTCGTCATGGTCCTCGGCATCGTGATGGAGCGGGTTATCATCCGCCATTTCTATCACCGTCCGCATGAGGATCAGTTGCTGGTGACGTTTGGCCTCGGCATCTGTTTCGTCGAGATGGTGCGGTTCATTTTTTCAAGTCAGTCGCTGGTGGTTCCGCCACCGCCGCTGTTTCAGGGCATCACCTCGCTCGGCTTCATGTTCTATCCGACCTATCGCCTCGCGGTCGTCGGCATCGTCGCGGTCGCGCTGGCTGCCCTGTTCATCGTGCTCTATCGCACGCGGCTGGGCATGATCGTGCGCGCCGGCATTGAAGACTCGGTCATGGTGGATTCGCTCGGCATCAACGTCTACCGCGTCTTCATGATCGTGTTCGGAATCGGTGCGATGGCGGCCGGCTTTGCCGGCATCGTCAACGCTCCGGTGGTGTCCCTGACGCCCGGCGTCGGCGACGACATCCTGGTTCAGACATTCGTGGTCGTGGTGATCGGCGGCGTCGGATCGTTTCCAGGCGCCATTCTGGGTGGGCTGATTGCCGGCGAGATCATCAGCATCACTTCAATGATTAATCCCGGTTATGCCTACGTCATGCTGTTCGTGGCAATGACGCTCGTGCTGGTGCTGCGGCCTCACGGTCTGCTCGGCACGCAGGGACGGGAATAAGTGTGATTGTCAGATGCTGAAGCAACGTCGTTTCCTGATCGAGATCCTCACCGCGGTCGGTCTGATTATCGCGCCATTCGTGCTGCCGCATATCGGCTTTGCGCCCAACACGGTGAACCGCATCCTGGTCTGGGGCTTCTTCGGCCTCGGTTTCGACATCCTGTTCGGCTTTACCGGCCTGCTGTCGTTCGGACAATCGGCGTTCTACGGCACCGGCGGCTTTGTTGCGGCCTACCTGTTGACCCGGGCCGGATTCCCGGATGTCTTTCTCGCGCTGGTGATCGGCATGATCGGGGCTGCTGTTACCGGCTACTTCATTGGCCTGATTGCGCTGCGCCGGACTGGCATCTATTTCGCCATGATCACGGTGGCGATCGCGGAAGTCTTCTACTTCGTCGAGTTCAATCCGCTGGCGCACTGGACCGGTGGCGAGAATGGATTGCCCGGCGTTCCGACACCGAGCTTTAATCTCGGCTTCACCACGCTCGAATTCACCACCGGCTGGTCGCTCTACCAGTTTCTGGCAGTGTGCTATTTCGTTGGTGTCGTGATTGCGCTGCGCATCGTGCGCTCGCCGGTCGGTGCGATCTTCCGCGCGATCCGCGACAATCCGCTGCGCGCCACGGCGGTCGGCCACAATATCCACGGTTACAAGCTGACGGCATTCGTCATTGCCGCTGCCTATGCCGGTTTTGCCGGTGGGCTGCTGGGCTCGATGCAGGCCTTTATGCCGCCAGATGCGTTCATGTTCGATACGTCCGGTCAGCTCATCATGCAAACCGCGATCGGCGGTCCCGGAACGCTGTTCGGCCCGCTGGTCGGCGCGGCCGTCTGGCTGTTCCTGCAGGATTTCCTGCAGTCGGCTCTCGGTCTGGGTGCAGCATGGAAACTAGTGCTCGGCGCCGTGTTCGTGCTGCTGGTCTGCTTTCTGCGGCGCGGCATCATCGGTGGCATCGCGGACCTTTACCGCCTTGCCGTCGGCAAGCGCGCCCATCGTGAACCGGTCGCAGCGTCAGCGACCGCTTTGACCGCAGAGGAAGAACAAAAGATCGCGGAGGCCGAGGTCGCGAAGGAGCCGGACCCGCCGCCGATGGCCCCCCTGCATCGCGCGAGCGATGGTTATGCCGGTCCGATCCTGCAGGCGACCGGTCTGACCAAGCGTTACGGCGGTCTCCTTGCCAACAGCGATATCGATTTCACTGTCAACCATGGCGAGTTGCGCGGCATTATCGGCCCGAACGGCGCCGGCAAGTCGACGTTTTTCAAGATGTTGACCTGCGAAGTCGCGCCGACATCGGGCAAGATCGTGTTCGAGGGGCTCGATATCACCGGGATGAATGTCACCGACGTCTGCCAGCTCGGTCTGACCAAGAGCTATCAGGTCAATCAGTTGTTCACCGGGCTGACCGTGCGCGAGAATCTTGTCATCGCAGCGCTTTCAGAACTGCGCGGCAAATTCCGCCTCGACATGTTCCGTAGTCTGGACAGCATTCCTGGATTGTCGGAGCAGGTCGAACGCACGCTGAAACTCGTCAATCTGACGGCGCGGCCGGACACGCCGGTGTCGGAGCTCGCCTACGGGGAAAAGCGCCGGCTGGAGATCGGGCTGGCGCTGGCCACCTCGCCAAGTCTCCTTCTGCTCGACGAGCCGCTCGCCGGCATGAGCCCGCGAGAGCGCGTGGAAACGGTCAAGTTGCTGAAGTCCATCAGTAAGGGCCGTACCATGATCATCATCGATCACGACATGGATGCGCTGTTCGAACTTGCCGAACGCGTCACCGTGCTGCAGGAAGGTCGGGTGCTGGTCGAGGGAACGCCGGACGAAATCAAGAACAACGCCGCGGTCCAGGAGGCCTATCTCGGGGGCGTGCACGGAGTACTCGACGCATGAGCTTGCTCGAGGTCAACGGTCTGAACAGCTATTATGGGGATTCCCATATCCTCTTCGATGTGGCGATGCGCGTCGAGCGCAACGAGGTTGTGGCGCTACTCGGGCGCAACGGCGCCGGCAAGAGCACCACGCTCAAGAGCCTGATGGGCGTGGTCACGCCGCGTTCCGGCAGCGTGATATTCGACGGCACCGATGTCGCCGGCCGCAAGAGCCACAAGATCGCGCAGGCCGGAATGCAGCTGGTGCATGAGGAGCGCCGCATTTTCGGCAGCCTCAGCGTTGAGGAAAACATTGTGCTCGCGGGGCTGACGGCTGCGAAACGCTGGCCGCTCAATCGCATCTACGAGATGTTCCCACGGCTGAAGGAGCGGCGGAATAACCGCGGCAACGAGCTGTCCGGGGGCGAGCAGCAGATGCTGGCGATTGCGCGCGCACTCATACGCGATCCCAAGATCATCCTGCTCGACGAGCCGTTCGAGGGGCTCGCACCGGTGATCGTGAAGGATCTCATGAGAGCCTGCCGCGATCTGGCTGCCGCCGGTCAAACCATCGTGCTGGTGGAGCAGAACCTGGCGGCGACGCTCGCGCTCGCCCAGCGCATCTATATCATCAACAACGGCCACATCGTGCATGAGGGGCCGGCCCAGGAGCTCAAGGCGCAGCCGGACATCCTGCAACGCTATCTCGGCGTCTAGCTTCGGGTTCGCAAGCTCGAGGCGCTCTCGAATACCGAGCATGAAACGATCTATAGCGTTTCCGAGCGAAGTGGGTACCGGTTCGTGTCAAGAAAACGCGTCAAAACAAAAAGCTGGAGCCCGGCTTTGATTCCATCAAAGCCGGAATAGCTCTAGGAGCCGAGCGCGGCGATCAGCCGGGCCGCGTGATCTTCCAGCACCTTGACGTCTTCTTTCCGGCTCTGGGGCGGCAGCAGTCCGACCCCCGACTTCATCGGCATGACGTGCATATGCAGGTGAAATACCACCTGTCCGCTGGCGGGTTCGCTGAATTGCTGGACGATGATGCCGTCCGCATTGAAGGCCTTCATGGCGGCGATCGCGATCGTCTTCGCAGTTCGTGCGACTTCGGCAAGATCGTCCGCTGAAATGTCGAGGATCCCGCGGGCAGGGGCCTTCGGGATCACCAGCGTATGGCCCGGTGTGCGCGGCATGATGTCGAGGAACGCGAACGTGCGCGCGTTTTCATAGACCTTGAAGCACGGAAGTTCGCCGCGAAGAATTTTCGCGAAGAGGTTCTGATCGTCGTAAGCCGGCACCGTTCCCACCATGTTTGTCTCGGGTTGCTCTTCCTGGAAGGGCCATACACCGAACGAGATGCGTGCCGCGCCAATCTGCTTGCGCGGATCTCCGCGTAAAGCTGACGCGAGCCGGGCTGAAAGCTACTCCTGGCTGCGCGACCGCTCCACCGGCCTTGTCAAGCCAAGCTGGCTGATTCGCTCGCGTGTGAGTTGGTCCCGCGCGCCTTCCTCAATCAGCAGGTCAATGAACGCCAGCCGCTTCGATTCGTCCGTCGCCTCTGCCAGCAGGTTCCTATAGCGCTCGTAGTCGTATCCCTTGTTCGGTTTATCCATGTATACGCCTTGCAAACCCTTCCGTCCTTGCGCCAATTCTACGCGTTCGGTGGCAACCGCGCCACGCGCTATGCATAGATTTTAGCGTTTGGCATCGTCGAATGTGCAAGCGGTTCCCGCGACATCACGACAGTCAATTGCACGGATGCATGCGGCCATCCTGCCCGCGATAGGAGGCAGCGCTTTGCTTGCAGCGCACACGGGCCGGTCCGTCGTAATAGGCGAACGGTTGATCCGGCGTGACGGCGGGCCCGTAGTTGTGGAGATAGATATCGGTCTCGGACGAATGATGTTGGTGGTACTTGTGATGCTTGTGGTGATGAGACCGCGCCAGCGCGGGCGCCGAGACGGCCATCAAAACCACAGCGGCCGCTGCCAAAATCCTGAAAATTATCATCGGGCCGATCTCCTGTGCTGCGGACGGCATGGCGGGTGCCCTTGCGTGTGGAATATTCCGGAACTTGATGCGGGCTGGTTCCATGTTCAGGCCGGCCCCGGCCGCTGTCAATGGCCGTTGTCAGCCTCGGTTTGTTGGCGCTGCCCTGCGGCTGTCGGCAAGGAATTAGCTCATATTCTTTGAATATTGACGGGCGGGTGCGGGCGCGGGACAAGTCCGCCGGATAATGATATTTGACCCTGAAACCCGATAAGAATTCTCCGGAAAGGACCCCAGATGACGCTGCACACAGGACG
Organism: Nitrobacter sp. JJSN; assembly: GCF_051912485.1. Lineage (GTDB taxonomy): Bacteria > Pseudomonadota > Alphaproteobacteria > Rhizobiales > Xanthobacteraceae > Nitrobacter. Next base: position 2,322,658 of record NZ_CP196822.1, on the reverse strand, counting down.
GCACTTTCTCCAGATTCCAGGCCCCACCACTGTGCCTGATCGCGTGCTGCGCGCCATCGACATGCCCGTCCTGGATCACCGCGGTCCGGAATTCGCAGTGCTTGGTCACGAGGTGCTGGCCGCGATCCAACGGATTTTCCGCACCAAACAGCCGGTCATCATCTATCCGTCGTCAGGCACCGGCGCCTGGGAAGCCGCGATCGTCAATACGCTGTCACCGGGCGACAAAGTGCTGATGGCGGAGACCGGTCAGTTCGCCACGCTGTGGCTCGCGATGGCCGAGAAGTTCCGGCTCGACGTCGACGTGCTGCCGACCGACTGGCGCCGCGGCGCGCCGCTGGACGTGATCGAAGAGCGGCTCAAGGCTGATCGGGAGCACAAGATCAAGGCCGTCATGATCGTGCACAATGAAACCTCGACGAGCTGCGTGACCCATCCGCACGAGGTCCGCAAGATTCTCGATCGCACCAGGCATCCGGCGCTGCTGATGGTCGATACCATCTCCGGCCTCGGCTCGCTCGAATACGAGCATGACGCCTGGGGTATCGACGTGTCGATCGCGGGTTCCCAGAAAGGCATGATGCTGCCGCCAGGTCTCGGGTTCAATGCGTTGTCGGAAAAGGCGCTGGCGGCCTCCAAGGCCAACACGTCGACGCGGGCCTATTGGGACTGGCACGCCATGATCGCCAATAACAAGGAAGGCTCGTTCCCCTTCACGCCGGCCACCAATCTCCTTTACGGTTTGAAGGTTGCGGTTGCGATGATGGAGGAGGAGGGCCTGGAGAATGTGTGGGCCCGCCACAAGCGTCACGGCGCGGCGACCAGGGCCGCCGTGAAGGCGTGGGGGCTGGATCTGGTCTGTCAGGACCCTCACGCTTATTCGCCGGCGCTGACGGCTGTCATGATGCCTGACGGACACGACGCCGACGCCTTCCGCAAGGTGGTGCTCGACAATTTTGACATGTCGCTCGGCGCCGGCCTCAACAAGCTCAAGGGCAAGGCCTTCAGAATTGGCCATCTCGGCCACCTCAACGACCTCATGCTGATGGGAGCGCTGGCCGGCATCGAGATGAGCCTCGACATCGCCAAGATGGCGCATCGCGCCGGCGGGGTCGCGGCGGCGATGGAGGTGCTTAGGGGACGCGACGCTGCACCGATGCTGAAAGCTGTCGTCGCCTGAGCTGGACGCTTCGATTGCCGGGGTGGCCTGCGTGCCGCCCCGACACACGGTTGTGGAAAGAACAGGCGCAATGGAGGCTCACAGGGTCGCTAATGACGACCTGCTCTCCGCAGGCAACGCGCTGCAAACAGTCCGTGTTGTGACGACAGGCGCGCAAATTCCTCGATTCCGTGCCGGAATGGTGAATCGGTGCTCGCCAATCCATACTGAAGTGCATTCTTCGCTGCCCTTTCTCTGCCGGTTTGAGAAGTTGGTCCGGTACTTTTTTGGGCATTCGTTCGGTCCAGGGCTGAGGCAAGTTGGAATTCAGTTCTCCACGGATGTTGGAACAGCACCTTGATCGCAGTGAGCTGCGCGCCGAACGACGTTCCTGGATAGCGCAGCGACCTTGTCGGCGTCACTCATCCTTCGTCGGCCCTTCCAGGGTATCTCAGACGTCAACTTGCCGCTTTTGCCAAGGCGTCATCGACCTCGATGCCGAGGACTGTACTTTCTGTCTGGGTATGCCCGAGCAGAACGGTCCGCCGATAGATCAAGGTCGCCTTTTGCAGTGAGGGCGTCCCCGAAAGCCGCGGGTCTCCTTACTTGATCGTGCATGGCCATACTCCTCCGCTCGGTTCCAGAGCCACAACATGAGCCACATTTCGCTCGAAATCAGGTCGGTAGGAAAACGGACGTCGCTGCTGGCCCGGCGAAAAACGGACTGTCGCAATTGACCCAGGGCGGTGCTGCATTGGTTGTAGCGGGTGGGCTCGCCCTGGTAGTGCCGCGGAGCCAAAACCCGACGACCTCAAGAGTCGATCAGAGTAGGCGGCTGGCCGGGCCAGAATCGAGACTGATGGATCAATTTCACTGGTGCAGGGTTAATGGGCCGGGGTGCGTTTTCTAAGGAGTTTCGGACATGTACAGGCGCGTTTTTGGACTCACGATATCTGCTCTCATTTTGGCGTATGGACCTGTCGGTGCAAGTGCACAGGATCAAATGACCAGCCAACAACCAGGTCAGCAGGAAATGCAATCCCATCACATGGACCAGGAAGATGCGGGCACGATGGGGCCGGGTGGGATGATGGGGCACGGCATGATGGGAGGACATATGAGGCGCGGTATGAGCGGCGGCGCGATGGGGCCACCAATTATGTTCCGCATGATGTTTGCTTTGATGGATGCCGATAGCGACGGGACGATATCGTTGCAGGAGTTTCAGGCGGCTCACGAAAGAATTTTCAAGGCAATGGACAGCAACAAAGATGGCAAGCTTACTCTGGAGGAGATGCAAGCGTTCATGCACGGGACCCGCTCCTTAGTTCCGCAGCCCTAGAAGGCGGAGCTTTGCGGGTGACGCTTGGCTTTGTCGCGGTGAGGACGAGACGTTCAGCCTTTTGGCACTTTTCGAACATGTGGCCATGTCAGACGCCGGCTCCCGTTGGTCGCTTCGACGCGAACGCTTTCGAATGCCCCAAAGCGGACGGGTTGCGTCGCAGACGCTATCGGAGCGGGAAACAAAGCCTCTTACCTGCGCGTTGAAGCTCGGCGCGGGCGGCTAGCGCTCAATCCGGACCGTTACAACCAGATGCCCTTTGGAGAGATCTGCTTCTGTGCGCTAACCGTCGGTATCCAGGCGGACCTTAGCGGCAAGCGGCATATGAAAACGGCTTCGTAATAAGCTGAAGGCCGGGATCAAGCCGGCCGTGGTGTACGATCGCGCTGCGAGCATAACCGGTTGTGAAAAGAACCTCGATGTTTGGACGCCGCTTCATCACCTCCGCGGCGACTTGAGCGCCAGTTAGGCCGCCGGGCAGAACCACATCAGTAAAGACAAGATCGACCCTTGCTTGTCGCTCCAATAGGCGAAGAGCAGAAGGACCATCGTGCGCTTCGACAACGCGGTACCCCAACTCTCGCAAAATATCGACTGAATAGCTGCGCACATCATCGTTGTCCTCGACTACTAGGATAGTCTCCTCGGGAGAGCCCTCAGGAACGTGTGACCCAATTGGTGATTCCTTCTCAGAATGATCTTCGATCAAAAGACGGGGGAGATAGATTTTGACCGTCGTACCCTGCTGAGGCTACAGGCCGAGGCCTGTGCCTTTTCCAGGGTCTTTGGTCGTAAAGAACGGCTCGAAAACTTGGGCGAGTATGCGGGATATGGGCAGGCCGGGGCCATGGTCTTTTGCCTTTCTTTAGCGTAAAGTGCTCCATCTCATTAAATCCCACATAGACGCCTGTGCAGCTGCCAGCCCGCTGCTTTATCCCGTTCGATTCGATGTGATGGGATCTGAACGCCAAAGGTTTGTCATCCGGTGCCATTTCCGACCACCCCCCGGTCACTCGCCCGAGCTTTAACCGAGCGCAGCTACGATCAGCCGACCCCTGTTCAGACCGCCGTGCTTGGGGACGAAGCTATCGATCGCGACCTTCTTGTTTCGGCGCAAACCGGATCCGGCAAGACGGTCGCCTACGGGCTGGCCATTGCAAAAAATCTTCTGGGCGGCGTCGGGCGGTTCGAGCCGGCGACCGTGCCGCGGGCCTTGATCGTCGCGCCGACGCGCGAACTTGCCTTGCAGGTGCATCGCGAACTCGCATGGCTTTATCAATACGCCAATGGGCGCGTCGTCTCGTGCGTCGGCGGCATGGATCCGCGCCGCGAACAGCGCGAGCTTGCCGAGGGCGCCCACATCGTGGTCGGCACACCGGGGAGATTGTGCGATCACTTGCGGCGCGGGCGTCTCGACGTCTCGGAACTGAAGGCGGTCGTGCTCGACGAGGCCGATGAAATGCTTGATCTCGGTTTCCGCGAGGATATGGAATTTATCCTCAAGACCACGCCGGAAACGCGCCGCACGTTATTATTCTCGGCGACTTTACCGCGCGGCATCGTCGCGCTGGCAAAGCAATATCAGCAAAGGGCCTTTCGGATTGAGGTCGCTGGCGACGAAGGCGGTCACGCCGATATTGAGTACCGCGCCATCAGAATCGCCGCCAGCGATGTCGACCACGCGGTAGTCAACGTCTTGCGATTCTTTGAATCGCCGAGTGCGCTGGTGTTTTGCAACACCAGAAATGCCGTCCGGCATTTGCAGGCGACACTTCTGGAGCGCGGCTTCTCGGTGGTCGCGCTCTCCGGAGAACTGACGCAGAACGAGCGAACCCAGGCCTTGCAAGCCTTGCGGGACGGACGTGCCCGAGTCTGCGTTGCGACCGATGTGGCCGCGCGCGGCATTGATCTGCCGAGCCTCGATCTCGTGATCCACGCGGATATTCCCAACGACCCGGAGGTCATGCAGCATCGCTCCGGCCGTACCGGCCGGGCCGGTCGAAAGGGTATTAGCGTAGTACTGGTGCCGCCGGCGCGACGGCGGCGTGCTGAACTGTTGCTGAATTTGGCCGGCATCGACGCCGCCTGGGGCACAGCTCCCCAACCCGATGAAATTCGCAGCCTCGATCAGGAGCGTATGCTGCGCGATCCCCTGCTGACCGAGGAGACGACGAGCGATGATCTGGTCTTGGCGCAGGCCTTGCTAGCCCAACGTTCGCCGGAGGACATTGCCGCGGCGCTCGCTCGGCTGTGGCGCGCGCGGCTTCCGTCGCCGGCAGACATTCTCGATCCCGGCCAGAGCAGCGGCCGAGACAAGGGCACCCGATCGCCGCGCGGCGACGATCGAACGGCCGAGCCGCGCTCGAAGACACGAAAATCGTCTGCGCATCACGGGATGACCAAGGGTGGGGTCTGGTTCAGCGCCGCCATTGGACGCAGGAAGAACGCAGAAGCGCGCTGGCTCCTGCCGATGATTTGCCGCCGCGGCGGTATCGAGAAGCAGAACGTCGGCACGATCCGCGTTCTGGACACGACGACCGAGTTCGAAATTTCCGAGCGGGTCGCGGCATCCTTCGCGGCCAAGGTCCGATGTCCGGACAAGGAAGACAATATTCGCATCGAGCCGCTGGCGGACGCCGGGGATCATGCACCTTCGGAGCGGCGCTCACATCAGCCTCGGCACGAAGGGGGGAAGATCGAGCGCGGCGCGCAGCGCAGCGATAATTCCGATCGGGCGAGAGAGCAAAAGTACTCCGGCAAACACCGCGAGGAGAATGGTGTGAGATCTGGCAGGGCGCCGGACTTCGAGAAGAAAAACAAGCATCGGAACAAGCCTGGACAACCACAACGGGCAACTGCACCGCAGCCGAAGCGCAAAGCAAAGAATAATCGTCGCGGCTGATCTGTCGCTTGTGCAAGGAATCGAAGTTCACCATCCGGGCTATTGCAGGTCAATCATGCGTTCGGTTTTGACCCACAAACGACTTAGTGTTGAGAAGGAGCCAAGAGTGAAACTATGGCACTCACTCAACTTAGCAGGCTGTTGAAAAACTCTCTCGTTTTCAGAATGTCATCGTGATTCAATCGGCCCGTTGCAGGGAGGCGTGTTTGCGAGGGTCTCACGAGAGATCGGGATCGTTGTTCAGCTACGTGGATCTGGAAGCCTGGGTGAGCAAGGATCATCCGCTTCGCACGATCCGTCGGCTAGTGAACGAGACCCTCGCCATTATGGAGCGCGACTTTCGCGGCGCGACGCGTTCCAACGCGACGCATGCCAGCACCACCGATCCCGACGCCAAGCTCTATCGCAAGGGCGCGGGCATGGAGGCAAAGCTGGCCTTTCTCGGCCATGCCTTGATGGAGAACCGCTGGGGGCTCATCGTCGGTGCCTGCCTGACACCCGCCAGCGGCCACGCCGAACGCATCGCCGCCTTGGCGATGATCCGCAAGCGGATCGAGGAAGCCTTGGGCTGGATGAAGACCATCGGCGGCATGCGGCGACCGATGCTGCGCGGGACCGACCGCGTCGGATGGGCGTTCACCTTCGCAGCTGCCGCCTACAACCTCGTCTGCCTTCCGCGATTGCTGAAGCAAGCGGCCTGATCGAGGCGCAATCAAGCCAGCAGAACCGCAACGAACCGTGAAAAGGATCGCGACCTGTACCGATCAGCGATCCATCGTGCCGGAAACCCATGCCCTGCTCTTTGCGAACTGCGATCAGGCCTTTTTCAACAGCCTGTTAGCACTCTCGGACACCTTCCGCGTTGTCATTTCACCGGAGCGACGAATGCTCATCGTACTCATAGGTCGTTTCCGTCAATCGTGATGGTGCCGAATGGAGTGCGTTCGATCTTCATGGCCGGCACGAGGTCCTGACTCCGCGTCTGTACCACCTGCACCCTATGACAAGCGGCTGAGAAAGATCGGCAGCCCCCGCTTATCGGCGTAGATAGGGCGGTAGCGTTCCGTGTTGTACGTGCTGGCCACGTCCAATTTGCGCGGCCCCAGCTTGGCGTCAGGGATGGGCACCAAGTCGTAGCGGCCCTCTACCAGCGCCGACATCAGGCCGGTCCTGCCTTCGAGGACCGCATCGTAGGCCATGTTACCGAAAGTCAGGGCGACGAGCTTGTCGATGAAGTCCGGATCGCCCGAGCGCAGGTCATAGGTGAGGTCAGAGACGATAGTCTCCTCGCCCGCGCGCTCTTTGATTTCGTCGGCAAGCGCTTCGGCGACGCTCGCCTTCTTGCGGTGACCGTAGGGGTCAGGCTCGCCGTATTCCTGCATTTCGTAGCCCTCCCACCCGGCGCCCTCGCTGAGCACGATCAGAGCGTAGTTGCTTGGGTTGGCGCGCTTCTCCTCGAGGAGCAACTGGATCAACTTGTCGAGATCGACCTTGTACTCCGGTATGACGCACCGGATCGAGGTCGCGTACGCGGTATAGAGTGCCGTAAATCCAGCATCCCGGCCAAAGACCCGGAAAATACCAATGCGCTCGTGGGAGCCGATAGTGGTGCGCTGCCGCTGGATGGCATCGCTGGCGCGGGTGATCGCGGTCGAGAAGCCAATGCAGTACTCGGTGTTGCGGACGTCGTTGTCCATCGTCTTCGGGATGGCGATGATCTTGACGCCGAGTTCGTCGAGCGTGGCCGCATAACTGAGCGTGTCGTCGCCACCAATGGCGATCAGGTGTTCGATGCCTAGTCCTGACAAGTTCGCGAGCACCTGGCCGGTCAGGTCCCACGTCCTGGTTTCGCTGCCGCCGTTGATGTTCGCGATAACTGGAAGGTCAGTGCCGACGAGATGGTCGGGTAACTTTTTCATTTTGGACGGATTGGTCCGGCTCGAGTGCAGCACGGTGCCGCCGCGCCGGTCGATGGTGCGGGTGTTTTCACGGTTCAGCGGGACGACGTAGTGAGACCTGCTGGTCGGGTCCTCGAGGTTCAGGTGCGTCAGGGCCTCCCAACCACGGCGGAGACCGACGACCTCGATGTCGTCCTCACTGCCGCGATAAGTCACGGTTTTGATGATTGCATTGAGGCCAGGGACGTCGCCGCCGCCCGTGAGAATGCCAATGCGTTTTCTTGCCAAGCCCACCCCTCCAACACTGGCATTGTATGCACAGCGTAGCATTCATACTGGGCCGCTTGCCGCGTGTGCTCTTGGCGCAGCGGAAAACGCTTCAGCAGCGATCGCAAGCCATCAAATTCCAGCCCGGAAGAGGGCAGCATCGGCGCCCAGCCGCTCACTGCGCCGGGACAACGGCGCTGCTCATTCGCGGAAAAGAACGTCTGCTGTTCCGTTAGGTTCCACAAATGCGCCTTTCTCGAAAAGCGGCTTATGCGGGAGCAGGGATTATCGCTCACCGTCGAGGTCAGGTAACTAGTCAAGCGTCGCTCATTTGCTGCGGTGCTGGCACGGTGAGGACCCGGCAGACATAAGAAACTGACTGCTTCCGGTGCAAACCGGAAATGATCGCGAAACGGTCAAAACGCAGCTACAGCGACCGCTGCGCGCGCGGCTAACTCCTAGTGAGAATCCGTCACATTAGTCCTGTGAACTCATTGAACGGATCGGGTCTGGTCCCCTTCCGGGGGCGGGATTGCCGCCATTCAACAGGGACGATGACCCACAAGCCTCTTAATTGCCGAGTAGCCTGTCCTGGTCGCCACACGTTGTTCTCGCCTCGCTCGGGCCAGGCGGGGGCGGCGGCATGCCCGGCGGCGGGAACGAGGGATGCATGCCATCAGAGGAGCAGTCCATTTTAGTAGTATCGGCGGAACTTCGCACTTTGCCGGCTCGCGCTTCCCGATAGGCCTTTCGCGCATGGCTCTCACCGCACTTTTCGCACGATGCTTTCAATCATCACCACCGCTTCCATTGCTTTGCGCTCTTTGGCGTCCCCTACATCTACACTGACTATGCCTGCTATGACGGCTGCTGGCGCAGGACGACCCATAGACTTGCAGTGGACCAACGTCTGCGGGAACTACGGCTACTATCAAACTAGTATCCATAATAATTGTCGCCGACAGTTTGTATGACCTGCAATCTGTGTGGTCCGCTCCGTGCCTATCAGCTCGTGTGGTATGACCGATACCAATCGACAAATGCCTGTACGCCGGTTTCGACTGACGTCGAGGGCTTGTACCCGATGAGTTTCTCGATCAACTCGGCGCTGGCCGAAGTCGCGCGCACATCACCCGGCTGCATCGGCAGCATATTGAGTTTTGCACGCCGTCCGAGTGATTGTTCGATCACCTTGATAAACCCCAAAAGATCAACAGGATGACCCCCGCCGATATTGACGACGCGATGGGGCGCAACCGGTGAAAGCGAATCTATTGATCCGATGGGCGCGCCTGCCACGGGCGGGCAATCGATAAGCCGGACAATACTCTCGATGAGATCATCGATATAGGTAAAGTCCCGCTGCATATCCCCTTGTCCATAAACGTCGATCGGCTGATCCGCCAACATCGCCTTTACGAACTTGAAAAGGGCCATATCCGGACGGCCCCACGGACCGTACACGGTGAAAAATCTGAACGCTGTAGTTGGTATCTTCCAGAGGTGGGCGTAAGAATGCGACATGACCTCGGTCGCTTTCTTCGTCGCCGCATAGAGCGTCATCGCATGATCCGTCTGGTCCATTTCCCCGAAGGGGAGAATGGTATTGGCTCCGTAAACCGAGCTTGTCGATGCGAGCAGGAAATGCGCGGGGGAGTGATTGCGCACGAGTTCAAGAACGTTGAACGAGCCGATCAGGTTTGCATCAACATAGGCGCGCGGGTTTTCGAGGCTGTAACGCACACCGGCCTGAGCCGCCAAGTGAACAACTACGTCCGGTTGAGCAGCCACATAGGCGTCGGTCAGCGCCGTCATATCCTCGAGCATGACTTCATGCGCGGTGAACGCGTTTGACTTTTGCAGCATTTCAATCCGACATCGTTTCAATGCCAGATCATAGTAGGGTGTCATGCCATCGACACTGACAACAATCCAACCGTCCGTGAGAAGGCGTTTAGCAAGATGATATCCAATGAAGCCCGCGCCACCCGTGACCAGCGCGCGTCGAGTTCTTTTTTCTTCGCCCATTGCTCCGAACCTTTATACTTCTTTGATCGCTTAAAGTATTTTTAGGCGGATAGGAACCTTTTGATTCTTGATGAAGCGCGCCAACGAACTGATGGCGCACAGCTACAGCCACCTCTTTCGGATACCGACCACCGGCCTGCGCTTCTTCACGGTGTATGGCGCTGTTTCTGTTTACGAAGAACATTATCGAAGGCAAGCCCATCAAGCTGTTCAACAATGGACAACACAGGCGCGATTTCACGTATATCGACGGCATCGCTCGCCCGAATCTGAACTAGAACAGCGACGACCCCGATCCGGCCACCAGCAACGCGCCGTTTCGCATCTTCAACATCGGCAACAGTCAGCCGGTGGCACTCACGGACTACGTCGAAGCCATAGAGGCCGCGGTTGGCAAGTCAGCGATTCGGGAGTTATTGCCGTTGCAGGCCGGCGACGTACCGAACACCCACGCTGATGTGAGCGCGATAGCGGCGAGTGTGGGGTATCAACCACGGGCATCCGTCCGAGAGGGGGTGGCAAATTTTGTCCATTGGTATCGCGAGTATTTTGCGTAAGCACTATCGCTGCGAGCCCGTGTGGCGTAGCAATCGGCCAGGAGTTCTTTGGTCATCTCGCATCTTAAATAAATGAATGTTGCTTCCCGCCTCCAGCATCGCCGTCTCGCATGCCTATGCTGCAGAAGACAAATTGGAAACAAACCGCCATATGAATAAATCTGCCAAAGTAGTGCTTCTAGCAGGCTGTTGAAGAAGTGTCCCGTCTGGCTTTCGGGATGGCTTGATCGCCGTTGTGATGGACGAATGTGATCTGGATCGAGCCGTCGAGCAGTTTGGCGTGGCCGTGGGACGGCGGGTCATGCTGGCGCCGCCATGAGCTTCGGCAGTCGCACCAGATTGTAAGCGGCGGCTGCGAAGGTGAAGGCCCATCCGACGCGGTCGCGGTCGCGGCCGCGGAAGCGGAAGCGGAAGCGGAAGCGGAAGCGGAAGCGGAAGCGGAAGCGGAAGCGGAAGCGGAAGCGGAAGCGGGTCTTATCCTGGCTGGCGACCGTCTTGATCCAGCCGAAGGCTTCCTCAATGCGCTTGCGGATACGCTGGCTGACGGCATAGCCGCTGTGCCGCGTCGTGCGTCCGTCGATCGCCGAGCTTCGGCCGCTCGTGTTCTGCGCCACGTGTGGCGTCACCTTCATCGCGCGCAACTCGTTGACGAAGTCCTCCGTGTCATAGGCCTTATCAGCGCCAAGTGTGATGGCCAGGGGCCGGTCGGCGCGAGGTTCGATCATGTGCAACGCCGCCACCCGCTCGGCATGTCCGTCGGCCAGCGTCAGGCAGGCGTCGACCAACAGGCCGTGGCGGTTCTCCATCAGCCCATGACCCATGAAGCATAGCTTCGCCTCCTTGCCCTTGCCCTTCTTGTAGAGCCTTGCGTCCGGATCGGTGGTCGAGGCATGCGTGTCGTTAGTCCGCTTCTGGCCGTGGAAGTCGGCTTCGGCATTGCGCCCGACGCCGCCGGCCGGCGGCTCGCCAGAGCCGTCCTTCGGTTTGACGCTCTTCATCGAAGCCCAGGCCTCGATCAGCGTGCCGTCGACCGAGAAGTGATCTGTCGACAGCAGCTTCTTCACCTTGGGCTGGGCCAGCACCGCACTCAGGAACTTTGCTGCGATGTCGCCCTCAAGCAGCCGGTCGCGGTTCTTCGAGAACACCGAATGGTCCCAGGCCGGATCGTCGACGCCGATGCCCACGAACCAGCGGAACAGAAGGTCGTATTCCAGCCGCTCCATAAGCAACCGCTCCGAGCGGATCGAGTAGAACGCCTGCAAGAGCATCGCCCTGAGCAACTTCTCGGGTGGGATCGACGGCCGCCCGAGTGGCGAATACAGCGCCGCGAACTCCCGCTCCAAAGCGACAAGCGATTCGTTCACCATGACCCGGATGGCGCGAAGCGGGTGGTCGCGTCGAACCCGCGCCTCCAGATCAACGTAGCTGAACAACTCGCCAGTCAGATTGTCACCACCGCGCACTCATCATCTTCAAATCGCATCGGAGCCAATGAATCATGCTCACAGCTCGACCGCGACTGGCTTTTTCAACAGCCTGCTAGACATGAAAGATGTTCAGGTGCGTCGAGAGTCCTTATTGTACAGATACCACCGGTAAGTGGCCTGCAAGGCATCATCGAACGGAGTTTGCGCCTTCCAGCCCATGGCGGCCAGCCGGGATACGTCCATCAGCTTGCGCATTGTACCGTCGGGTCTGGAGTTGTCATAGGCGATGCGGCCACTGAACCCGGTGATCCGCGCGACTGCTTCGACCAGTTCTGCAATGCTGATGTCTTCGCCGGTGCCGACATTGATGTGGGAAAGCATAGGCTGAGTGTTCGCCTCATAGATTGTTTTTGGCAGGTCCATCACGAATAGTGATGCCTCGGCCATGTCATCGACATAGAGGAATTCACGCCTTGGCGTTCCGGAGCCCCAGACCACGACCTCCTTCTCGCCGGCGCGCGCTGCGTCATCGAAGCGGCGCAGCAGCGCCGGCAGCACATGCGAATTCTCAGGATGAAAATTGTCGCCGGGACCGAACAGATTAGTGGGCATCACCGAGCGATAGTCGACCCCATATTGCCGATTATGGCTTTCGCATAGCTTGATGCCTGCGATCTTGGCAATGGCGTAAGGCTCATTGGTGGGTTCCAGGGGCCCCGTTAGCAGCGCATCTTCCCGCATCGGCTGCGCTGCGGCCCTCGGATAGATGCAGGATGAGCCGAGGAAAAGTAGCCGCTCAACACCCACCGCATGGGCTTGATTGATTACGTTATTCTGGATCATCAGGTTCTGGTAGATGAAATCGGCTGGATAGGTGTTATTGGCGTGGATGCCACCCACCTTGGCCGCAGCCAGGATCACGGCATTGGGGCGCTCAGCCTGCATGAAGGCCCGCACCGCCGCCTGATCGGTAAGGTCGAGTTCGGTATGGGTACGGGTGATCAGTTCGACGTTACCTCGGGCAGCGAGCCGGCGTAGAATGGCCGAGCCGACCATTCCACGGTGGCCTGCGAGGAAGAGCCTTGTATAGGACACCTCAGTTTTCTACCGATATTGGCATCTCAAAACCGTTCTTGCGCAAGAATGCATGGCGCTGCGCCGTCTTGAGATCGGCTGCCACCATTTCCGCGCACATCTCCCTTGCGGTGATCTGGGGAGTCCAGCCAAGTTTTTTTCTTGCCTTAGACGGATCGCCGAGAAGCGTGTCAACCTCGGCGGGGCGAAAATAGCGAGGGTCGATCCTGACGATGACATCGCCTGGCCTTATGGCGGGGGCGAGGTTCGAGGTAACTGCCTCGACGACTCCCTTTTCCTCAAGGCCCTCGCCCTCGAAGCGCAGGACGATGCCCAGCTCGGCAGCCGTCCAGAGGATGAATTGGCGTACCGAGTGCTGAACCCCGATCGCGATCACGTAGTCCTCAGGTTCATCCGGTTGAAGCATCATCCACTGCATGCGAACATAGTCCTTGGCATGTCCCCAGTCGCGCAGCGCATCGATATTGCCCATAAAGAGACATTTTTCGAGCCCGTGAGCGATGTTGGTCATGCCTCTGGTGATCTTGCGGGTCACGAAGGTTTCGCCACGGCGAGGGCTTTCATGATTGAACAGGATGCCGTTGCAGGCATAGAGTCCGTAGGCCTCGCGATAGTTGACGGTGATCCAATAGGAATAGAGCTTGGCGACCGCGTAGGGACTGCGCGGATAGAAGGGTGTCGTCTCACGCTGCGGCACCTCCTGAACAAGTCCGTAGAGTTCCGACGTCGAAGCCTGATAGAATCGTGTTCTCTTCTCCCATTTCAAGAATCGGATGGCTTCTAGCAGCCGCAGAGTGCCGATCGCGTCGACATCGGCGGTGTATTCCGGTGCCTCAAAGCTCACGGCTACGTGGCTTTGTGCGCCGAGATTGTAGACTTCGTCTGGTTCTACCTCGCGCATGATACGCGTCAGGTTCGACGTATCGGTCAGATCACCGTAGTGGAGTGCAAGCCGTGGATTCGGTGAGTGAGGATCCTGGTATATGTGATCGATTCGCTGCGTGTTGAACGACGAAGAACGACGCTTGATGCCGTGAACTTCATAGCCCTTCTGAAGTAGAAATTCGGCCAAATAGGAGCCGTCTTGGCCAGTAATGCCGGTAATGAGGGCTCGTTTGGTCGGCGATGTCATATTGATCTGCTATCCTTTCTCTGGACCGGGTAGGCTTGCCGCGATACTTTTGTGCCGTAGGATCCCAGCAGTTATAGGTGCTCCCCCGCATAGTCTAGCTCATGTTTTTATTGAGACAAACTGAGGGTCTTCATGAAGGCCCAGATTTCTGGTTCATCGTAACCGCAAAGAGCGAAGATGTAACAGAAATCTGGGCCAGCTCGTGCCGCCAATCGTCGTGCGTGTCATCGGCGTGACGCCGCATGTCACAGAACCAAGCCGTCACAAAACCGGCAAGAACCGCAACAGCGCCATCGGCGAACGAACTACGCGGCATCCGGGGTACGGCATGTCGCGGTCACGCCGGGCAATGGTCGAGTGCTTCTTCGGATGCCGCCTTAAACCATATGGTTTTTGTAGAGTTGTACGATTGCCGTGCCGATGACCTTCTCTGAAAGACGCTCCACTACGAACTGACGTGCAGCGGTACCGTAGCGCAGCCGCAGATCGCGCGATGTCGCCAGCGTTGCAATGGCTTGGGCGAGCGCAGCGGGATTTTCTACCGCGACCAGAAGGCCGGTACGATCCTGAATTGCAATTTCCCGGCAGCCCGGCACGTCGGTCGCGATCAGCGGACGGCCACACGCAGCGGCCTCCATCAGGCTGACCGGCAAGCCTTCGCGATGCGAGGGCAGGGCGGCGATATGCGATCTGGCCCAGATCTCTCTGATGTCGGCGATCTGGCCGAGCCACGTGATGCCAGACACGTCATTCCACGATGCTGCTTCTGCCTCGGAGACGGATTCCGGATTTGATGGATCTACGGCGCCGGCGATCAGCAGGCGCGTGTTAATGCCGTGTTCCGCCAGCAGGCGATGCGCGGCGACCAGCGCGCGGATGCCCTTGTTCCGCAGCAGCCGGCCGGCGAAGCCGACAGTCACCGGCCCTTCCGGTTCCGGGAGCGGTGCAAATCGTCTGGTGTCGACGCCTGATCCCAAAATCAGTGCGATGCGGTCGCGCGCGATCCCGAGCCTTTCAACTTGGGCCTGATCATCGGGATTCTCGACCAGCGTGATGCTTCTGCTCCTGTTCAGGAAGAAGCGAAGCAGCGCGGTGATTGCGATTTTCAGCAGACGTGCGTCGAGATTTTGTGAGGTATAGGCATAGCCCAGTCCCGTCAGTGCATTGATCTGACGCAGTTCACTGCCGGAAGCCGCGAGTGAGCCATAGACGCAACACTGGAGGCTGGAGTGATGGACGATATCGGGGCGGATCGATTTTTCCAGGCGCCGAATGGCGCGGATCGTCGCGACCGCTGAAAGGGCGGAGCCTGCGCCGCGCCGGAACGGAATCGGATGCAGCGTGAATCCTTCGCCGCGAATGCCATCGCTGTTGCCGCTCGGTTTTGTCGCGACATGCACATCGAACCCTGCCTCGCGGGCGGCGCGTGCCATCGGTAGACGGTGCGCCAGGAACAACCAGTCTTCGGATACGACGTAAAGGACTTTTGGGCGCCTTCGATTCAAGGGAGTCTCGCGGGGTACGGACGATGTCAGCCGGACTTCCTTAGTGGAAATTCCGATGAATTGCCATTATAGGGGCGAAGTGGAATAGGTTTCGCCCGGTGCTCGGCGCCGGGTCTTGACGTGAGCCACATGGACTTGCGAACTGCATTGACTGGAGCGTGAGATGGCCCATCTGGCAAAGAGGCTTTTGGCGGCCTCCAAACGTACTGTCCAGCGCTTCGTCAAGCCGTCACTGCGGTCGCAGCCGGAAAGTGCGGTCGCTTGGGCCGTTCATGCCCGGCATATTCTTCCTGCCCTACCGGAGCAGACCCGCACTCTAATCGAGCATCACGACCTTCATCAGGGGGGCCATGCGATCACCTATTTCGAGAACGACATCGCGAAGGAGGTCGGAGCAAAGCTGCGGCAGCTTGCCTCGAATCCGGATGCCGGTGCGACCGCCGCTGCCATTGAAGAGATCGTGCGCTGGCTGACCGTCAAGCAATGCGCGCAAGCGCATAGCGAAGGGCTCTACTTCGCGCATGCGGAGCCGCATATGGCCAAACAATGGAATGACATCATCTGGCCGATCATCAAGGACGCAGACTTCGCGCATACCATCGAACTGGCTTGTGGCCATGGCCGAAACACCGAGTTTCTTCGTCGCCTGGCGAAGACTGTCGATCTCGTCGACGTCAACCAGAGTTGCATCGAAGCCTGCCGGCAGCGGTTCGGGTCGGAAAAGGACGGTTGCTCTTTCCGCTATCACGTCACGTCCGGCAACGTCCTCCCGGTCGGCAACGCGACAATGACGTTCGGCTACTCATGGGATTCGATGGTGCATTTCGATAAGCTGGTGGTGCAGGACTACGTCCGCGAATTTGCGCGCGTGCTCAAACCGGGCGGCACGGCGTTCCTCCATCACTCGAATTACGGTGCGGTCGCACCTGACAGCAGTTGGACGAAAAACCACGGCAACCGAAGCGATATGACCGCTGAGCTGATGCGCGACTATGCACAGCAGAGCGGTCTGACCATCAAGTTTCAGCGGCTCAGCGGCACCGCCGATGGTTGGGGTATCGACCACCTGGATTGCCTGTCGCTGCTGCAGAAGCCGCACTAACGGCGAAAATTAAAGGTAGCTCCGTGACCTTCCGATACTGCCGGACCCGGCTTTCTTCATGACCGTTCTTGTGACAGGCGGCGCCGGCTATATCGGCAGCCATATGGTGTTCGGGCTGCTCGACCGCGGCGTACCGGTGATCGTGCTCGATAATCTGGCGACAGGATTCCGGAGCGCTGTGCCGCCATCGGTGCCCTTCTTCGAAGGAGATATCGGCGATGTGGACATGGTGTCGCGCTTGATCGAATCTCATTTCGTGGACGAGGTCGTCCATTTTGCCGCTTCGTCGGTGGTACCGGAGTCGGTTGCGGATCCGGCGCGCTATTACACGAACAATACTGTGAAATCGCTGGCGCTGATCGATGCAGCAACGCGCGCAGGCGTGCGCCGTTTCGTATTTTCCTCGACTGCCGCCGTTTACGGCAATCCGGCACGGATGCCGGTGGCCGAGACCGCCTTGCCGCAGCCGATGTCGCCCTACGGCACGTCGAAATGGATGACCGAGATGGTGCTGCGCGATGTCGCGGAAGTGCGCGGCATGCGTTATGTGGCGCTGCGCTACTTCAATGTCGCCGGTGCCGATCCCGGTCTGCGCTGCGGCCAGTCGACCCGGGCCGCCACGCATCTGATCAAGGCCGCGGTGCAGGCGGCGCTCGGCATGCGCGATGGCCTCGACATTTACGGCACGGATTATCCGACGCCAGACGGCACCTGCGTTCGCGACTACATCCATGTCACCGACCTGGTCGGTGCGCATCTCAGCGCGCTGGAGTATCTGCGCGGCGGCGCCAGCGCGACGCTGAATTGCGGCTATGGCAAGGGCTATTCTGTGCGCGAGGTGATCGAGGCGGTGAAGCGGGTGTCGGCGGTTGATTTCCCGGTGCGGCTGGCGGG
The DNA here is from genome assembly GCF_051912485.1 of Nitrobacter sp. JJSN. Classification (GTDB taxonomy): domain Bacteria; phylum Pseudomonadota; class Alphaproteobacteria; order Rhizobiales; family Xanthobacteraceae; genus Nitrobacter. The sequence goes on along the minus strand of NZ_CP196822.1, from coordinate 2,305,350 downwards.
CCGGCGGGCCGGCGATCCGGCGGCGATCGTTGCCGATACGACCAGACTTCGCCGCGAGTTGAACTGGACCCCCGCCTATGACGATCTCGACACCATCGTGACCCACGCGTTGGCGTGGGAGCGGCGGTTGCTTGCAACGGGAGCCGGGGAGAGGCCGAGGATCGACTGATAGCCGCCTCCGTTCGCGGCATTCGTGTCTAATAGGTAATTAAATACATTAAGAATGATTGACGTTCATGGCATGAACGCGGTATCTGGTACGGCGTTCACCTGATGAACGCCAACCGGGGCGCGGAATGCAGACCGCCGATGTCGATCTGGTGCAGGATTCGGCCGAAGACGACCGCACGCTGCTGGCCGTTCTTGACGTGGTCGAACGCAACGCGTCGATCACCCAGCGCACCGTCGCGAGCGAACTCAATATCGCGCTTGGCCTCGCCAACAGTTATCTCAAGCGATGCGTCCGCAAGGGTCTGATCAAGGTCAGCACGGTTCCGGCGCGGCGCTATGCTTATTATCTGACGCCACACGGCTTTGCCGAGAAGTCGCGGCTCACCGCGCGCTACCTCTCCGATTCATTCTCGTTCTTCCGGCAGGCGCGCAGCCAGTGCGGCGAGGTGTTCGCCACGGCCGCGGCGCGCGGGCAGAAACGCCTGATCCTGATCGGCGAGGGCGAACTGGCCGAAATCGCCGGTCTCGTCGTGCGCGATCATCCCGTCGAAATCGCAGCGGTGATCGCAGCCGTGACGGATGACGATGAACTTCGCCAGCGAATGGAAACGCTGAAGCCGCTCGACGGGGCGGTCGTTACGGCTCTGGCCGGCGCGCAGGAATGCCACGATGCCGCGCTTGCGGTGTTCGGCGCCGGCCGTGTCCATGCCCCGACTCTGCTGCGGCTGCGGTTGCGGGACACTGTCGTGGAAGGGAGCGCGCCGTGAGCGATCAGCCGGCCTGGTATCTCGTCCACACCCAACCGCAGGCCGAGGCCCGCGTCGAATTCAATCTGCAGCGTCAGGGCTTTTCGAGCTATCTGCCGAAATATCAGCGCACCCGCCGCCACGCGCGCAAAACGGAAATGGTGACGCGGCCGCTGTTTCCGCGTTATCTGTTCGTTGCTCTCGATCTGGCGCGCGATCGCTGGCGCGCGGTGCAATCGACATTCGGTGTCAGCCAGTTCGTGCTGTCGGGCGACGAACCGGCCTGCGTGCCGCGTGCCGTCATCGATGAAATCCGCGCCCGTGAAGGCGAGGGCGGCTATGTCCAGCTCGGTCTGCCGGCGGGCATGGCGGCCGGCTCTCCCGCCCGCATTGTCGATGGCATCTTTGCCGACGCGCGCGTGATGATCGAACGTATCGCTGACGCGCGCAGGGTGGCCGTGCTGCTCGATCTGCTCGGGCGGGAAGTGCGGGTTTCGGCTCCGGTGGAGTCGATCGGAACGGTCTGAATACGGCGGAAGACCGCTTGCAGCGGTGCCCGCCGTTTTGATGAAGAACTGCTTCGGGTGAACCGTTTCACCCGAAGTGCGGTAGCCTGCCTGAATCGCTGTATCGAGATGGCAGACACTGCAAACCATCCAGCCTCGACGAGCGGCGACCCGCGATCGCAATGCTCCGGAAACGGACAAACAGAACCTCATGCCATCCATCTTCGTGCGAGCAAATTTGAAAACATGACGTCGAATGCAATCACGATCATCAAACCGCACAGCGAACGTAGCGCGCTGGAGGATCTGCGTGCGATCTGGACCAGCCGTGAACTGCTGCTGGTGCTGGCGCGGCGGGAGATCGCGATCCGCTACCGGCAGGCAGTGATCGGTTTCCTCTGGGTGGTGTTGCAGCCGTTGATCACGACGGCGATCTTCACCATCGTGTTCATGGTGTTCGTGCGCATTCCCTCGGACGGGCAACCCTATCCGCTGTTCGCTTTCTCCGGGCTCGTGGTCTGGCAGTTCTTCAGCCGGATCGTGGTGGATGGCACCGGCAGCCTTGTCGCCAATACCGCGCTGATCACCAAGGTGTCTTTTCCGCGGCAGGTCATCCCTCTTGTTCCGCCGCTGGCAGCGGCCCTTGACTGCATGATCGCGATCCTGGCCCTGATTGTGATTGCCCTGGCCTTCCGCGCGCATGTGCAATGGACGATCGTCTTCATTCCCGTGATCCTTCTTGCGATCACGTTCTTCGGCTACGCCATCGTGCTGTGGCTGGCGCCGCTCAATGCGATCTATCGTGATATCGGCATCACCGTGCCTTTTATCATGCAGGTGGGCATGTATCTTACCCCCGTTGTTTATCCGGCCTCTCTCGTGCCCGAGCAAATCCGCTGGCTGTATCAGCTCAATCCGGCGGCGGTGATGGTGGATTCGATGCGTTGGGCGGTGCTTGGTTCTGCGCCGCCTTCGCTGGCGGGAGTGGCGTTGTTCGTCGGCCTGTCCATCGCCCTGTTCTGGGGCGGGGGGCGTTTCTTCCGCAATGTGGAGGGCACCCTTGTTGATCGAATTTGACCAGCGCGTTCCGGTGAGCGCGGCGGCGGGCATCCGCGGACCAGGCAGATGACATCGGCGATCGAAATTTCCGGCGTTGGAAAACAGTACCGGCGCGGCATGCAGGCCTACACCTACCACCGGGCGTCGGAGGTCATGACGAACTGGGGCAAGCGTCTGATCGGCGCCGGGCCGCGGGAAGCTCGCGCGGCGCGCGCCGACGAGACCTTCTGGGCGCTCAAGGATATCTCCCTGACCATCGAGCAGGGGCAGGTCGTCGGGATCATCGGCCGCAACGGCTCGGGCAAAAGCACGCTGCTCAAGATCATCTCGCAGATCACCGCGCCGACCACCGGCGAATTGCGCATCACCGGCCGGACCGGAACGCTGCTCGAGGTCGGCACCGGATTCCATCCGGAACTGAGCGGACGCGAGAACGTGTTCCTGAACGGCGCGATTCTCGGCATGAGCCGGCAGGAGATCGCGCGCAAATTCGACGAGATCGTCGACTTCTCCGGCGTCGAAGCCTTCATCGATACGCCGGTGAAGCGTTATTCCAGCGGCATGCAGACGCGACTTGCCTTCTCCGTCGCAGCACACCTCGATCCGGAAATCCTGATCATCGACGAAGTGCTGGCCGTCGGTGACGCCGAATTTCAGAAGAAATGCCTCGGCAAGATGAGGGACGTCACCGGCGACGGACGCACGGTGGTGTTCGTCAGCCATAATATGTCGACCGTGACGAGCTTATGCAACGAATGCATTTTGCTGGAAAAAGGGGAGATGCGCGCATCGGGTGCGCCGGACGTGATTTCCGATCTTTATTACTCAAGCGGCGCGGGTGGCGTCGGATCTCGACTCTCATTCAATTCCGACAAAGAGCGGCCAGGGACGGATGTTGTAAAGCTTTGCGAGGCACGACTCATCAATGATCAAGGACAAGAGGCCAGCAACTTTGATCGCAGTGAAGAAGTCGGAGTTGAGATAACCTACGAGGTTCTTAAAGCGGGAGGCCTGCTGGTACCGAACTTTCGCGTCTTGATGCAGGATGTATGTGTTTTTATCAGCTCTCCCAGCGGAGTCGCCGAACTTGCGCCGGGCTTTTACAAGTCCACAATGTGGATTCCCTCGAGATTTCTGAATAGTGGATACTACACCATTGCGCTTGCTTTGAGCTCTCTAAGTCCCGTGGTGGTTCATTTCTATGAGGCGGATGCACTTCAGTTTCACGTTACCGAAAACATCGCGGATGCGGATCGGAACGGTTACACACTGCAAATTCCCGGTTTTATCCGACCCGCTCTGAACTGGGACCTCGAAAAAATATGACTACGCCTGCTTTGGGATACGTTCGCTATCCCTGCGTAATGTCGTGTGAGACGCGGGTAGCATGAAGTTTACTCCTCTTGCATTCGAGGGCGCGTTTCGCATTCAAATCGAGCCGATTGTTGATGGGCGAGGCTTTTTTGCTCGTAGATTCTGTGCCGAGGAATTTCGGGTGCGCGGGCTTGAGGATAATCTCATTCAGCGGTCTGTGTCGTTCAATCGGCACACTGGGACTATACGGGGTATGCACTTTCAGGCCGTCCCACATTTGGAGACAAAGCTCGTTCGATGCACCCGCGGCGCTGTATTCGATGTAATGGTTGATCTTCGCAAAGATTCCTCAAGTTACGGCAAGTGGTATGGTGAGGTTTTGAGCGCGGACAATATGTTGATGCTATACATCCCACGAGGGTTTGCTCATGGATTTCAAACTCTCGCAGATGACACTGAGGTCGACTACGAAATTTCACCTGCATATGTACTGGAATCGGCGCGCGGGTTTCGGTTCGACGATCCGTCCGTAGGCATCGATTGGCCGATAGCAAATGTCATCGTGTCGGATCGCGATAAATCATTGCCGATGTTTCTGGAATTAAAGTAGTAGCAAGGATCAATAGATGGGTAACTTGTTGCCGGTGGATTTTTTGCGCAGAGCTAGGAGGTTTGCTGCGCGAAATATCCGGAAACTTTCTGATCGGATGAGAGCGGCTGATCGAAAGAAATCGCCGGTCGTTTTCAGTAAGACTAGCAGCCCTTCGATTTCTGGCCCTTTATTTACTGTCATTATTCCAACGGTCGATCGATCGCAGACCCTTGTTGACACGATTCGCACATGTCTCATGCAGGACGATGAGAATTTGTGCGTTCTGGTGAGTGACAATGCGTCAACTGATGATACGGCGAACGTTGTTGCGTCATTCTCCGACTCCAGGTTGAAGTATATTAATCCAGGCGTTCGCTTGGGGATGGCGGAGCACTGGGAGTTTGCCCTATCGCATGTGAAGGAAGGGTTTGTTACCGTTCTAGGTGACGATGATGGCTTGCTGCCTGACGCGATCAGAGCTGCGCGTCAGTTGACTGCGGATTACGATGCAAAAGCGGTGACCTGGCAAAAGATCGAGTACACTTGGCCAAATCATATCATCCCAAGTTTCCGCAATTGGCTTCAGATCCCTCTTGGCGTCAAAGTCGAGTTGCTCAAAACGCGGGATGTTGTCGCGGAGGTCGTGGGATTTCGTGCCAGCTACCCCCGGCTACCCTGCATTTATAATTCCTTTGTTTCGATGGACCTGATCTCAGCCTATCGAGAAAAGAACAATGGTGAGTTTTTTGGCGGCGTGTCTCCGGATGTTTATTCTGCTTTCGCGATTGCGTCGCAGGTAGAAGAATTCGTCTTCTGCCAACGTCCGCTGTCGATCAATGGTGGTAGTGGCAAGAGTAACGGAACGCTCCAGACCTTGGGCGACAAAGATCATCCGTCCGCTAGAAAATTCTGGAGGGAAACCAAGTTTAAGCATGAAGAGGGGCTGCCTCAAGTTGCTGTTATAGAATTTGCGGTCATTGATGCCTTTATAAAAGTCAAGAGAAGCGTGGCGTGTTTCTCGGATATCGAGATAGATCAAGGAGCGCTGCTTCGCTCAGCCATTGGATCGACTTTTGGCGGATATATACCCGCTGAACGGCGCGAAGAGAGGGTTGAAGCTATCCGCGAATATGCGATCTCCAGGGATCTGCATTCAACGTTCCTGAAGGTGCATGAACAAAAGCGTGATGTTCCGTCTCCTCCTTTTGAGTTGCCAAAGCCTGGATACTATCATCCTGGTAGTATTGTGTTCGATGCAACCACGTTCGGTGCGCAGGATGTATTTGCTGCGTCTCGTCGTTCGTCTGAAGTTCTCGATCTCGCTGCCGGGCAATCGGAGCTATTCAAGAAGCTGACACAAACGAAGCGCCCCGATCTGGCTGTGGCACTCTTCGCCAGAGCAAAGGGGCAGCCATTGCGCCTTCATCTTGGTTGTGGGGCGGCCTATTTCGAAGGTTACGTCAATGTTGATTTCCCTCAGTCGGAACATGCAATCATGTCCGTTACACCGGACGTCATCTGTGATCTGACGGAAATAGATTTGCCTGCGGATACTGTCGAAGAGGTTCGGCTGCAGCATGTGTTCGAGCACTTGAATAGGGTCGTAGCAATAGCTTCCGTGATCAGGTGGCATCGTTGGTTGCGAGTTGGCGGACGGTTGCATATCGAGACGCCCGACTTTGAAGGTTCGCTCCGAGATTTTCTCAATGCTGGTGATCTCCGGGAAAAGATGCGCGCAATTCGCCATCTTGAGGGGGATCAAGTGGACGGATGGGCCTATCACGTCGGGCAGTGGTTTCCCGAGCGATTCAAGCATACGTTCAACATGCTTGGGTTTGATAAAGCTGAAATTCGTCAGAAGGCGTCCGGACATTCCCCGCCGCTTCGCAATGTCGTGGCAATTGGTACCAAGACGAGTTCGCGGTCTGCCAAGCAACAGTACCAAAGCGGATGCGATCTACTGAAGCAATTCATGGTTGCTGAAGAAGAAGGCCCGACCTGGGAGGCGTGGGCAAAGCAGCTGGCTGGTGTATTGGGTGGCGAGATATTGCCACAACCTTCGATTTATCAGCCGCTTTTGTCCTGAACACTGGCTTAGTCCGAAGTTAGATGAAGCCCCGCATCCTTTACACCAAGCCGTCCATCACCGAGCTGGAGGTGCGTTACGCGACCGATGCCGTGGCCAACGGCTGGGGGGACCGCTGCTACGACTACATTCACCGTTTCGAGGCGGCGTTTGCGACGCATCTGGGAAGCACGTTTGCGGTTGCGACATCGAGCTGCACCGGCGCGCTCCACCTTGGAATGGCCGCGCTCGGTATTGGTGACGGTGACGAGGTCATACTCGCAGATACCAACTGGATCGCCTCGGTGTCGCCCATCGCGCATCTCGGCGCGACGCCGGTTTTCGTGGATGTCCTTCCCGACACATGGTGCATCGATCCGGAGATGGTCGAACGCGCGATCACGCCGCGCACGAAGGCCATCCTCGCGGTTCATCTCTACGGCAATCTCTGCGAGATGGAGCGTCTCCTTGCGATCGGCGACAGGCACGGCATTCCGGTGATCGAGGATGCCGCCGAAGCCATCGGGTCGCAATACTACGGCAAGCGCGCCGGCAGCATGGGGCGTTTCGGCGCGTTTTCGTTTCACGGCACCAAGACGCTCACGACCGGCGAAGGTGGCATGTTCGTGACCGACGATGCCGATCTCTATGAACGCGTGCTCACGCTTTCGAACCATGGTCGTGCAAAAGGTCAGACGAAACAGTTCTGGCCGGACATGGTGGGGTTCAAGTTCAAGATGTCGAACGTGCAGGCCGCGATGGGCTGCGGGCAGCTTGAACGGATCGACGATCTGGTGAACCGCAAGCGCGCGGTTTTCCACGCCTATCGGGACGGGCTGAGCGATCTGCCGATGGTGCGGATGAATCCGGATGGCGGCAATATTGTCAACGGCGCGTGGATGCCGACAGTCGTGTTCGACAGAGACAGCGCGGTGACGCGCGAGCGGATGCAGGCCGCGTTCAAGGACGAGAACATCGATGCGCGGGTTTTCTTCTATCCGCTGTCCGGCTTGCCGATGTTCAAGCCCGAGCCCGGAAACATCCATGCGTGGGATATTCCGGGCCGTGCGATCAACCTTCCGAGTTTCCACGACATCACGGACGACGAGCAGGAGCGCGTCATTGGTGTTGTTCGCTGTCTCGCAGGTGCGGGATCCTGAGCGAGACCGCACGTTCACCACGATGATGACTCGAATGTGCATCAAGCGCACGGAAAGCTGATTGGCAACGGCATGGCAGGGGATGATCGAACCGAATTCCGAAACAGCGCGATCGAACAATCGCTAGCGTTGGGCAAAGACAAGGCGGTCTTTGACAAGGCGCTGGATACCCTCCTTGCGGCCGATCGGTATCGCTACTCCTACCTGTGGACGTGGATGGGCGTTCCAATCATCCAGTTGCCCGCCGATGTCATGGCGACGCAGGAGGTCATCTTTGCTGCCCGTCCCGATGTGATCATCGAAACTGGAGTCGCTCGCGGTGGTTCGGTGATTTTTATGGCGTCGATGTTTGAACTTATGGGTAAAGGCAAAGTGATCGGTGTGGATATCGATATTCGAGCCCACAACCGCGAAGCCATCGAGCAGCATCCGATGACCAAGCGGATCAGCCTGATCGAGGGGCCTTCTGCCGACGAGGCGACGCTTGCGCAGGTTCGTGCGCAGATTCCGGACGGGGCATCGGTGATGGTCGTGCTGGATTCGGACCACAGTAGGGATCACGTTCTGGCGGAGTTGCGGGCCTATGGTCCTCTGGTGACGAAAGGGCAGTATCTCGTGGTGGCGGATACCGTGGTCGGCCATCTGGATGAGCAGAACGCGCCGCAAAATCGTTCGCAGGTCTGGTTCAAGGGTAACGAGCCGCTCACCGCGCGGGACATGTATCTCAAGGAGACTGATCGTTTCGAAGTGAACCCCGTGATCAACGGCAAGCTCATCTTCTCCAGTTCGCCCGGAGGTTACTTGTGCTGCATCAGGGACTAACCGTTGGCGATGCGAGTCCCGAGAAGGTCGAGGAGGGCGTAGGGATGGAGAAGGTCACTGACGTTCTCAAAGCTCATTACAAGGGCACCTTCGACAGGTTCGGTCCCACGTCGAAAGGTGTTGACTGGGGCGACGATGTTCGCAGGGCGACCCTGCGTCATCAAAAGATGCTTTCTATTCTGGCCGATGCAAAGGGCAGGGTGAGCCTGCTCGATGTGGGGTGCGGCTATGGCGGGCTTCTGGAATATGCAAGAGCGCAGAAGCTGGATCTGGATTACACCGGCATCGACGTTGCCGAGAACATGATTTCGTGGGCGCAGGCCAATCAGGACGGCGGGACGTTCGTTCTTGGTGATATCCTTGAAACGGATCTCAGCAGGACTTTTGACTTTGTCGTGTGCAACGGAATCTTGACGCAGAAGCTGAGCGTTTCGAACCGGGATATGGACGGTTTTGCGCAGAGGCTGATCCGGCGGGTGTTCGATCTTTGCACGCGCGGCGTTGCGTTTAACGTGATGACTAATCGGGTCAACTTTTATGCCGACAACCTTTACTACCGCAGCCCGGTCGAGCTTCTGGGCTGGTGCATGGACGAACTGACAGTCCGCGTCAGGCTGGATCACTCGTATCCGCTCTATGAGTTCACGACCTATCTCTTCAAGGATCCCTCTCAATGAGGGTTGGAGCCATCTGTTCGGCAGGCGGAAGCGCATTCTTTTCTGCTGTCGAACTGGCGATGGAGTGCGATCTTCTGTCTCCTGCGGACGTTGTCGTTGTGACGGACAGGGCCTGCGAAGCGATCGGCAAGTCCGAAGAGATGGGAATTGCGTGTCACAGGATCGATTGGTCCGGCAATGCTCAGTTCTCTGAAGCGGCCAGGGATGTGCTGGGCCGGGCCGGGTGCGATGTCACTTTGTTGTTCTTCACCCGCCTGATCACATCAGAGCTGTTCTCGTCTATTCTGTGCTTCAACATCCACCCGTCCCTTTTGCCCGCTTACAGCGGATTTCACGCGCTGGATCGCGCGCGGGCGCGGAATGCCGGGTTCGTGGGCGCGACCCTGCATGTGACCAACGCGAATCCGGACGACGGTCTGATTGTGGCTCAGGTGGCTTCGCCAATAGACGCATCGGCCACAGCAGATTCCTGGAGCCGCGTGTCCTACGTTCAGAAGACGTATCTTGCGTTTTGCCTGCTGGAATGGATGCATTCGGGGGCGGTCTCGGTCTCGCCGGGTTCTGAAGCCGTGAATTGGATAGCTTCCAGGCGAACCACCCCGTCGTGCAGTCCTGCCCTTCGCGCGGAGGCATCTATCGCCGCGTTCGACAGGTTTCAGGGCCAGCTCGGGACGAGGGCGCTGATCCCATGAATCTGGTCGTTTCTCAGCCGATGTTTCTACCCTGGATCGGGTTGTTCGAGCAGGTTCGCCTTGCCGACCGGTTCATCCATTATGACGATGTGCAATTGCCGCAGGGGCGGAGCTTTATATCGCGGGTGCAGGTCAAAGGACCGGACGGGGTGCGATGGCTGACCGCGCCGATTGATCGCAGGCGATCCGGGCGGACCATCCGCGAAAGTTGGTATGTCGAGGGCGACGATTGGCGCGACAAGCATCTGAGAACGCTGCGTGCCTATTATGGTGAGGCCCCATATTTCCCGGAAATGTTCGATCTTGCCGAGAGAATCTATGCTCACCCGAGCAGCAATGTCGCCGAGTTCAATGCCAATGCGGTTGAACTGGTCGCTGCATGGCTGGGTATCGGCACATCGTTTGGATATTCGTCGGCTTGCAATGTTGGGGGCAGGAGCAGCGTCCGACTTCTGGAGATCGCGAAGAAGACGCAGGCGACAAAATACATTACGGGCCTTGGCGCGCTGAAGTATCTGGATCATGAGATATTTGAGCGCGAGAAGATCGAAGTCGCGTATATGTCCTATCAGAACCATCCGTGGCCGCAGCTTCACGGGGAGTTCGTGCCGTACGTGACGATTCTCGACCCCATCGCCAACTGCGGCAAGGAAGCGGCTCTCGGGATTTGCTCGTCATCGATTTACTGGCGCGAGTATATTGAACTGACAAAATAGAAAGACGTGGGGATCAGCTTTTTGAAACCAGAAAAATGAGTCACCTTCTGCGTATAGGATCACAGAATTATGAATCACAATACCTCGCCGCCGGCTGTGGCAAGCAGGCTGACACGGCGCATTGCAAACGGCCTCATGCGATGGGTGCAGAACGTATCATCTTGGCTCAGCGTTCAAGATCTCCACAATTATCTCGATAAGCAAGCGGCGGATGACAGCGGCGATGTCTATAGGTTCAATGCGGGCTTTCGCGACAAATGGGTCGCTGACAGGGCAAAATCAGTCGAGCCCGGATCTCGCGTGCTAGATATCGGTGCCGGCACCGCGCCCTACAAGGGGCTATTTGCTCATTGCAAATATGAAACTCAGGATTTCGCGCAATACGAGGGCTATAAGGGTGCGGAGGGTCAGTACGCGAAGATCGACCATGTGTCGGACATTACCGCGATCCCGGTTCCAGATGAGTCTTTCGACGTTATTCTTTGCACCGAGGTCCTGGAGCACGTCCCGTATCCGATCGAATCGCTCAAGGAGATGATACGGATCACCAAGCGGGGTGGACGGCTCTTTATCACAGCCCCTCTCGGGTCAGGTCTGCATCAGGAGCCGTATCATTTCTATGGCGGCTACACGGACCACTGGTACCGCAAATTCTTGACCGAGTTCGGTTGCGATGTCGTGTCGATTGAGCCGAACCATGGCTTCTTCGCTCATCTCGCTCAGGAGTGTGTGCGCTTCGAATCGACTTACGACCAGCACAAGAACTTGCACGAACGGCATGGCAAGCAGCTCCTGAACCTCATGGGAAATTTGCTTCCTCGTTATCTCTACAAGATCGACAAGGCTATTCTTATCAAGGAATTTACCGTCGGATTTCATGTCGAGGCGCGGTGCCGTCCGGTGCAAAGTGGGCAGTCTTGAGGTGAGATCAGCGACATTGGACAAGCGAGTGATGTTATGAAAGTCGTGATCCTTGCCGGCGGGATGGGCACGCGAATATCTGAGGAAACATCGACGCGGCCGAAGCCAATGATCGAGATCGGTGGGCGCCCGATTCTCTGGCACATTATGAAGCTTTACGCGCATCATGGTTTGAATGACTTCGTCATATGTCTTGGTTACAAAGGTTATATGATCAAAGAGTATTTCATGAACTTCGTCTTGCATCATTCCGATGTCACGATCGATGCGGCGAAGAACAGCGTCACCTATCATCAGAGCAACGCCGAGCCGTGGCGGATTACGCTAGTCGATACGGGTGAGGCGACGCTGACCGGCGGCCGTCTCAAGAGGGTGCGAAACTATCTCGATCCGGACGAGCCATTCTGCTTCACATATGGCGACGGGCTTTCCGATGTTGATATCGCAGGCACGGTCGCATTCCATAAAGAACACGGGAAGGTCGCAACAGTGACCGCGGTGCGACCACCGGGACGTTATGGAGCGCTGGAAATCGAAGGATCTTCTGTCAAATCCTTCGTGGAGAAACCGCCTGGCGACAATGCGCATATCAACGGCGGGTTCTTTGTACTCAATCCTGGAGTTATCGATCGGGTCGATGGCGATCAGACCTCATGGGAATCTGCGCCTCTCGAAGCTCTGGCGCGCGACAACCAGCTTGCGGCCTATCGCCATTACGGTTTCTGGCAGCCGATGGATACGCTGCGCGATAAAATGGCGCTTGAAGAATTGTGGCAGTCTGGCCGGGCGCCGTGGCGGATCTGGGATTGATGACGCCCAAAGTATCAACGTGCCGCTCGTGCGGCGCGCCATTGACCACGGTTTTCGTGGATCTTGGCATGACGCCGATTTCGAATGCGTTCATTCGCGCCGACCAGGCATCGTTCAGCGAGAAATTCTATCCACTGCGAAGTTTCGTCTGTGATGCCTGCCGGCTGGTTCAGCTCGATGATTTCGAACGGCCAGAAACGCATTTCCACGGCGCGTATGTCTATTTTTCGTCGGTGTCCGAAAGCTGGCTCAGGCATGCACGCGAGTTCGTCGATTATTCGGTGGAACGCTTTGCGCTTGATTCGTCGTCGCGCATAGTCGAGGTCGCCAGCAACGATGGCTATCTGCTGCAGTATTTCGTGCAGCGTGGCATTCCCTGTCTCGGTGTTGACCCGGCCGCGAATTGTGCAGGGGCGGCCTGGGACCTCAGGCAGGTTCATACCGAGGTCGCGTTTTTCGGCTCGCAGACCGCGCGGCGCTTGCGGGAGCAGGGCGGTGCCGCGGACCTTATCATCGCCAATAATGTCCTGGCTCATGTGCCGGATATCAACGACTTTGTTGCAGGCTTTAAGATTCTTCTGAAAGAAGGGGGGACCGCTACCTTCGAGTTTCCTCATCTGCTGGAAATGATACGGAGCAATGAGTTCGATACGATTTATCACGAGCACTACTCCTATTTATCGATCACTGCGATGGAACCGCTGTTCGCGCGGCATGGGTTTGCGATGGTCGATGTCCAGCGTCTTCAGACGCACGGAGGGTCTTTGCGGATCTATGTCGCTCATGCGGATGAGGGCAGACCGGCTTCCGCCGCGCTGGCGGATCTGCAACAGGAAGAACTGGCTCTCGGATTGGATAGAGCCGAGACGTACGTCCATTTTGATCGCAATGCGCATAAGCTGAAGCGCGCACTGCTGCGGCTTCTGATTGATCTGATTGAACAGGGAAAGTCCATTGCTGCGTACGGAGCACCTGCCAAAGGCAATACGCTGCTGAACTATTGCGGCATCGGGCGTGACTTCATTCCCTACGTGGCGGATCGCAGCGAGTACAAACAGGGATTGCTTTTGCCCGGCACGCGGATTCCGGTCGTGCCGCCCGACGAGATATTCAAACGCAAGCCGGATTATGTCTTGATTCTTCCCTGGAACCTGCGCGAGGAGATCACGGAGCAGCTTGCAGGGATTCAGCAATGGGGCGGTCAGTTCATCATTCCGGTGCCTTGGCCGGTGGTTCTGACGCCGAACGATGCCAATGCATCGTCGCATTCGTAATCGATCCAAATGAGCTTAGACTGGAATAAATCTCAGGTGTCGTCAGATAAGATAAGCGTGCCGACCGTCAGCGTTGTGATGTCAGTCAGGAACGGCGGCAGCGATTTGCCGCGTGCCGTTGCGTGTATTCTCGATCAGACTTATCGCGATTTCGAGTTTATTATCATCAACAATGGATCGAGCGACGGGTCGGCTGTATTTCTGAGTGCGATTTCAGATCCCAGGGTAAGAGTTTATCATCAGGATGACCAGGGGCTTGCGGCGGCTCTGAATCGCGGCATCTCGTTAGCGCGTGGCCACTATATCGCGCGGCAGGATCATGACGATCTCGCTTTGCCGGACCGAATCATGAAGCAGGCTCGTTTCCTTGACGAGCATCAGGATCATGGATTGGTCGGCACATGTGCCGAAATATGGGTGGGCGATCAACCCACCGGCCGGTTCCATGATCATCCGTCCGATGATGCGGATTTGCGCTTTTGCCTACTGTTCAACAATCCCTTTGTACATAGTTCGGTCATGATCCGTAGATCGGTATTGGTTCAGTCGGGCGGTTATACAACCGATCCCGCGCGTCAGCCGCCTGAGGATTATGAGTTGTGGTCGAGGATCGCGCGTTGTTGCCGCGTCGCGAATCTTCCAGAAAGGCTTACAATCTATCGCGAGGTTCCCGGAAGCATGTCGCGAGCGGGAATCGATCCTTTCAAGCAAAAGCTCGTTACAATCTCATCCGAGAACATTGCCTATGCTGTTGGCGAGGCTGAACCGGCTGAAGTGCATCGCGATATTGCGGCTATCATTCACGGGATACCCGACATGGTTACGGGCCGAACCACTCCGGCCATGATGGAGCAAATTCTCTCTGCAGCGGGGCGCCGTATCGGGGTCGGCGAAGGGACTCTCCGAGACTGGAGCCGGCGATTGATGCATCACTATTACTCCCATGCTCACGCCGCCCGCCATTTCTGGAGCGCGGTACGATCAGCCCGAAGCGTGTTACGAACGGTTCGTAACTCGCTTGTCGGGACAGGACGACGATGAAGCTTCTTTTTTGCTGCGAGCAATACTGGCCCAGCAAGGGCGGCGTTCAAGAGGTTATCCGTCAGGTAGCCGAGCGCTTGGTCCGTGCCGGGCATGAGGTTGCGGTGGCGACCAGCGTGAACAAGGAGCGGACGAGCGACGTTTTGGGTGGCGTCAGGATTCATGCTTTCGATGTCAGCGGTAGTCTTGTCACAGGTCTGAAGGGCGAGGTTGAGCGCTATCAAAAATTCGTAAGGTCGTTTGATGGCGATGCCATTCTGATCAAGGCTGCGCAGCAGTGGAGTTTCGACGCGCTTTGGCCCGTTGTTGACGACATCAAGACTCGCAAGGTTTTCGTGCCTTGCGGATTTTCGAGTTTATATGAACCGACATTTGCGCGTTATTTCGCGCAGATGCCGGATATTTTGAGAAAGTTCGATCATCTCATTTTCTATGCCGAAAGTTATCGCGACATAGACTTTGCCAGATCGCACGAGATTAAGAACTTCACGGTCATCCCTAATGGCGCCAGCGAAATCGATTTTGGCGGAGGGCGGACCGGTAAATTTCGCGAAAATCTTGGGATTCCTGCAGATGACTTTTTATTCCTGACGGTTGGCTCGCCGATCCAGATGAAAGGGCATCAGGAGGTGGGTGCAGCTTTTGCGGAGATGAACGTCGGATCCAGAAATGCGACGCTGATCCTGAACGGCCACTGGCCGGAGCGTAGCCTGCTATTGGTGTTACGCCTTTTTCTTCGTCCGCAGACCGTTGCGCGCGGGCTTGTCGTGCTCTGGCGCAATGGATGGCGCGGGGTTTGGGAGCGTCTTTTCCCTAAACCGAGTTTTGTTGATGCGGTTGCTTCACAGGCGACCGCCAGCGACGCTCAAGGGAGTAAAACGCGACAGGGCACAAAGCGTGTTCTGTGCCTCGATTTGCCACGCTCCGACGTAATCGATGCTTTCTTCGAGGCTGATTTGTTTGTGTTTGCTTCGAAGGTCGAATACTCGCCACTGGTCCTGTTCGAATCTGCGGCGGCAGGCACGCCATTCCTGACGGTGCCGGCCGGGAACGCCGCAGAGATCGTGCAGTGGACCGGCGGAGGAATGTTGTGCCCGGCGGATTCCGACGAGCGGGGCTACGTTAATGCTTCTCCTAATGTGCTGGCAAGCGAGATGGAAAAGGCTATGCAATCGGAATCTTTGTTACGCCAGCTCGGCGCGGCAGGACGGAAGTCTTGGCAGGAGCGCTTTACCTGGGAGAAGATCGCCCGTTCCTACGAGAAGGTTCTACAAGGCGATGTGGGGCCGGCGTAGCGGTGCGAACCTAGATATGGTGATCATGCTGGGGCCGCACGTGGTGTTCTTTGTCGGATGTTGATCTGTCTGAAAATTGTAATGAAGATTGCCGGCATGCGGTTGAAGTCTTTTGACAATGAGGGATATCGATGATCGGCGCTGATCGCCGGATACCGCTAAGATGCGAGGCTTTGCTGCACGGTCAGCGGGTTCTCGTGACGGGCCACACCGGCTTCACCGGTGGGTGGTTGGTGTCATGGCTGAAGCTGATCGGATGCCGGATTGCCGGTCTTAGTCTTGCGCCGCTGACAACGCCGAACCTGTTCACCGCCGGCAACATCGCTGATGGGATTGATTCCACGATCGGCGATATCCGCGATTTATCGACTGTCGTCTCGGTGATCGGCCGACATGAGCCTGTGGTGATTTTCCATCTCGCTGCACAGCCGCTGGTCTCGCAGTCTTTCGCTGATCCCCTTGGCACGTTTTCGACAAACGCGATCGGAACGGCGAATGTGCTGGAGGCGGCCCGGCAAGCTCCGAGCGTGAAGGCCGTCGTCTGCATCACAACCGACAAGGTCTATCGGGATCAGGATTGGCCGTGGGGTTATCGTGAAATTGACCCGCTTGGCGGAAAGGACCCTTATAGCGCCTCGAAAGCGTGTGCCGAACTGATCGCGGCATCCTATCGTGCCACGCTTGCAATGCGTGCCAACGGTGTGCTCATCGCCAACGCTCGTGGTGGCAATATCATCGGTGGCGGCGATTGGTCCATGGACCGTATTGTGCCGGATTTCGTGCGCGCGGTTCTCTCAGGTGCGTCGCTGTCGCTACGCAACCCCGAGGCGGTGCGCCCCTGGCAGCACGTCGTGGCTCTCGTGCACGGCTATCTGACCTTGGCGAACCGGTTGCTCGAAGGTGATGTGTCCGCCGCCGACAACTGGAATTTCGGACCACTCGATGATGATGCAAAACCGGTGCGGGCGCTGGTCGAGCAGCTCGCCGGCGCGTGGAAACGGCCCGATATCGCTTATGCGAAAGGTCATTTTCCTGAGACACGCTTTCTTCACCTCGACAGCACCAAGGCACGCACGTGGCTTGGCTGGCGCCCTCCGCTCACGTTCGATGGTACGGTGCGGCTCACAGCCGAATGGTATCGTGAATTCGGCGTCAACCCGGTATCGGCAGGAAAACTGACGATGCAGCAGATTCAGCGATACCGTGAAAGTGTCGATGTCAGCGTCCGATCATAAAGCTCTCGTAACTGGCGGCACCGGTTTCATCGGGCAGCATCTCGTCGCCCGCCTTCTTGCCGATGGGGCAGCGGCGACGGCATTGGTCCGCTCCTGCAGCATTTTGCCAGCGGAATGGCAGGGCAAGGTAACGGTTGTCTGTTGCGACGACTGGTCGGAACAGGGTGTGCGTGCGGCACTAGATGGATATGGCTTCGATGCTGTGTTTCATCTGGCTGCATATGGCGTTCGCCCTGACGATCGCGATGTTGGCCGGATGGTGCAGATCAACGTCGATCTGCCGGCCGTCCTGGCGCGCCTCTGCTCGGAATGGGGTGCTCGCTTCGTGATGGCTGGTACGTTCTCCGAATACATCAAGCCGCTGTCTAACGATCCATTAACGGAGGGCTCGCGGCTCGAACCGTTCAAGTTGTATGGATCGACCAAGGCAGCAGGCGGTCTCGTGGCAAGCTGTGTTGCGCAGGAACTCGGTGTCGGGCTGCGGCTGCTGCGGCTGTTCAAGGTTTACGGTGCGGGCGAGGCACCGCACCGCTTGTTGCCTGCGCTTGTATCCGGACTTAGCCGCAAACAGCGGGTGGCGATCTCTTCGGGAACGCAAATTCTCGATTTCGTCTACGTTGATGACGTCATTGAATCCCTGGTGCGAGCTGAGAGCCACATTCGCGCCAGGGGTGACGTGACGACATGGAATGTTGCGACAGGGCAGGGCCATTCAGTTCGCGATTTCGCCAGAATGGTTGCGGCTGTCATGGAGGTCGACCACGATCTGCTCGGTTTCGGTGAGATTTCCATGCGTAAGGACGACGAGCCGTGGCTGGTGGGCGATCCTCGGCTGATGCGTGAGGAATTAGGATGGTCACCGCAAACCGATCTTCATATCGGGATAAAGGCGGCGATTGCGGCGATATCTCGCGAGACGCATTGATGCAGATCGGTTCATTATCGTGATTACCGTTTCTATTCTCGGCGGCCTTGGCAATCAGATGTTTCAGTACGCCGCCGCCAAGGCGCTTGCGAACCGAATTGGAACTGGCGTCGTCCTCGACTGCAGCGCCTTCGAGGGGTACAAGCTACGCAGTTTCATGCTGGATCGTTTGCAGATTCCGGAATGCGATTTAGTCAACGGCGGCGATCAGATCGGCACGCCGGCGACCCGTGGCTACACGGGCTTGCTCTGGCGCGGCCGCGTTAATCGCCTCTTGGCGCGAGTGGGGATGAAGCCGATGGCCGTTGCCGACGGTACCTATGTCGAGCCGTATTTCCATTTCGACCCCGCGTTTATCGAGTTGAAAAAACCGATATCGTTGTTCGGCTACTTTCAAAGCGAGCGTTACTTCGAGAACATCGCGGGCGATGTGCGGCGGTACTTCTCTCCACGCGAGCCGCTCGGGTCAGCGTCGCAGGCGATCGCGGATGCAATGGACCGCGTGGAGATTTCGGTGTCGGTCCATATCCGCCGGGGCGACTATGTTGCGTTCGCCGAAACGGCACGTGTGCACGGTGCTCTTAGTGTGGACTACTATCGCAAGGCCATCGGCTTGATCGAACAACGGGCGAAGACCAAGATCACGATTTTTGTGTTCTCGGACGATGCGGAGGCTGCGGCTGACCTGCTTCGTTTTCACTCTGGCGAGACTGTCGAGGTGCGCGGTGATCCGGATCGGCCTTGGGAAGACATGGCTTTGATGGCGCGGTGCCATCATCATGTCATTGCCAACAGCTCGTTCAGCTGGTGGGGAGCCTGGCTCAATCCTGCGCCTGAAAAAATCGTTGTCGCGCCACGCGCGTGGTTTTCTTCAGAGGAGCTGCGACGGCGTAACACCTGTGATCTCTATCCGTCGGGATGGATTCTCGTATAATGGCTCTTTGGATTATGTCGGAATTTTATTGGGGAATTGAATGGTATTCGTAAAGGCGCGTGCAGCTATCACTGGCATCGGACGTCGCGCGCGTCGCGCAACCGGTCCTTGGCCAGACCCGGTTCCCAACAAGGGAGCTTCCGAGTTCGAGGTTGATCTATGGACCTTGTCCGATTTCGTACTCGGCAAAGTCGTTCCGGCAGTTGGCGTGCGTCCTTATCCGCTTAACGAACTCCTGTTGATGACGGCAGCGGCGTGCAGGCTGAAGCCGTCCGTGGTGTTCGATTGGGGAACGCATATCGGCGTATCTGCCCGCGTGTTCTACGAATGCGCTCGAGCGTTTGGCCTTGGCTACGAGATTCATTCGGTGGATTTGCCGCCGGATGCATCCCATGTCGAACATCCTGGGCAGGAGCACGGTCGTCTGGTGCGCGGCCTTTCCGGCGTCCATCTGCATCGCGGCAATGGTGTAGAGGTCGCACTTGATCAGTGGAGCCGCATGGGGAAGCCCGCCCGTCCACTGTTTTTCGTCGACGGCGATCATGCTCTTGAATCAGTACGAGACGAGTTGACTAGGATTTTTAATACGGTTTCCGACGCGGCCGTGATCGCGCATGATACATTTCGTCAATCTTCTGAATCGAATTATAATATTGGTCCAGCGCTCGCGATTGAGGAATTAACGAAGCGTTCTCCATTTCGTTTCAAGCTGATTCACTCAGGCTTAGGACTTCCGGGTATGACATTTATCCTGCCTAATTGATTACTCGTGACTTCATCGGGCTGCGACATCGATATGAACTCTATTCCTTTAGTGTCCATTGTTATGCCAATGCGTAATAGCGAAAAAACTGTGCTTGCAGCAGTTCGGTCGATCCAACTTCAGACTTTACAACATTGGGAATTAATCATTATCGACGACGGATCATCTGATAAAAGCTATAAGATTGTTAGCGCAATTGATGATGACCGTATTCGACTTGTCCGCAAACAAACGAACAGAGGACTTGCGAGACGACTGAACCAAGCAATAGAATTGAGCAGAGGGGATTTTATCGCGCGCATGGATGCTGACGATGTTTGTTTCCCCGAGAGACTTTCCCGTCAGGTCGCGAAGCTGCAGAGCGATCCGACAATCGATATTCTTGGATGTGGCGCAGCAGTGTTTTCCGAAAATGGAGCTTTGGTCGGCTTGTTGCCGGTGGGAACCGATCACGAAAGGATTGTCAGCAGGCCATTTGTGGGTTTTTCATTCCCCCATCCGACATGGTGCGGGCGCGCAACTTGGTTTCGCAGCAATCCATATGACTCTCAATTTATGAAAGCAGAAGATAGCGACCTATTGCTAAGAACGTTTCGGACAAGCAGGTTTTGTGCTTTGGAAACAGTTTTGTTCGGCTATCGTCAGCACCAACTGGATCTTGGAAAGATTTTACTAGGCCGTTATGCATCTCTTGTGTCGATGTGGCGCTATGGAAAGAGTTCTGGAGAGATCTTTCCTGCATTTCAAGGCGTTGTAATGCAGGTTATCAAGGGGTTGGTCGATATTTTGACGATCGGTTTAGGTTTCAACCGAATTATGCAGGCGCGAAGATTGAATCCGGTCCCGCAGTCAGTAGTGCAAGAATGGCAGGACGTTCAAAAGAAGCTGGGCGGTTTGGGCGCAAGTCTATGAAACTCCAGGCTCAGATGTGATCTTCTGGCCAGGACCAACTGCTGCTCCGTTGTCGAGGTATTCACCCAGTACTGATGTACTGATATCCGACGACCCGCCATAGACTTTAAAACTTCATAAGTCCGGCGTGGCAATTGTACAGACTTCGGCGCCCAGTTACCTGGCGTAAGCCAATTGCCGTTAGTCGCGACGGTCCATTTTCCGGTCTGCCGCCAGCGTTGGCGCGATCAAGGCTGTCGTGGCCGTCATGGCAGTGGATAGCCGTATGTGATATTTGCAAGCGGCGCCGCTGTTCGGCTTTGTGTCCGGGCGCGACTATTCGCTTGGCCAAAACATCTTCGCCAGCAACGATGTGGTGATCGGTAACAACGTTAAGATCCAGAACAATGTCTCGGTGTATGACGCGGTTCGCATCGAAGACGACGTATTCTGCGGTCCGAGCATGGTCTTCACCAATGTCTACAATCCTCGCTCGGCAATCAGCCGCAAGGACGAATACCGCGAAACTTTTGTCCACCGGGGCGCGACGCTCGGCGCCAACTGCACCATTATCTGCGGAACGACCGTCGGCCGGCATGCCTTCGTCGCTGCCGGTGCGGTCGTCAATCGCGCCGTTTGCGCTTATGGCTGGCGTTCCCGCAAAGCGGATCGGCTGGATGTGCGTGTGCGGCGTGCAGCTTCCAAAAAAGACTGGCGCAGTCACCTGCGAGTCTTGCGAGCGCACCTACCGCATTGACCGGGAGTCGTGTGAGCCGACCGGGTCGCAAAGCCTGGGTGACGCCGGTCGGACAGGCGATCGAGAAGGCTGATAAACCGGCGCTGCGGTGACGGGTTTCGTCACCGCGCCGACGATGCGAGAAATTTTGGCGGCTAGTCTTGGTGGATTGAGCTGAATATGTCTTTTCGGATTCTCGTGACTGGCGCTTCGGGTTTTGTCGGCTCGGCTCTCGTGCCTGCGCTGGCCGCCGCGGGGCATCATGTCCGCGCGGCGTCGCGCAATCCGGTTCTGGTCGGTGACCGCATTGACTACGTCGCGCTATCAGACTTCGAAAACGAGGTCGATTGGAGCCCGCTTCTTACCGATATTGATGTCGTCGTGCATCTCGCGGCCATCGCGCATCGTCAGGGCGGCGATACGGTCGACTACGACAAGGTCAATCGCGGCGCAGCGGTCAGCTTGGCGGAGGCGTGTTTGCGGCATCCGGTGCGACGCCTGATTTTTATGTCGTCGATCGGGGCTCAGACCGGTTCGGCATCCGATCGGGTTCTGACGGAGAAGGACGAGCCCCATCCAGTGACCGGATATGACCGGGCCAAGCTTGCGGCAGAGTCCGCCATACGCAAAAGCGGCGTGCCTCACACGATCCTGAGACCGGTCATCGTGTATGGTCCGAATGCCAAGGCGAACATCGCGTTCCTGCTCCGCATCGCGGCGCTGCCTGTGCCTCTGCCGTTCGGCGCGTTGCGAAATCGGCGCTCGCTGCTGGCCGTCAGCAATCTTGTCGAGGCAGTCATGCTGAGTCTCGACAATCCGGCGGCGCTCAATGAGACATTCCTGGTCGCCGATCCCGAGGCGATGTCGATTGCCGACATCTTCGCGTGTCTCCGCGCTGCCGCCGGCCGTCCCGCCGGACTCTTTCCTGTTCCCCCCGGCCTGATTGCAGCCTTGCTCAGTCTCGCCGGCCGAAGTTCGGTCTGGGATCGCATCGGCCGGAACCTCGTGGTCGATCCTGCGAAGCTGCTTGCGGCTGGCTGGAAGCCGTCCGTCACGACGCGCGAGGGCTTTCGCGCGATGGTCGATAAGTCGAGGGCATGAGGTTGGTATGCGGCCCCGCGTTACCTTGCGGTCAAGACCTGATGGTCCCGCTGCAGTCGGCTAACGCGCCGTACACCGCAATCGCGAAAATCGGAACAAGGTGAGGCCCACAACGGCGACGCCCGCTATCAGCACAATGACCCTTGCCGCAGGCGACGTCACCCAAGTTGAGGCGATGGCCAGTAAGGCCAGCACGAGATTGAGTCCGAACACGGTTCCGATGACGTCGAGAACGGAAAATCCCTTGTTCGTTGCGCGCTGATAGAAATGCGAGCGATGGGCCGCCCAGACTTTCTCACCGGTGACGAGGCGGCGCAACATGGTGATGGTGCCGTCGGAGAGATAGTAGAGAGGCAAAAGCAGCGCCGCGGTGAGCTGGCCGCGATATGCAAGTTCGAGCAGGCACCAGCCCAGCAAGAGGCCGATGGGCAAACTGCCGACATCACCGAGAAAGACTTTCGCAATCGGTCGGTTGAATGGTGCAAATCCAAGCAAGGCTCCGCCGAGAGCGCCGGCGATGATCGTTGTTATCGGAGGCACGTCGCTCAGATATCCCAATGTCACGATAGCTCCCGCAACGGGAACGGCCTCCGCGACGGTCATCCAGTCCATCCCGTCCATGAAATTGACGAGGTTGACAAACCAGACCCCGGCCAGCAGCAAAACGCCCCGTTCGATCCAAAGCGGGCCAAGCGGAAAGATCCGGATGTCGCCCGGCCACATCGCCAGGATCGCTCCAACCGCGATCGCCTGGGCGAGTAGGCGTGTCAGAACCGGAAGCGACCTGACGTCATCCGCCGCACCCACAACGGCGATAAAAAACGTCGCGGCCAGCACGCAGATGGAGACTTCCGCTTTCGTCACGACGGCAAATAAGACAACGGTAACAAGTGTCGCGGCGATGACTGCAATCCCTGCGCCCTGCGGCGTCGGAAGCTTATGGGATGACCGCGCGTTCGGTCTTGCTAGTGCGTAGCGTTGTAATAAGGGCATCAGAAGCCAAGTTAGGGCAAATGAAAGGGCTGCCGCAGTGATGATGGCCAATAGCGACAAAAGTAGTTCCGATGGTAATTTCACGGCCAGCCGTTAAATGCGAATTTGCAAACGGTCATATATCCTGCCGGGCTATTTCGGTCGAGTCGAAGCCGGTAACATTGAGGTTGGCCGCTATGCCGGGGAGCCCGAAACCCTCGACCTGATAAGGAGGGTTCTTTCGCGCGGGGGAGCAATATTTATCGATGAAAATGGCGGCGGCGTGGGGGTTAGGTTAAAGAAGAATCTCTCGAAATGATCGGTTGTGCCGCGTTGATTTTGGCCGCCCAATGTCGATTGGACCCTAGTGGGGTCATTAGATTTCCCTTTTTGCACTTCACCATCTGAGGGCTATCTCAAGGGACATCGACCGTGGGGCTCGTATCAGTCGCCCAACATCGGAGATAGCTACTAGGTCAAGCGCATTGTGGTGACCGCCGGACATGTTTCCGCGCGGGTCGAGGCGATCGGACCATTTGCTGAAAAATCCCAAACGGCTTCGGCAACGCTCTGCTGCGGCCGTTGCGAGT
The DNA here is from genome assembly GCF_051912485.1 of Nitrobacter sp. JJSN. Taxonomy (GTDB): domain Bacteria; phylum Pseudomonadota; class Alphaproteobacteria; order Rhizobiales; family Xanthobacteraceae; genus Nitrobacter. The sequence continues at coordinate 2,281,342 of NZ_CP196822.1, read as the reverse complement.
GCCAGGAAATATGTCCGCGTGATGCTGGCCTATGGCGTCCTGTCGTCCTTGGAGACTGTTGTCGCTCGATCTTCAGGTGCATTGAACGCCGGATAGCCGTTCGTACTTGCGGGGCCGCCGGAGGTTATTTCATAAAGGATTGATATTAAGTTATATTTTTTATTTTGGTTGAGGCTGAAGTTCTGATTTGTTAGCGACATCTCATTGAATATCCGGGCGGCAATAGGTACACAACTCAGCATCGGGCTTCATATCGTCGCCGCTTCTTCGCGCTGGCTACCGGGCTGTTCTGAGGATCCAACGTATTTTGAAGAATGTCATCGCGATATTCGGAACGCGGCCTGAAGCCATCAAGATGGCGCCGGTCGTAACCGAACTGCGGAAGAGCAGTGTTGTGAATCTGCGCGTCTGCGTGACTGCTCAACACCGCGGCATTCTTGACCAGGTGTTGGCGCTGTTTGCGATCGCACCGGATCACGATCTTGATCTGATGTTGCCAAACCAGACCCTCGATCAATTGACGGCGCGATTGTTGACGGGAGTCGGGGAGGTGCTTGATCAGGAACGTCCGGATCTCGTTCTGGTTCATGGCGATACATCGACGACGCTCGCAAGTTCGCTTGCTGCGTTCTATCGGAAACTGCCGGTTGGCCACGTCGAAGCCGGTCTGCGTTCGGGATCGCTGCTCGCGCCGTGGCCCGAGGAGATGAATCGCAGGGTGGCGACCCTGGCGACGCGCTTTCATTTCACTCCGACCGAGCGTTCGCGCCAGAACCTGCTCGCCGAAGGCGTGGATCCGTCGCACATCCATTTGACCGGGAATACGGTCATCGATGCGTTGATCGAGACGGTCGCGCGTCTCAGGGCTGCGCCGGAAAGGCGCGCGGCGTTTGAACGCCAATTCAAGTATCTCGATTCCCGTCTACCGCTCGTTCTCGTCACCGCACATCGGCGGGAGAATTTCGGCGCCGGCTTCGAAAGTATTTGCCGCGCCATGCTCGACATTGTTACCGAGAATGACGTGCAGCTCGTATATCCGGTGCATCCCAATCCCAACGTTCGCGGTCCTGTCGAGCGCCTGCTTGGATCGCATCCGAGAATCCACTTGATCGACCCGCTCGACTATGAGCCGTTCGTCTTTCTGATGGAACGTTCGCATATCATCATCACCGATTCCGGCGGCGTGCAGGAAGAGGCGCCGTCCCTGGGCAAGCCGGTTCTGGTGATGCGCGACACCACCGAGCGCCCCGAGGCGGTCGATGCCGGCACAGTGATTCTGGTTGGAACGGCGCAGCAGCGTATCGTCGACGAGGCCAATCGATTGTTGCGGGAGCCGGTGCATTATGCACGCATGGCGCAGGCAATGAATCCGTATGGGGATGGTCTGGCTGCGAAGCGGATTCGCGCAGTGATCGAGGAGCAAGCGTGAGCGAAGGCAAGCTGAAGACAATTTGCGTGGTCGGGCTCGGCTATATCGGGCTGCCGACTGCCGTGGTGCTGGCTTCGAGGGGTACGTCGGTCATCGGCGTCGACGTCAACAAGGACGTTGTGGCCAAGATCAATCGCGGTGAGATTCACATCGTCGAGCCGGACCTCGACGCGGTGACCGCGCGTGTCGTGCAGAACGGCGTCTTGCGCGTTGCGACCATACCGGAGACCGCGGGCGGTAGTTTCTGACCAATGGGGGCAAAAGGCTGCAGATGAGGCTTCGAACCCAACTAAGACTCCGCGAGCAATATCTTCACTACGTTATTCAGCCTGCTCGCCAACGGGTATCGCACGACCAAGCCCGTATGCAGGAATTGGAAAAACTACTCACCGCACAACATGCGAGGCCCCGTCGATTTTGTGTGAGTAGGGTTGGCAAGCGCATCCCGCATCTTGCGAATGTTGGATTCGCGCTTTGAAAACTCCGCAGCCTTTCGCGCGAATTGGCGTTCGAACTGCTCGCGGGTCCGAGCGATCAGCGGCGCGACCATGGTGTCGGTTAACTTGATCGGCGTACTGCAGTGTGGACACACGATCCGGGGATCGCTCATGGCATCGCCTCCGTCGGCGGTCCGCTGTAGGAGCCCGGGGAGGTGTGGTCGGGATTGGTCTGCCAGAGGTCTTTCGCCACCAACAGCGGTGCTAGCTTCAGATTTGCCCACCATGCGGCCTCATTGCTATGGCGATGTAGCTCGTGATGATGATGGCGGCACAGCGGCACCGTGAACTCGTCGCTAACCTTGCGCCCCAAAGCTTTGGGTTGCGCGAACTTGAGGTGATGGGCGTCGCATGGAGTGCGCTGACAAATCAGGCAAGGCTGCGCCGCGACGAATGCCAGATGCGCCTTGCTGCGCCGGCGCAGCGGTTTGGTGAGCGGGTGAACAATTTGCCTGCCCGGTGCCGGCGTGGAAGCTGCATCCAGCAGGTGAGGCGTGTCGTTAGGCTCCCCGGGCGGGGACGGGGCGATCGGGTTGGGGATCGGGTCGGCCATGTCATCGCGGTGGACCCGTAGAAGCGCCTCGCAGGCCCCCTCGATAGTGCGCGCGTCGGCGTTCGTCAGTGCGTTCTTGTCCCGCATCCGATGGTGGATCCACGTCGCCAAGCCGTCGCCATCGGCGATCTCGGTGATCTCCGCGAGCATTTGGTCGCGCAACGCGGCCGATGGGATTGGACCGAGCTGCGGAGGCTGATGCGGGATACCGTTACGTGGCTTGCGTGCAACTTTTGGGGCCGTAGGAAACCCGCGTGGCGGCAAGGGCTCGGCAGCGAGATCAGGAGCATCGAGGTCGTCCTCGCCGGCAATTCCCACTAATGCGAACAGCGCATAGCGGCGCGCATAAGTGAGCGCGGCGCCCATTCGGTGCGGCGCCGCCAGCTCGGCCACCGCGCAGACCGGCCAGTCGGAGGCAATCCATTCCCCCGAGGCATGGGCCAAAAGCGTCGTGAGGCGGATTTGATCCCGGTCAATCGCCGTGGTCTGAATAGTTGCAATCTCGTGGGCGCTAAGGTTCTTGCGGATGATATCTAGACCGCTGGCTAATGACGCGTAGCGAAAGGTTTGGGCTTCCTCGCGGGGAAAGGGCGATCTGACGGTCGCGGTCATGGTTTTCTCGGGATTGACGAGCTCTCCTTGAGCTTTGGCCAAGGCAGCGGCGATCACGCCAATGGTTTCACTGGAGCTGTGCATTGGCGGCCTCCCGATCTGCTAACTCGAAACTCACCGCTCCGCTTTTGGATCGTTTTGCGCGGATGCCATGGCCTAGGGCTTCTTTAGCATCCTCAGGTATCAGCTTCTTGAGGTCGCTCTTGGCGGCCTCATGTTCCTGGTAAGCCTCTCTTGTTCGTTGGTAGATTGAGGCCAGTTCCGCCCAGCTGTTGGATGTGTTCATGTCGACCACCCTGAAGGCTTCCAAGCGTGGTCGAGGAGGTTCAACCCCGAAGAGTCGAGGGGGCTCGCCATTCTGTACGCAGCGCCAGAATTTCTTTTCCGCGGTCAAAAGCAGGTGTTGATAAAGAGGGTCAGCATGGATAGTCATTTCGACCCATTTGCCGCCACCTGTGATGATGGAAAGAATTGCTGAGCGCGCGTTGGTGATCCACATATTGTGCTGAAGCTGTGCCATGTGCTTTTCCGCAGCCATTTCCTCAGAGAATGTCCACGGCAGCATGAATTTTGCTTCAAACACCGCGCCCGTTTGTTCGACAATACCGTCCAGGGTGGCTGCCATCCATTTATGGACTGGATGATGAATTCGTCGCTGCACATCCTTGATTGAGTGCCCGGTGCTCCGTTCAAACCAGCGGCGGTTGAGATCTTCCGTGACACTGCCGAGCTGCACGACGAGGACATTTGAAAGGTTCTCTGGCTCGATTTCGCCTCGCTTTTCGCGCCAGAGGCGAATCAGTTTATCTTCTGCTGATCCCATGACAATTCGGGCATCGGACCCTCCAATAAACGTTCTTCTGTCACTCGATTCTGAAACTGCCATAAGCGCTCCTCCTTACTGTGCCACTAGCACATGTGACAAAAGCACAATAATATGCCTGTGACAAGTGCACAAGTTAGAATGGCTAGAGCCGCATTAGGTTGGACTGTTCGTGATTTGGCGGAAGCTACTGGCCTTCACCGCAACACAATTACTAACATTGAGGTTGGCCGCTATGCCGGGGAGCCCGAAACCCTCGACCTGATAAGGAGGGTTCTTTCGCGCGGGGGAGTAATATTTATCGATGAAAATGGCGGCGGCGTGGGCGTTAGGTTAAAGAAGAATCTCTCGAAATGATCGGTTGTACCGTGTTGATTTTAGCCGCCCACCCAAAGGGGCCTGAAGTCGTAGGGACCTCAATCCAGGACACCAATGTTTGGGAAAGACCTCGTTGCAACAGCGGCGATGGTTCCCGACCAGTGGTCCGACCGTTGGCTGTCTGATCTATGAGGTGTGGTGCTCCCTCAATCGCGCCTGCTGCGCCGCAGATCGAATCGACAATTTAGCAGCGAAGGTCAGTCCGAGCTGGGAACGAGGTGCGGTCTAGCTCTCCCCCGGAGGAGGTTACCCACAGCATCTGACGAGATGCACAGCTCAACAGTTCGATTGGGGCCGTCAATATAACCCATCGCTCCTTCCGCTAGGTGCTCCGCGCGATTGCGAAAACGGCCCGGTTCACGAAGACTAAACCCGCACTGGTACATCAACACGAAAGCTTTCTTCTCCCTATGCGGTCGGTATTTCCCCTTTTTGATTTCGGTCTTCAAAGGTTTTAAGCAGGCATCGATCAAGGTCGGAGACCAGCTCTCGATGTTATCGCGGGCGCTAATCGTTCCCAATATGTCAAGTTGCTCTTCGTTTTTCCATTGCATAATCGGGAGTGCATTTGATGCAAATAGCAAGTCTCGAGCAATAAACTCGGCAGACACGAGGGGGAAGACCCTCGCGCGTTTTCACCCGTGAGTTCGCGCTTTTGACCGAGCTCTCGCAATTGATCTTCGACATCTTCGCCAAAGATGCGGCTGGCAAGAAGCGGTCCAGTCAGAATGCATTGCAGCACGGTCTGTCGCTGTCGCTCGAGGGAGATGATCCTCGGATCCACGCAATGTATCGGATAATTCATCAATGGCGACGGCGCCGTCGTCTTACGTTGCGGCGTTTTCTGTTGCTCAAGCGGATCAATCGGACTCGTCAGGTCCGGCAATCAATATTTATTGTCGAAGAAGGGCGCTCTGTCTGATTTTGACGTGCTCAGGCAATTGCTTGCGACCGAGCGTGGCGGAGACGGGCACCGATCTGGTGGTGCTGGCGCGCAATATGCAGATCCTATCGAACGAGATGAGCGCAAAGCTTTCGGGCCGGTGCATCAATATTCATCTTTCCTTCCTGCCGGGATTCAAGGGCGCCAAACCATATCATCAGGCCCACGAGCACGGCGTCAAATTGATCGGCGCAACCGCGCATTATGTCACCAGCGATCTCGATGAGGGACCGATCATCGATCAGGATGTCGAGCCATTGCGACACCCCCGATGCGCTGGTCCGCAAGGGACGCGACATCGAGCGGCGGGTTCTGGCGCGCGCGATCCGGCATCACCTGGAAGACCGCGTGATCCTGAACGGCCGCAAAACCGTGGTGTTCATGGATTGAGGAGCGCGGACAGGCGAGCCAGCTGTCAGTGAATCGCGCCCATCGCGTTGTTATTCGATGATTGGGTGGCGGGAGCGTCCGTCTTCGGGGCCAGACGCTCGCGTTCACGCTCCTTCATCACCTCATCATATTTCGCGGTGCCGGGCCGGGGAGGCGCGTCCGCGGGAAGTCCGCCAGCCCATTGCGGAATCGCATCGCCCATGCCGCCCGCAAGGTGCGAATTGATGCTGCCGCATCCCCCCAGGCTGCATACGATCGGCAGGGCGCAAAGCAAGATCGGGATTCGGCGCGCGCGGTACGTCATGGCTAAATGAGTAATATCCCGGTGTGGAAATTGCGGGGCAGCGTCAGGCTTTTGGAAGTTGTCCTCCGTCCGTACCGGATTATTGAATGGCTTACTCCTAAAAGACTAGCGACGCGCGCGCTGCACAACATTTAGGTAATAAAATACCGGTTAGTGCACAACGATTTAACGCGGAAATCGTCCCCGTGAGTGTGGCTGCCTTGCAGAGCTGGAAGCTGCTCGCCTACCCGGCGCAGCCGGCGGCCGGACAGCCGCGGGACTGAAACATATTGTCGGCGACGGATTACAAGACCCGATGTTTCGGGGGGGGGCTGCCCGTTAGCTCGCAAATCAAGATCAATACCAATTTGCGTAAGGCTTCCGGTCTTGCGACGTAAGAGTGCTTGAGTGCAAATATCTGGCGGATAGGATTTTCCTTAGTGTTTCCACCGCCGCATTTGTCCCGCGCGGTGTTCTTGGCGGGATGGAGGTGAAAACAGACATGGGGCGTCCTTCTCGCAAGTTACCGATATCGAGAGTGGTCGGCAGTTCTCCGGAATTCTCACTCACGGATGGGAATTGGAAGAAAGTTGAGGTCGCATATGGCCGCGCGCTGTCGGACACCATTCGCCAGAGTATAGTCGAAACCACGAATAAATTTCTCGCATCGGAAGTCTTTGAACGAAACGCCAAACCATTGACGCCGGCGCTCGATCTGGTGGAGTCGATCAAAGCCGCATCCAACAATCTCCGGAAGGAAGTTTCAACAGCGGGAGGCGATGCAGGAGCTTTCGCTCAATCTGTTATCAAGGAGCATTTCTTCTCATCTCACCTCAGAATGGAGCCGTACGAACAGTTGTTTCATGCGCTCGGCGACGTGATGTCTTCGTTAAGCTCGGCCTGCACGCAAGCGCTGGCGGAAATGGACGACCCGGATGCCAGGGTGTTCCGCGATGGTGCAAGTTGGGATGACTGGATTCGAGCCCTGACGAAAATTGCACGCCAAAATAATCTACCTATCGGTGCGTCCAAAGCTGGCACTACGAAAGCAGACGTCGGGCCTTTCGCGAGGCTGATAGCGGCCTTGCAGAAGCATTTGCCGATAGAGGCGCGAAGGCACGCCAACAGCAGACTGTCAGCGGCCATCTATTCCGCGCGACAACCCATTGGAACGACTGAAAAAATAAAATCGGGACGCATTAAGCTAAAACCGCGTGTAAAAAACGTCCTGTCCAGGACGCGGTAATTCCCCAAAACTCGCAGCATCAATGCCCGACGATGGGCGTGCATCAGGAAGGGTGCTGCATGGCTGAAATTTCCGCTGCCACTAGGGCTCGCCGGGCGGGGCGTGCTGACCGTGAAGACCGATGCGGGCCGACAGACTACACACCCGACGCCTGCAACCAGGTGGTTATGCTCATGGGCACGGGGCTTTCGTTGACCGCAGCCGCTGGCGCCATGCGAATTTCCCGCGCCATGATCCAGCGCTGGATGGATGCGCACGAAGAATTTAGAGAGGCTGTCGCTAGGGGGAAGGCCGCGCGTGTCTGCGCCCTTGAAAACCAGATGCTCGCTAGTGAGAATACCGCCGTTGTCAACGCCTGCCGCTTTGCCCTGGTCAATGCCGCACCCGAGGAATGGCGGGAGAAGCCAGTTGTCGAGCCGGACGAGGCGGCCGAGAGTCCGATCCGCCTTCTTGCCGAGCAGATCTCGGGCAACGCAATTCGTCCGCGACCGCAAAAGTCCAAGATCATCGAGCACGAGCCTGTTGCATCGCGCACCCTCGAGCCGCAGAAGCGCCTAATCATCGACGATGCGGATGATGACGAGCCACGCATTCACACGGTTTCACGCGAAAGCTACGAGGACGAAGACACCGGGGGCGTCGAGTAACGATTACTGTCCCCCTTCATATTATGTGTAAACCAGCGGAAACCTCAAACAGACTGGAGCGTGCAGAGTAAAGCGGCCATAGCTCGATGGTACAGCGGAAGGCTCCCAAAATATGGGGTCAATTCCGATTGGTCGCGCCATGATTCTGTTGTTGGAGATCAATTTCGAAGGATTTCATATGGATCAGCCTGATGACCACGGCCCTGCAATTCAATCTTTAGCCGGGAGTTGTCTCATAATGAATCCGACAACAATGACGCGCGATCTGCTGAGATTCGTAATATTTGCCGCGAGAAATTCAGCGACGAGGAGTTGGCGAAAGAGATAAGTGCCCGCCGGATGTTTCTTCCCCGCGGTTGGGACGCGCTCTATATCGGGGTGCTTGTCGCAATGGCAAGGAAACGCCAGTAAGTAACGGTAACGCCACGAAGCTGATGAGTGGCGCCGCGCGGATGGCACCAGATGAAGGTGCTTCCTATCTGGCGTAGCCGGGGGGCCGGATAGCCCCCGGATTAACATCCAACAGACGATCTATGTCTTGTCCCGGCCGACGCTGCTGTAGACAAAACCCAGCTCTGCCATTTCGTCGGGACGGTAGACGTTGCGCAGATCGACCACGACCGGCTGCTTCATGATGCGTTTCAGGCGCGACAGGTCGAGCGCGCGGAACTGGACCCATTCGGTGACAATCACCAGCGCGTCGGCGCCCTCCGCGCAGGCATAGGCGTCGTCGCAATAATCAATGTCGGGAAGCTCGCGCCGTGCCTCCTTCATGCTCGCCGGGTCGAAGGCACGAACTTTTGCGCCCATATCGCAGAGGCCGGTGATCAGCGGGATCGATGGCGCCTCACGCATGTCGTCGGTGTCGGGCTTGAACGCCAGTCCCAGCACCGCGATGGTCTTGTTCCGGAGATTGCCGCCCAGCGCGTTCGCCACCTTGCGCGCCATCGCGCGCTTGCGGTTGTCATTGACGGTGACGACCGCCTCCACGATGCGAAGCTGGGCATCGTGATCTTCCGCGATCTTCACCAGCGCACGGGTGTCCTTAGGAAAACAGGAACCGCCATAGCCGGGGCCGGCGTGCAGGAACTTGGTGCCGATGCGATTGTCGAGACCGATTCCGCGTGCGACCTCCTGAATATCGGCGCCCACCTTTTCGGACAGGTCCGCGATTTCATTGATGAAGGTGATCTTGGTCGCGAGAAAGGCGTTGGCCGCGTATTTGATCAGTTCGGCGGTGCGGCGCGCGGTGAACATCAGCGGCGCCTGATTGAGCGACAGCGGCCGATAGATGTCGCCGAGCGCCTTGCGACCGCGTTCGTCGGAGGTCCCGATCACGATGCGGTCGGGAAACTTGAAATCGCGGATCGCGGCGCCCTCGCGCAGGAATTCGGGGTTGGACGCCACCACCACATCGGCCGACGGATTGGCCTCGCGGATCAGGCGTTCCACCTCGTCGCCAGTGCCGACCGGCACCGTCGATTTGGTGACCACCACGGTGAATCCGCGCACCGCCGCCGCGATCTCGCGCGTCGCGGCATAGACGTAGCTGAGGTCGGCATGGCCGTCGCCGCGGCGTGAGGGGGTGCCCACGGCGATGAACACCGCATCCGCCTCCGCCACCGGGCCGGCGAGGTCCGTGGTGAATTCGAGCCGCGAGGTTGCCACGTTGGTCGCGACCAGCGCCTCGAGGCCCGGCTCGAAGATCGGGATCTCGCCGCGGCACAGCGCCGCGATCTTGTCCGCATCCTTGTCGACGCAGATGACCTGATGCCCGAAATCGGCAAAGCAGGCCCCGGACACCAGGCCAACATAGCCCGTGCCAATCATGGCAATGCGCATCGAACGAACCTATTGGCTGGTGATTCCGGAGGACTTTGACCGCCTCTTAGCAGACGGCAGGCCGGGCTGACGAGGTAATCTGCGGCTGTCATAAACGATTGACGGGAAACAGGGATGAGCGGGGATGCGGCCAGTATGGGTTCCAATGGTGGGCAGATGGTGATAGGAAGAATGACTTTTATTCTGCTGCCCATCCATCGGGCCCCATACAAACTGCGATGACCAACGATCAACTGCTGAGCCAGATTTCAGACTATTGCCGCCGGGCCGGAATGGCGGAATCGACCTTTGGCCGGCGCGCAGTCAATGACGGCAAGCTCGTGCATCGGCTGCGCGAGGGCAAGCGCATCACCATCGACACGCTGAACCGGATTGAGGCCTATATCGCCTCGGGCTCGCCGGATGGCGCGGCGCCGGTCCGCAGGCCGGAGCCGATCGAGCGGCGCGATCCCCGCGCCAATTTCCGCTTCTTCGAGAACCGGCAGAAATATCTGCTGTTCGTCCATACCTGCAGCGAGAAGCGCGTTATCGCCGACCGCGTCGCACTGGAGTTCAGCAGCATTCATCCGCGCCCGCCGGCCTTGCGGGTGTTCGACGCAGGCGTTGGCGACGGTACAGTGCTGGCGCGCGTGATGCGTTCCATGCACGGCCGCTTTCCCCACATGCCCTTCTATATCGCGGGCAAGGAACTCAGCCTCGAGGACATCAAGCTGACACTCGACAAGGCGCCGGACCGGTTGTTTGAGCATCCGGCGACCGTCCTGGTGCTGACCAACATGAATTACGCGGAGGCGCCCTGGCTCGCGCCCCGGTCACCCCAGGCTGCGGCCGGCACGGTGTGGCGCGAGGTGCCGCTACGCGGCGCGTCCTCCGGCGAGTTCGAGACTCAGATCCGGGACCTGTGGCCGTATCTCGAGGAGAACTGGCGGGCGAACGTCAGTCCGGTTACGGGGATGCCGATCTACGAGCGCCCCGTCGTGCTGGTGATCTATCGGGAGGACCATCAGTTCCTGCTTGATTCGGTGATTCCGCGGGCCGGGCGGGTCGAGGCCAACTTCGATCTGGTGATTGCATCGCAGCCTTATCGGGCCAAATCTTCCCTCAACTTCAGGGCCAGACGGATAATCGCTCCCCTGGCTCGGGCGTTGCGGCCCGGAGGGCGTTTAATAGGAATACATTCTCATGGCCGGGACCCCGGGTTGGAGATCGTCCAGGCGGTCTGGCCAGGAGAAAACCCTTTCGCCGTGAGCCGTCATGAGCTATTGCGCGCTGTGAAATACGAGCTTGGTTCGGTGGGGCGCGACCTTAATTTTAACGCTTATGCCGACCACCGTTCGATCTTTCGCTATGATATGGAAGCGCTGCCCAATGAGGTCACGGGATCGATCGGTACCTCGACAGCGTTTGCAGCATGGAATGCGGCGGTTTATGTCGCCCAAGTCGAAGACGACCGGTTGACGGAGATGACCCAAAGCGGCCGCTATCTGGACGCCACCAGAGAGGTTTTGCGCAAGCACAATGGTCTCTGGTTCTACGACGAATCCTACGTCATCTCGCGTCGCCGGGACTGACATTCCAGGTTAACAGCACGAAAGGACCGCCACCTCTGGCGGATGAAGGGACGATTGATGCGCGGATCTTACTTGTTCACGAGTGAATCGGTGTCCGAAGGGCATCCGGACAAGGTGTGCGATCGTATTTCGGACGAGATCGTCGATCTGTTTTTCAGCGAGGGTCCGAAAGCCGGCATTGATCCGTGGGCGATCCGCGCCGCGTGCGAGACGCTAGCCACCACCAACAAGGTGGTGATCGCCGGAGAAACACGCGGACCTCAATCCGTCACCAAGGAGAAGATCGAAAGCGTGGTCCGCGCCGCGATCAAGGACATCGGCTACGAGCAGGATGGTTTTCACTGGAAAACCGCCGACATCGAGATCCTGCTGCATCCGCAGTCGGCCGACATCGCGCAGGGCGTCGATGCCTTGCAGCCCGGCACCAACAAGGAAGAGGGCGCCGGCGATCAGGGCATCATGTTCGGCTACGCCTGCAACGAGACGCCGGACCTGATGCCGGCACCGATTTTCTACGCTCACAAGATCCTGCGGCTGATTTCTGAGGCTCGCCACTCCGGCAAGGAAAAGGTGCTGGGTCCGGATTCCAAGAGCCAGGTCACGGTGCAATATGAGAACGGCAAGCCGGTCGGCGTGCGCGAAATCGTGGTGTCGCACCAGCATCTCGTCGAGGACATGAGCTCCGATCAGGTGCGCGAGCGCGTCGAGCCCTATGTGCGCGAGGCATTGCCGAAGGGCTGGATCACCGACAAGACCATCTGGCACATCAATCCCACCGGCAAGTTCTTCATCGGCGGCCCCGACGGCGACGCCGGGCTGACCGGTCGCAAGATCATCGTTGATACTTATGGTGGCGCTGCGCCGCATGGCGGCGGCGCTTTCTCCGGCAAGGACCCCACCAAGGTCGACCGTTCGGCGGCCTATGCCGCGCGCTACCTCGCCAAGAACATCGTCGCCGCCGGTCTCGCCGACCGTTGTACGTTGCAACTTGCCTACGCCATCGGCGTAGCGCGTCCGCTGTCGATCTACATCGACACGCACAGCACCGGAAAGGTTCCCGAAGACACGCTCGAGCGGATCGTGTCTGAGGCGATGGACCTGACGCCGCGCGGCATCCGCAAGCATCTCGACCTGAACCGGCCGATCTACGCGCGCACCTCGTCCTACGGCCATTTCGGCCGCACGCCGGATAACGAGGGCGGGTTCTCCTGGGAGAAGACCGATCTCGCCGAGGTGCTCAAGCGCGCGGTGTGATGTTTCCTTTCACTCTCCCCGCTCGCGGGGAGAGAGGTCGCCGCGTCTTCGCGGCGGGTGAGGGCCAGCCCTCCCAACTAACAGATTGTCGTGGCGCCGTATCGCCCCTTACCCCGACCCTCTCCCCCGTAAACGGGGACAGGGAGCAGAGCAGGAAAATCAGCATGACCACCGCCACCGCCACCGCCAAGCAGGCCGCAGGTTTCACCGACTACATCGTCAAGGACATCGGCCTTGCCGATTTCGGCCGCAAGGAAATCTCGCTCGCCGAGACCGAGATGCCCGGGCTGATGGCGACGCGCGAGGAATACGGCCCCAAGCAACCGTTGAAGGGCGCGCGCATCGCCGGCTCGCTGCACATGACGATCCAGACCGCGGTGCTGATCGAAACGCTGAAGGCGCTCGGCGCCGACATCCGCTGGGTCTCCTGCAACATCTATTCGACGCAGGATCACGCCGCCGCGGCGATCGCGGCCGCCGGCATTCCGGTGTTCGCGGTGAAAGGCGAGACGCTGAAGGACTATTGGGACTACACCGCAAAGCTGTTCGACTGGCACGGCGGTGGCCACCCCAATATGATCCTCGATGACGGCGGTGACGCGACGATGTACGTCCATCTCGGCCTGCGCGCCGAGAACGGCGACACCGCGTTCCTCGACAAGCCCGGCTCCGAGGAAGAGGAAGTGTTCTTCGCGCTGCTCAAGAAGCAGCTCAAGGAGAAGCCGAAAGGCTACTTCGCTGGTATCGCCGAGAGCATCAAGGGCGTCTCAGAGGAGACCACCACTGGCGTGCATCGTCTCTATGACATGCAGAAGGCCGGAACGCTGCTGTGGCCAGCGATCAACGTCAACGACAGCGTCACCAAGTCGAAGTTCGACAACCTCTATGGCTGCCGCGAGTCGCTGGTCGACGGCATTCGCCGCGGCACCGACGTGATGATGAGCGGCAAGGTCGCCATGGTCGCGGGCTTCGGCGACGTCGGCAAGGGCTCGGCCGCTTCGCTGCGCCAGGCCGGCTGCCGCGTCATGGTCTCCGAGATCGATCCGATCTGCGCGCTGCAGGCGGCGATGGAAGGCTACGAGGTCGTGACCATGGAGGACGCCGCGCCGCGCGCCGACATCTTCGTCACCGCCACCGGCAATAAGGACATCATCACCATCGAGCACATGCGCGCGATGAAGGATCGCGCCGTCGTCTGCAACATCGGCCACTTCGACAACGAGATCCAGGTCGGCGCGCTGAAGAACCTGAAGTGGGACAACATCAAGCCACAGGTGGACGAGATCACCTTTGCCGACGGCAAGCGCATGATCCTGTTGTCGGAAGGCCGTCTCGTGAATCTCGGCAACGCGATGGGGCATCCGAGCTTCGTGATGAGTGCGTCGTTCACCAACCAGACACTGGCGCAGATCGAGCTGTTCGCCAACAACAAGGACAGCAAGTACAAGAAAGAGGTGTACGTGCTGCCCAAGACGCTGGACGAAAAGGTGGCGCGGCTGCATCTGAACAAGATCGGCGTCAAGCTCACCGAGCTTCGCAAGGACCAGGCCGACTACATCGGCGTCAAGGTCGCGGGCCCGTTCAAGAGCGATCACTACCGATATTGATCGGCCACATCGTCATCGCCGGGATAAACCCGGCATGACGACAGGGCTCTACGACGCCAAAAAGCCCCGGAGCGATCGCGGGGCTTTTTTATGTTGCGTCAGTCATTCGCGCTCGGCGCGCTCGCGGCCTGTCCGCGCTACGTCGTCCGGCCGGTGCTCTTTTGCGACGCGAGAAAATCCGACAGCTTGGGTGTTTGTTTGGCCGCGGCTTTCTTCCGGGCGGGTGCTTTCACCGGCTTCGGCTGCGACGCCTCGTCGGCTTCCTTCGCCATCCGCAGCGCGCGCAGGCGTTCCATGTTCTTGCGGACGGCGACGTCGCGGGCCTCGATATCGGAACGGGCTTTTGCGCCCTCGATGGCGGCGAGGCGCATCCGCTCGTTGCGGGCCAATTGCGAGGGGCTCGGCGGGGTCTTGGTCATGGAACTCATATAGGTATCATCGGCCAAAATGCCAGAGTGGGGCCGGAATTTGCTATTTCCGCCCGGAAATGCTATGGGCGCTGTCATTCGATTGCTGGCATTGGTTTTGTTAGAGCGCCGCAAGTCTTCTTTCAAAGACGAAGGCTCCTTTCCAAAGACATCGCTGAGATTGGATGTATCGCGCGACGGTGCGCGGAACCGCGCATCTGCGCGTTTTGGAACAAGGACGACTCTAATGACGACAGGTACAGTGAAGTGGTTTAACGGCCAGAAGGGCTTTGGCTTCATCCAGCCGAACGACGGCGGCAACGACGTGTTCGTGCACATCAGTGCGGTGGAGCGCGCGGGCCTCTCCGGCCTCAATGAGGGCCAGAAGGTCAACTTCGAGCTGAAGACCGACAAGATGCGCGGCAAGGTCAGCGCAGAAAACCTCTCGCTCGCATAAGATTCATGACTGCGCCGTCTGTCATCCCTATGTGATGATGGCGGCGCATCATGCAGGGAATCGCAAAGCGCCGTGACCCGCGGATGAACCGGGACGCGCTTTAGGTTTCACGCTTCGTTTCACGAACGTACTGAAACGGGCGTTCAGGGAGCCTCGTCAGCAATGACGGGGCTTTTTTGTTGCGTGGAATTCCGCCGGGACGAGGCATCCTCGCGCCCCCTGGAACTCCACTCCGTCGCGCGCGTTTTCTCCGTTCCATTCCGCACGCGATCCCCCCACAGCATTCCGCGAGGCTCCTAATGGAACATCTGCGATATCCGAACGAGAGCGAGGGCTATCGCGCCGCGCGCAACCGGCTGCTGGAGGAGGAAATCAAGCTGCGCGCGCAGATCGAGGCGGTGGCGGCGAGACGCCGCGCGTTGCCGATAGGTGGCGAGGTGCCATGGGATTACGTGTTCGAGCGCATCGGCAACAATCTCATGCCGGAGAAGGTGAGGATGTCCGAGCTGTTCGGCCCGCACGACACGCTGATCCTCTACAGTTTCATGTATGGCCCCGAGCGCGAGTCCCCGTGCCCCGGCTGCACGCATCTGCTCGATAGTATCGACGGCGCTGCGCGGCACCTCACCCAGCGCGCCGCGTTTCATGTCGTCGCCAAATCGCCGATCGCGCGGCTCATGGCGTTCGCGCACAAGCGCGGCTGGCAGCACATGTCGCTACTCTCGACCGCGGGCAACTGTTACGACGGCGACTATTTCGGAGACACCTCGAAGTTCTCAAAGGCCATGCGCGCGCAGCACAGGGTGCCGGAGGGCCAGAGCTGGGATGAGACGATCTTCAACGTGTTCAAGAAGCGCAACGGAAAAATCCATCACTTCTGGGGCTCGGAGATGGCCTTCGCACGCCCGGAGCCGGGCCAGCACCACCGCGCCGGCGATCTCGCCGATCCCTTGTGGAATCTTCTCGACATGACGCCGGAGGGGCGAGGGGAGACGTGGTATCCGAAGGTGGAGTATTAGGGCGACAGCCCGACGATGATTGTCAGCCGATTCATAACTTAGCGAGTTCGTCGGCATGAACAGCAAGAAACTCGGCACTTTGGAGTTTCGTCGAGGCGTTAATTCCTCGGGTCGCAATGCCGATGACCTCGTATTTGTCGTTCAACACTGGTCCGCCGCTGTTGCCTTCGATAATTTTTGCGGTGATCTCGATATTTGTAACACCGGACCTTGGAAAGGTTCTTATTAGGGTGCCGTGCTCAATGCGAACGGGACGGGCAGCAAAGTGATTTGGGTATCCGAGCAAGATTATTGACGCTCCACTTGCGAGGGCCGTTCCATTATGAAGTGGGATCGCGTGTACGTTTTTTAGCTCGGGTGGAATGTCAAAAATAGCCAAGTCTCTGTGATCGTCCTTCACTTTCAGTTTTAAGGGAAATTTTTTTGAGTGGTCGGCATGATGATAGATATATGGATTTACTCCAACACAGTGTTCGCAGCTGACAATTCCAACATCTTTCAGAAAAAATGCACTCCCCTGGGAGGCGGCGTCATTCTCTAGAACCCACACAGCTTGCGCTGCAATTTCTGAAGGACTTAGCTCAGTTCGAATCTTTCCGCCCGTAACTAGCTGATTAAATTGTAAGGCAAGTCTCTTGTATACGGCATCAGGCCGCCCTCGTATTTGTCCAATGAACTCTATCCGGCCACGCAAGACCGACTGAAAATTCCGCCCATTTCCGCGGTATGAGTCATCGAATTCTTTCTGGGCAGCATCCAAACCAAACTTTTTCCAAACAAATAGCATCGCGCGTACTTCTCTTATGTAGCTTCGGCGGACGTTTACCCGTTTATTCACAACTAAGCCGGTCACGACCTGGCGCCGCGCGCGACTCGTTAGCCGAGATTTTTTTTCGTTGATCACAAAGCCGTTTTCTTCGACGATGTCGCGCAATGCCTTGGCGACTTGCGTTTGAGGCCTTCCCTCGGCGTCTAGTCCTAGAGACGATAATGGCATGAGCTGCCGATTGGTTGAAAATGTCATGTCGTCTGCATATCGTGAGTAAACGCATTTGTTAGCTGCTGCGAAGCGGCTCAATTCAGCATCCATTTTGGCGCAAACTAAATTCGACAAAACCGGCGAAGTTGGTGCGCCTTGGGGGAGCTCGTTATCCAACGTACAAGCCTTCGCGATGGCAGCAGCTACCTTCGGAGCGATATTATGGGGCGCCTTCGAAAGAAGGCCGAAAATCCGCCCATAGTTGATGGTTGGAAAGAAGTCTTGCAGGTCGATGTTTAAAATGTGCCTTTGGCCAACATGCATCGACGCGTTGCGCTCAATGTTTCGGCCTTTGACGAATCCCGTAACAGACGATCTGAAATTAAAAAGAGCATTAAGTTCTCTAGCTAGATTTTTCTGAATGATTTTTAGGTTTGTCGCCGGGGCTCTAATTTTCCGGCGGTCGCCACTTCTTTTGGCTATCTCAAAGTACTTGTACTGAGAGGCGATGTTTTTCCGATAAATATAATACCCAAGCTGTTTTGACGAGCATCCAAGTAATGCTCCTAACGAACTTAGATCGTACGTTTTCTTGAGATCCATTGTCTGCGATGAAGGTGACGCGATTGCGGAGCTTCTCACTTATCATACGCAGGGTACATCGTGGCCAATTCGCCGCGCGCCGCTCGCGCCGTTTCTGCACCGACATTTTTAGAAAGGTCGCAGTATCGACGACCAGTACAAATTCCACAATCGCGTCTTCACCAACTTAGATATATTGACGGCTTCGGTCAAAGCTCGGCTTGACAAGTTCAGTAATATGATTATATTCCTATTCGTCTCGCCTCGATAAGAGGGGCGGCTCGCGATCGTCACGATACGCGGGGCGGGATGCGGTGGACGCGGCAGCGTCAGGCCGGAACGAAGGTCGTAGGGCGCAAGCCCGGAGCAAGGATGCTTTCCTCCCTGGAGGGGCATTGAAGCTTCGGAAGCCGCGTGAGCGACCGGAAGTCTGGCTGACGACGACGCTGCGCGATGCGGGCCGGGACGGAGATGCGTCCCACTTGCATTGCCTTTGCGCGGCGGTCCAAGTCGTGTGGTCCTTCCGAAATCCGGACTGCTCTTTCGCGCGCCAACCGGCGCAAGAAAGTACCGCGGAGACGACGGCGTCAGGCTTCGGCCGTTGCCGGGGAGAGCACGAAGCAAGCCGAAAAACCACTGTGTGCGGAACGCCGGATGTGTCCGGTGCTTTCGTGGTGACTAACTCGTGCGCTTGTTTTCATCGCGCATGAGGCTGCGGACGCACCCTGCGTCCGGCGTTCCGCGCGCCCTCACTTTTGGGCGTGGCGCGAATGGGGCAAGCCCCAAGCGCGCGTGAGAGGGACGGGACAAGTTGAGCGACGGCGTCCCCGCGCCGCAAATAACAGGGGCGATGTCGCACGTCGGGAGGTGATGACGAATGTCAGGAGGTCAGGCCCGGTCTTCCACATGCAGCGGCTCCGTCGCGGCGTCGAGCCAGACCTTGGTGGCCTCGTCGAGATGCGGGCGCACCTCGCGGCGGACGCGGGCATGATAGTCGTTGAGCCACGTCAGCTCTTTCTTGCTGATGCGGTGATCGATCAGGCGGCGGTCGATCGGCGCCAGCGTCAGGGTCTCGAAGCCGTTCATGGGTTTCTCGGCGTCGGGAATTTCGCTTGCCATGACCAGCACCAGATTTTCAATCCGGATGCCGAACGCATCACGCTTGTAGTAGCCGGGCTCGTTGGACAGGATCATGCCGCGCTTCAGTGGCGTGGTGCCGAGTTTTGAAATCCGCGCCGGACCTTCATGCACCGAAAGATAGCTGCCGACGCCGTGGCCGGTGCCGTGCTCGAAGTCGGCGCCGGCCTGCCAGAGGAACTGCCGCGCCAGCGTGTCGAGCTGCGCTCCGGTGGTGCCGTCGGGAAATACCGCACGCGCGATGGCGATGTGGCCGCGCAGCACGCGGGTGAAGCGGTCGCGCATCTCGTCGGTCGGATTGCCGATCGCGATGGTGCGGGTGACGTCGGTGGTGCCGTCCTCGTATTGCGCGCCGGAATCGATCAGCAGCAGATCGCCTGACACGATGCGGCGGTTGCTCTTGCGGGTGACGTGGTAGTGGACGATGGCGCCGTTCGGTCCGGTGCCCGAGATGGTGGGAAAGGAGACGTCCTTCAGTGCGCCGGTGTCACGGCGAAAGGTTTCCAGTGCCTCGACGGCGTCGATTTCGGTCAGCGTGCCCTTCGGCGCCTCGCGGTCGATCCAGGCGAGAAACCGCGCCAGCGCCACGGCGTCGCGTTGATGCGCGGTGCGGGCGCCCGCGATCTCGGTCGGGTTCTTCACGGCCTTGAGCAGCGCGACGGGATCGCTGCCGCGCACCGGCTTGCCGCCGGCAGATGTGATCAGACGGGTCAACGCGTCGGCGGCGGTGGCGCTGTCGAGCGCGATGGATGCACCGGATTTGGCCGTGACGGTCAGCGCTTCTGTCAACGCGTTGGGCTCGCGTACATCAGCATTGCGCTCGAGATGATCGCGACTGACGTTGGAGAGTTTGCGGGAATCGACGAACACGATGGGACGTCCGTTCTTCGGCACGAAAGCGTAGGACAAAGGCAGCGGCGTATGCGAGACGTCGGCGCCGCGAATGTTGAAGGTCCAGGCCACCGCGTGGGAATCCGACAACACCAGCGCATCGACTCCGAGCTTTGTCATTTCGGTGCGGATGCGCGCGAGTTTGTCGGCCTCAGATTCGCCCGCGAACGTCGCGCCATGGATCGTAACCGGGCCGAGCGGCTGTGCGGGGCGATCGGTCCAAATACTGTCGACCGGATTGCTCTCGACGGGGACCAGTTCGGCACCGGCTTTCGTGCAAGCCTTGGCGAGACGTTCAACTGCCGCCGACGTATGCAGCCATGGATCGTATCCGAGGCGGTCACCGGCCGTGAGATGCTCCGCCAGCCAATTTTCCGGGGGCGGATCGATCAGCGAAGCGATGCCCCAAGCCTGGGTATCCACCTGTTGCGCCGCCTGCAATGTGTAGCGGCCGTCGACAAACACCGCGGCTTCCTTCGCGAGCACGATGGCGAGGCCGGCTGATCCGGTGAATCCGGTGAGCCATGCCAGCCGCTCCTCGGAGGGCGCGACATATTCGTTCTGCTGCTGGTCGGCGCGCGGAATCACAAATCCCGTCAGTTGCCGCCGCGCCAGTTCCTCGCGAAACGCGGCGAGACGGGCGGTCAGCGCGACGCCGCCTTCGGGATCCTCGAATGTCTGGAAATGAGCTTCGAACATTGTCCGCCTATCCTAGGACCGTGGAAATGGCTGCGCAACGTCCCGCGCGCGCCGCGCAGCGTCATCGTGAAAGGCGGCGAGGGACTAGCGTTACCTGCGATTCTGCATCAGCAGGCTGCACCATCCGTCGATCCGCATCTGCTGGATCAGCACCAACCCCTGCGCGCGATAGGCTGCGATCACGCCGCGGGTCTGATGCGGCAACAGCCCCGACAGGACCACCATGGCTTCGGGTGCAAGATGCGTTGCCATGGCCGGCGCCATCTGCCGCAGCGGATTGGCGAGGATATTCGCCAGCACCAGATCGAATGGCGCGTGCGCGCGAAACGGCGGCGCGGAAAAGCCGGTCGCGCAGATCGACTCGACAAGATTGCCGACGCCGTTCAACGCGGCATTCTCCCGCGCCACGATTGTCGAACGTGGGTCGATGTCGCTGGCCAGCACTTTTCGCCGCAGCGCCTTGGCAGCGGCGATGGCGAGAACGCCGGTGCCGGCGCCGAGATCGAGAACGCGCCGTGGCATCTTGCTGTGCAGCACATGATCGAGCAGCAGCAGGCAGCCGCGCGTGGTGCCGTGGTGACCAGTTCCGAATGCCAGCGCCGCCTCGATCTCAATGCCGAGTTTGTTTGGCGGGACGCGGGCGCGGTCATGCCGGCCGTGGACGATGAAGCGGCCGGCCGGAACCGGCGCCAGACCTTGAAGGCTGGCCTCGACCCAGTCCTTGGCGGCGATGGTATCGAAGGCGATGGTTTGCGCGATGTCATCGCCGGCGGTCAGCGCGACCAGCGTGCGGATTCGCTCTTCATCAGGCGGGTCGGCGAAGTGTATCGAGACGCCCCAGCGCCCGTCGCTGCGTTCGAATGCGGCAACCGCAGCCTCGCCGTCCTCGAGACACTCGGTCAGGAGATCGACGGCCCGTTTTGCGATCCGCTCCTCACCGATGACGAAGGCGGCGCGACTGGTCGCTGGCGTGACGGCGTTGGTCATCGGGGGCCCGACGGATGGCGGTCCAGGGGTCAGGTCGTGCCCCAGTTTTTGGCGATGAGATAGCCGATGCCGTAGGCCGGTGCGGCCACCAGCAGAACGGCAATCGCCATGAGAAGCCAGCCTTTTAGAACGCCGGCCCAGCCGCCCGTTTGCCAAAGCTGTTGGGGCCCCGGGTGACCGTAGGCCCATAGTGACCATGTGGCGGCCAAGGCCAGGTAGATGTCAAAAGTGTTCCGGGATGTGCCGAGGTAGCCTCCGTATAACGGGACAATAACCGTGAGAAAGACCCGGCCAAGAATTTGCAGCACATAGACCCCCAGTACTTGCCTACTTTCGCTAGGCATTTGCTTTAGTGCAAATCGGAAACTTAGACGATGGAAAACGCAGGGGCGGAAAGGCGCAGGCGGCGGGGATGGCGGCAAAGAAGCGGCCTGAGATTGCCAAAAAGGCAGGCCGCGAGCGCCCGAGCCGGTAAATCCGCGAAGAAAGCGTCGGGCCACCGTGCGGGATCCACAAATGGTCGGGGAGACATACCCGGATTATCCAACAGGCCCCGATCGGCTGTTGCAGGCTTTTTCACATCGTTTTCCACAACTTTTCCACAGAGATATCCACAGGTTTACCACCGGCCTGATACCAAGTTTTGCACAGGATTTCGACGGCCTTATCCACAGACGGAAGCGGGCGATTTGCCGCAAAATTGCATCGGTAACCGCGAGGGTTAATCCCGGGTAGCACCTGTGTTCAAATTCCAGCGGAATCGCGGCGAGGTTTTTTAGAGGTTTGTCGCTACCGATGTCCCCAAGCAGAATGCGGGGACGTCATGGAATTGCAGGGCATCGATCAGGTCGAGCCGGCCGGCAGAACATCCGGGATCGCGACCGAGGACATCATGTGGGCGTTCGGTATCAGCGTCGTTCTACTCGGACTGACGCCGTTGATGGCGGTCTATGTGTTGCTGATCGCCTGAGCGGTTAAAGTGTTTTCGAACGAAGCGGATAGCAGCTCGCGTGAAGAAAACGCATCAAGTCAAAAATCATTGAGCCCCGCTTCTGATTCCATCAGAGAATCTAACGGCGGGCGAATAGCGACCGGTGATCCCGCAGGATCGTGCGCGCCGCGTTATGGCCGGGGGCGCCGGTGACGCCGCCGCCGGGATGCGAGCCGGCGCCGCAATGATAGAGACCTTTCAATGGTCCCCGGTAGTCGGCGTGCCCCAGCATCGGCCGGGCTGAGAACAACTGGTTGAGCGTGAGCGCACCATGAAAAATGTCGCCGCCCAGCAGTCCGAACTCGCGCTCGAGGTCCAGCGGCGACAGGATTTGCCGGCCGATGACGCTGGCGGCAAAGCCTGGCGCGTAGCGGTCGACGGTCGCGATCATAAGATCGGCGACCTCATTGCGATGGTCATCCCAGGATGCCCCGTTGGGCAGCTGCGGCGCCACATGCTGGCAGAACAGGCTCGCGACATGCTGACCCGGCGGCGCGAGCGAGTCGTCGATCACCGAGGGGATCAGAAGCTCCACCACCGGTTCGCGGCTCCAGCCGAACTGACGCGCATCCTGCCAGGCACGGTCCATGTACCCGAGACCAGGTGCGATGATGATGCCGGCGCTGAGATGGTTGCCCGCGCCCGGCAAGGCGGAGAATGAGGGCAGGGCCGATAGTGCCACGTTCATCCGGAAGGTTCCGGAGCCGTTGCGCCAGGTCTTGATGCGGTTGAGAAAGGTGGGCGCGAGCGCGTCGGCGGGCAGCAGCCGCGTGTAGAGCAGCTTCGGGTTGACGTTCGCGGCGACATATTTTGCGCGGATCGTTTGTCCGTCGTCGAGGACCACACCCGTCGCGCGGCCGCGCTCGACGGCGATCTCGCTCACACCGGCTCCCGTCTCGATCTCGGCGCCGTGCGCACGGGCGGCCTTCGCCATCGCCTGGGTGATCGCGCCCATGCCACCGATGGCGTGGCCCCAGACGCCCTTCTTGCCGTTCACTTCTCCGAAAGCATGGTGCAGCATCACATAGGCCGAGCCGGCCGCGTAGGGGCTTGCGTAGTTGCCGACGATGGCGTCGAAGCCGAACAGGGCCTTGACCAGATCGGTTTCAAAGCGATCGTCGAGTATGTCCCCGGCCGATCGCGTGAACAGATCGAGCAGGCTGCGTTTTTGCTCCAGTGACAGACCGCGCAGGATTCCGGCGGAACCGATCGCGTTGACGACCTCATGCGCGGCGTTGAGGCCGAACCCCTCGACGAGGTTCGGCGGTGCGCGCAGCACGAAATGCCGGATCACGTCGGCGATCTCTTCCAATTCGCGCATGAAGTCGCCGATCGCACCGGCATCCCGTTCGCTCAGGCGAGCAACCGATGCCGCGGTGCGGCCTTCGCCGGTGAGGAGATAGCGGCCGTCGGGCGCGGGCAAAAAATTCTGGGCGCGGCGTTCGACGATCCGCAGACCGTGGTCATGCAGCCGCAAGTCCGCGATGACTTTCGGATTGAGCAGGCTGACGGTGTAAGCCGCGACCGAATTGCGGAATCCGGGATGGAATTCCTCCGTCACCGCTGCGCCGCCCACCACCTTGCGCCGCTCCACGACCTTGACCCGCAGTCCGGCCATCGCGAGATAGGCCGCGCAGGTGAGGCCGTTGTGGCCTGCGCCGATGACGACGACGTCGGTCTCTGACATATCCGCTTCAAAGTCCTTTGACGGTCTGACGTGTTCGGCCGCCGTTCAGTTTCGAGGCGCCTTTATCGGAGAGGCCGATGGATGGCACAAGGCCGGACGGATCGATTTCCGACCCGCCGCGGCGCCTGCGTTGCCCGCGGCGCAAGCCTGTGTTCCTATCGAAGCCGGTTCAATCGTCGATCGTCTGTTTTGCCGTGCCCCTGCCGGCGGTCGCTGCCAGCCTCCTGCCGGAGCCTTCATGACCTCGCCGCTGCCGTTCTCCGCGCAGGACCACTCTTCCAGCACCCGCAACGGGCTCATCCTTGTGATCTATACCGTGGCGATCTTCACCAGCGCGCTGCTGCTGTTCTCGGTGCAGCCGCTGTTCACGAAGATGGTGCTGCCGCGGCTTGGTGGTTCGCCGGCGGTTTGGTCAGTGGCGATGGTGTTCTTCCAGTCGCTATTGCTCGGCGGCTATGCCTACGCGCACTACCTGATGAAGCTGCGCAGCCGCATCGCGCCGGTAGCGATTCATCTGGCGCTGCTTGTCGTTGCGTTGCTGACGTTGCCGCTGTCGATCCCGGAGGGAAGGGGTGAACCGCCATCGAGCGGTTACGCGATCTGGTTGCTGGCGATGTTCGCGATCTCGATCGGGCTACCGTTCTTCGCTTTGGCCGCGAACAATCCACTATTGCAGGCGTGGTTCGTCCGCACCGGACATCCCAATGGTCGCGACCCATACTTTCTTTATGCCTCGTCGAATATCGGCAGCTTCCTGGCGCTGTTGTCCTATCCGGTGCTGCTGGAGCCGATGCTGACCGTGCGCGCGCAGAATCTGCTCTGGACCGGCGGTTACGGCGCGCTGATCCTGCTGATCGCAGGATGTGGGATATTGCTGTTGCGATCGCCCATGGTCGCGGCTGTCGATGTCAATGATGAGGTCAACGCCGCCGCGCCGGACTGGCTGCTTCGTTTTCGCTGGATCTTTCTGGCCGCTGTTCCATCGGGCCTGCTGATTGCCGTGACGGCTCACATCTCGACAGATGTCGCCGCCGCGCCGCTGCTGTGGGTGCTGCCGCTGTCGCTGTATCTGCTGACATGGGTGCTGGTGTTCCAGTCGCGTCCGTTGTTGCCGCACCGATGGATGCTGGCGCTGCAACCGCTCGCCATTGCCGGTGTCGTCATCCTGCTCGCGATCGGCGGCGAGCAGAACCTGTTGCTGACGCTCGGCGGTCATCAGCTCTGCTTCTTCGTGATCGCCATGGCCTGTCATGGCGAACTGGCGCGCACCCGTCCAGTATCACGCTATCTGACGAGCTTTTATGTCGCGCTGTCGTTCGGCGGCATGATCGGCGGCTTGTTTGCGGGCTTGATCGCACCGTTTACGTTCTCGTGGATCGCCGAATATCCGATACTGCTCGCGCTGGCCGCGCTGTGCCGGCCGCCCGGTGATGAGTTGCTGCCGCGTTGGAGCCGCTGGTACGCGCCGGTTCTCGCACTGTTTGCGGCGATGCTGGTAATACCGGCATGTTCCCGTGGCGCGGTGTGGTCGTGGCTGGACGATCATCGCGTCTGGGTGATTGGCGCGGTTGCGGTGCTGGCTGCGTTGCTTGCCGTCGCGGTTCGGGTGAATCGCTGGAAGATCGCCGCGACCGTCGTGCTGGCATTAGCGCTGATCCGCGTCTATCCCGCCGACGAGGGGCGGGTCGAGACCGTGCGCAGTTTCTTTGGCGTTCACAAGATCGTAGTGACGCCGAACGGGCAGTATCACGTGCTGATGCACGGTACCACCATTCACGGCGCCGAACGCGTGCTCAACAACGACGGCACGCCAATCACCGGACGGCCCGAGCCGATTTCTTATTATCACAGGGACGGTGGCATCGGGCAGGCCATCGCTGCGATCCATGAACGCAAGGGCGGCCCGATCCGCGTGGCCGTGATCGGCCTCGGCGCGGGAACGCTGACCTGCGCGTCACGGCCGGATGAAAACTGGACATTCTTCGAGATCGATCAGTCGATGGTCGACACCGCGAAAGACCCGAAATACTTCACCTATGTCAGGAATTGCGCGCCGGATTTGAAGCCAGTGATGGGCGACGCGCGACTGACATTCGCGCGGGAGCCTGATGGCATCTACGACCTGATCATTGTCGACGCCTATTCCTCGGACGCGATTCCGATTCATCTCGCCACCATGCAGGCCATGAAAATCTACAAGGACAAGCTCGCGCCGCACGGCGCGGTGGTGATGCACGTCTCGAACCGTCATCTCGAGCTCGCCAGCGTCGTCGTTGGCATTGCTGACGCCAATCACCTCAAGAGCTGGGTCTATAACGATGACTCAGGCCGCGATGACGAGTACATCTTTGCGACGAATGTGGTTGTCTCGGCACGGGAAGCCGCAGATGTCGGAAAACTCGCGTCGTCGGTTCAATGGGCGCTCACCAACCCGACCGAAAAGCAGCGGGTCTGGACCGACGACTATTCCAACATTCTCGGCGCGGTCTGGCGGCGGCTCCGCGATGGTTAAAACCAGCAGCGGTCAGTCGTTCATATCCGTGAACAGGCCGCGCGGCTGATAGGGCCGCGGCGCGTAGACCTGAGGTTGGTAAGGCTGCGCATAACCGTAATCGGCTTGATCGTTGCCATAATACTGCCGCCGCTCGGGAGTGTTTTGCGCACCATAGAGGGGGCGGGAGCTGCGCGGGGCGGGATAGCGCTGATCGCTGGAGCTGCCGTCCGCCGGATAAATATAGCCGTCGCCGCCGCGAATGGTGGCCGGCTGCTGCTGAGCGGGCGCGATCTGTCCCGGCGTCAGTTGGATCGGATTTCCTGCGGCGTCATAAGACTGGTAGTCAGGCGCTGCATCGCGACGGGCCACATCGGTGCTGCGCTTGCTGCGAGGATTGCGCGCCAGTGCGACGCGGGACGATCCGGTCAGCGTCACAGTCGTATTGAGGACGCCTTCCTTCTGCACCAGCGCATAGAGCGTCGATGCATTGGTGCGCGAGATGCGCACGCAGCCGTGCGAGACGGGGACGCCCAGACTGCCCTCAGAGAAGGTGCCGTGGATGGCATGACCGATCTTGGTGAAGAAAATCGAGTGCGGCATCGGCGCGTCGTCGAATTCCTTGGAGAAGTGGTCAGCTTCCATGCGGAAGGTTTGGAATTTGCCGTTCGGGGTTTCGTGCGACGGATTTCCGCTCGAGACCGGCCAATGATAGCGCTCGACGCCGTCGACGGAGACGGTCATCTGCTGATTGTCCTTGTCGACCAGGATCGACACCTTGGCATCGGCGGCACTGCCCGCGGCAAAAAATATCAGACCAATGATCGGAATAAGAAACGTACGCATTTTACCTCGGCTTCGAATGCCACCTGCCGTCCCCCGTCCCATATATGCGCTCAAAATGATTCGGCTTCCAGTAGCGGATTTGCGCGATCGTTAACTCGCGAAGCGGCATAACCGAGGCCAAGACACGGCTAAAAAGCCGCATGGGAGAGGGGTTCGTTACAAGCGACTGCAACCAGCGACGGTTCGGGAACCTTTGGAGCGCAATCACGTTATGCTTACCTCAATCCAGTGACCATGGCCCGTTCGCGGCTGAGCCCAGCACAAGGATATAGATAAAGATGAAGATCAGAACCGGAGCATTGCCTATCAAAGCTTCCATCCGGCTGCAGTTCGCTGTAGCGGCGACGGCGCTGGCCCTCTTCTCCATTCCGCATCTGGTGCACGCTCAAGGCGTCATCGGAGGCATGGAGCGGGGCGCAAATGAAGGTTCGCGCGAGGGTAATCGTGCGGCTGGTCCGGTCGGCGGCGCGGTTGGCGGCGCGATCGGCGCAGGCGTCGGTGGCGCGGTTGGTGGCGTCAAGGGAGTGCTCGGCATTCCGGATCGCGGACCGCGCCGCGGGCATCGATGCCGCGGCTATTGGCGGCACGGCCATTTCCACTGCTATCGATAGGGCATGTCTGGCATAACGAAATCGCGGTCCGGGTCAAACCGGGCCGCGATTTTATAATTTGCACAAGCCTCAGTTCTTCAGCCGGTAGCCGGTCTTGAAAATCCACCACACGAGGATCATGCAGACCGCGAGAAAACCCAATGTCATGCCCATGCTCACGGATAAGCTGACGTCGGCGATTTCGTAAAAACTCCAGCGGAAGCCGCTGATGAGGTAGACCACGGGATTGAACAGCGCGATGGTTTGCCAGCCGGATGGCAGCATGCTGATCGAATAAAAACTTCCGCCGAGGAATGTCAGCGGCGTAATCACCAGCAGAGGAATCATCTGCAGCTTCTCGAAACCGTCGGCCCAGATGCCGATGATGAATCCGAACAGGCTGAAAGTCACAGCGGTCAGCACCAGAAATGTCAGCATCCATACGGGATGCTCGATGTGCAACGGCACGAACAGGCCCGCAGTGGCGAGGATGATCAAGCCGAGAATAATCGACTTGGTCGCGGCCGCTCCGACATAGCCCAGCACGATTTCGAAATAGGAGACGGGCGCCGACAGGATCTCGTAGATGGTGCCGATGAACTTCGGGAAATAGATCCCGAATGATGCATTCGTGATGCTTTGCGTCAACACCGACAGCATCACCAATCCGGGTACGATGAAGGTGCCGTAGCTGACGCCTTCGACCTGCGTGATGCGCGATCCGATCGCTGCGCCGAACACGACGAAGTAAAGCGACGTCGAGACCACCGGCGAAACGATGCTTTGCAGCAGCGTGCGCCAGGTTCTCGCCATTTCAAACCGGTAGATCGCCTTCACAGCCTCGAAGTTCATGTCAGGCCCTCACCAGACTGACGAAGATCTCTTCCAGCGAGCTCTGGGTCGTATCGAGGTCGGAAAACCTGATGCCGGCAGCGCGGAGATCGCTCAGCAGGCTGGTGATGCCGGTATGTTCGCTCCGGGTGTCGTAGGTGTAGATCAGCTCCTTGCCGCCATCGGCAAGCTCGAGGTCGTAGGCCGCTAGTGGTGACGGCACGGCGTCGACCCTGCCTTGCAGATGCAGCTTTAGCCGTTTTTTGCCGAGCTTCTGCATCAGCGCAGCCTTTTTCTCGACCAGGATAATCTCACCCCTGTTGATGACGCCGACGCGGTCGGCCATCTCTTCAGCCTCGTCGATGTAATGCGTCGTCAGAATGATCGTGACGCCGGATCGTTGCAGCGTCCGCACCACGTCCCACATGGCTTTGCGTAGTTCGACGTCGACGCCCGCGGTCGGCTCGTCGAGAAACAGGATTTGCGGCTCGTGCGACAGCGCTTTCGCAATCATCACGCGCCGCTTCATGCCGCCGGACAGCGTGACGATCTTGTTGTCCTTCTTGTCCCACAGCGACAGGTCCTTCAAAACCTTCTCGATGTGAGCCGGGTTCTTCGGCTTGCCGAACAGCCCGCGGCTGAAACTGACGGTGGCCCAGACCGTTTCGAACGCATCGGTGTGCAGTTCCTGCGGCACGAGGGCGATCAGCGAGCGGGTAGCCCGAAAGTCGCGCTGGATGTCGTGACCATCGACAAGCACCTGTCCGGCCGTCGGGTTCGCGATGCCGCAGATGATGCTGATGAGCGTCGTCTTGCCGGCGCCGTTGGGGCCGAGCAGCGCGAAAATCTCACCCCGGTTGATATCGAGGTTGATGGTCTTCAGCGCTGTGAAGCCGGAGGCGTAGGTCTTCGTGAGATTTGAAACGGAAATGATAGGCGACATGCAAGCTTGATGCGTTGTGAGCGGGCGGAAAAAGGACGAAGGATGATTATCGCGGCCGGGTGGCAGGACGACGGAGAGTGCGGATCAATAGATAGGAATGCGTGCGAGGTTTCGCAATCGGTAGGCGCGAGATTAGCCCTGCTTCTTCCGGCTTAAGAAGCCCACGAATGCTGTACAAGCCGATAGGAAAAATACCCCTTCGTCAAATCCAACTTTCTCGTTGTTGCCGAAGACGAGAGCGTGCCTAATTCCTTTCTCGTCGCTCGTGTAAGCGTATAATTTATCGAATGCATCGGCGAGAGCCCTATGAACTCCGGTCTCATTTATAAGGGATTTCAATGCCTTTGATAAAACGGCGCTTTGATCACCTGTAAAATCTTTCACTGCGCTCTCTACAGCGTGAATCAATTCGCGAACTGCCGTTCTGTATTCGCCTTCTCCAAGTGCGCTAAGCGCTGTCTGTAGGTGCGTTTTACTCCCGGAAAACGAAGATGAAAAAGCGACTTGCATATCGCGTTGCAACGACTGGGTCTCTTCCTTTCCGAGGGCGGGAAAAATTGTCTTTGCGTCGACCGAAAGTCGATAAGGACTGAACGGCTTCTCGATTGCCTTCGAAATTCGCGTGGCTAGATCATCTGGGCAGTCTGTATCGCGAATAATAAACTGTAAAAAATCAAAGATCTCGACGTAATCAGCCTCCTTAAAAAATTGCTCCAGCTTTTCAAATACTCATCTTTGTAAAAGTACTCTACGTAGTCGCTAATAAATTGGTGGCGCCGAAGAACAAATTCGCGAGTCATCATGCTGCTGGCTGGATCGACTAAGTACTGTCCAGGCCTGCGATAATCATTTTCTCGTATGTGGTCGTCCAGAAAAAAGAAGATGGGCGTCCAGATTGATGCTCGAAGACGTTGATCAATTTCGCCCCATTTCAGAATAGCAGGGAATTTTGCTTTCCCTTCGGCTTCTGCGAATGAAACCCTGGTTCGATCCATGGATTTTTGCCTTACATCCGCTCCACAAAGCTGTCGACCACCTTTTTCTCGCCGGCTTTTTCGAAGACGATGGTCAGCTTGTTGCCGTCGATCCGCGCCACTTTGCCGTAGCCGAATTTCTGATGAAAGACCCGGTCGCCCAGTGAGAAGGTGGAGGTCGCGCCGGTGGATTTTGCGACCAGTTCGCCGTCGATCGTGAACGGCGCGCGCTTCGATTTTGTCCGACTCGCATTGTAGGGTGTGCCGGTCTCATTAAAGCCGCCGCGACCGCGGTTGGCCTGCGCGCGCTGCCAGCCGGGCGTCGCATAACTCGAGCCGAACGACTCGACGTTGTCGAAACGCGAGGGACCGTAGCCGCTCGTTCCGCCCCAACCCGAGCCACCCTTCGATTCCGTGATCTCGACATTATGCGCCGGCAGTTCGTCGAGAAAGCGGGACGGAATTGTCGTCGACCAAGAGCCGTGAATGCGCCGGTTGGTGGCGAAGTAAAGCTTCGCGCGACGGCGCGCCCGTGTCAGGCCGACATGGGCGAGCCGGCGTTCTTCCTCAAGGCCGGCGCGTCCCTGATCATCCAGCGCGCGCTGATGCGGAAACAGACCTTCTTCCCAGCCGGGCAGGAAGACGTTGTCGAATTCGAGTCCCTTGGCGGAATGCAGCGTCATCACCGAGACGGCATCTTCGTCGGGACCACCGTCGCGATCCATCACCAGCGAGATATGCTCGAGGAAACCCTGCAGGTTCTCGAACTCCTCCATCGAGCGCACCAGTTCTTTCAGGTTCTCGAGGCGGCCCGCGGCATCGGCCGAGCGGTCCTTCTGCCACATCTCGGTGTAACCGCTCTCATCGAGCACGATCTCGGCAAGCTCGGTGTGCGGCATGGATTCGCGCTGCACGCGCCAGCGGTCAAAACTATCGAGCAAGCCGCGCAACGATCCGCGCGCTTTCGGCTTCATCTCGTCGGTCTCGACGACGGCGCGGGCGGCCTCGCTGAGCGGGATCTGCCGCTTGCGGGCGATCTCGTGCAGAATCTGGACGGTGGCATCGCCCAGGCCGCGTTTGGGTACGTTGACGATGCGTTCGAAGGCGAGATCGTCGGCCGGCGAGTTGATGACGCGCAGATAGGCGAGCGCGTCGCGGATCTCGGCGCGCTCGTAGAAGCGGGGACCGCCGATGACGCGATAGGGAAGGCCAAGCGTTACAAAGCGGTCTTCGAATTCACGCATCTGGAACGAGGCGCGCACCAGGATTGCGATCTCGTTCAGTTTTTGGCCAGCGCGCTGGAATTGTTCGATTTCCTCGCCGATGGCGCGGGCTTCCTCCTCCGAGTCCCATGAGCCTGTGACGGTGACTTTCTCGCCATCGACATCCTCGGTGCGCAGCGTTTTGCCGAGCCGGCCCTCGTTATGTGCGATCAAGTGCGAGGCGGCGGCGAGGATATGGCCGGTGGAGCGGTAGTTGCGCTCCAGCCGGATAACCTTGGCGCCGGGGAAGTCGTGCTCGAAGCGCAGGATGTTGTCCACCTCTGCACCCCGCCAGCCATAGATCGACTGGTCGTCGTCGCCGACACAGCAAATGTTTTTGGGTGCGGAGATTCCTGCAGGTGGGAATGAACCCTCTCCCTTTGCGGGAGAGGGTGGCGAGCCAACGGGTCGACGCAAAGCGTCGCCCGATGATGAATTCCGCGAGCCGGGTGAGGGGTTATCACCTTCGACGCCATTCAAAGTATACCCCTCACCCGCTTCGCCACTCCGTGGCTCCGCACCCTCTCCCGCAAGGGGAGAGGGAAAAGGCGCGCGTGATGGAGACGGCGCCTGCGACAGCAATCGCAGCCACAGATATTGTGCGACGTTCGTATCCTGATACTCGTCGACGAGGATGAACTTGAAGCGGTTCTGGTATTGCCGAAGCACGTCCGGATGCTCGCGGAATAGCCGGATGTTCTCCAGCAGCAGATCGCCGAAATCCGCGGCATTGAGAATTTTCAGCCGCGCCTGGTAGGCGGCATAAAGCTTGCCGCCCCGACCGTTGCCGAATACGGCGGCTTCACCGGACGGCACCTGTGCCGGCGTCAGGCCGCGATTTTTCCAGCCGTCGATCAACCCCGCCAGCATCCGCGCTGGCCATCGCTTGTCGTCGATGTTGTCGGCCTGCAGAAGCTGTTTGAGCAGGCGGATCTGGTCGTCCACATCGAGAACGGTGAAGTTGGATTTGAGCTGCACCAGTTCGGCATGAACCCGCAAGATTCGACCGCCGATGGAATGAAAGGTGCCGAGCCACGGCATGCCTTCGACTGCTTGTCCGAGCATCTGGCCAAGCCGATGCTTCATCTCGCGTGCGGCCTTGTTGGTGAAGGTCACCGACAGGATTTCGCCGGGGCGGGCACGGCCCTGGCTGAGGATATGCGCGATACGAGTCGTCAGCACACGGGTCTTGCCCGTGCCCGCGCCAGCCAGCACCAGAACCGGTCCGTCCAGCGTTTCCACCGCCTCGCGCTGTTCCTGATTGAGGCCGGCCAGATACTGTGGCGTCGCCGCTGCGCGCGCGCGCGCAGCGATGCCACCGGCGGCGGGCTGGTGCTCTGGAACGTCGCGATGGATCAATCTGTTCGGTTCGGTCATGCGAATCGTCTTCTCCCCACGATGACACTGCGGGGCCGCGAAGGGGAGCCTTCTTAGCAGGATTGGGAGGATATATAGGGGCACCGACGCGTTTAGCATCAGTTTTCCCGTCCCCCGAGCGCACACGCAATTCCTGGCGGATGATCGCAATTTTGTTCCGTAAAACCGGGCGTTTTTCGGGGATTTTTCGCTTTCCGGCAGCGAGGAACCTTTGTTCCACGGATGGATTGTTTTCTCAGTCCACGCGCGAGAGGGGCGCGCAGAGAGAATGGAGATCAGTCATGCTGAGCTGGGTCGTGACATTTCTGGTTATCGCGCTGATTGCCGGTATTCTGGGCTTCGGAGGCATCGCAGGTGCCTCCATCGAAATCGCCAAAATCATCTTTTTCATCGCGCTGATACTGTTTGTGGTTTCGGCGGTGGTCGGACTGATGCGGGGCCGTCGCCCCGGTGTATAGCAGGGACGCCGGTTAACGGGACTTCGAGGGCATCGCGATTTGCCGACCGATGCCCTCGGGACGCGCCACCGCGCTATGGGCTTCTGCGACGGCCTGAATGCGCGCACGAATATCGGGCGGGAAAGGCGCTACTTTGCGAGCGGCCATATTGACGTGAACGGTCATGTTTTCGGACGTTGCCGATAGCCATCCTTCAGTGGCGTGCCGCAACTCCTCGAAGGTGTGCAGACGCTTTTCGTCTGCGGCGATCAGCAGAATGGACACCCGCACCGGGTCGTCCAGATGAATTTCCCGCAAGTAGCGCAGATGACACTCGGCGGTGAACGTCGAGCCGTTGCGCGTTTTCACGTAGTCGGGCCCGATTCCAAGCTTGAGCCAAAACTCGTCGGTCGCCCGGTCGAACAGGACGTTGTAGTAGGCCATGTTGAGATGGCCGTTGTAGTCGATCCACTGCGGTTCGATCCGCATGACCGAACACTGAAAGGGCTCGGGCGTATGGTCCGCGTCGGTGGAGAACGTACCCTTCATTCTCTGTCCTGCATTTGTCGGCTTCTCTTGATTGACTATACATGTTTTGCTTCGGTCTTCTTATCCGAGGAACTGCCATTGGCGTGATGCCGGAGTCCCTTCGGCCGCGGGAAACGATGCCGATCGTCGCTGCGACTTCGCCACAGTTGGCGATATTATGTTGCATCGGCTCATTTGGTGCGGTCTTGCAGGCTTGGGATCGATACGGCAGTCTTAGGCTCAGGCACGATGTCCGGAGAGCCATACTGAAGCGGATTTCGATTTTGCCGGAACGGTTCAAGGGGAGACACCGTGCAGACCACGCTGCTCGGCCTGGCGATCACATTCATTGTCGCGCTCATCGCCGCGCTGATCGGGCCGTATTTTATCGACTGGAACCGCTTTCGACCCCAGTTCGAGGCGGAAGCGGCGCGCGTGATCGGCGCGCCAGTGCGGGTTGACGGCGGGCTTGACGCCCGGCTGCTGCCGTCGCCGTCATTGAAGCTTCGGTCGGTGGTTGTCGGAGGGCCGAACGATCCCGGCAAGGTGCGTGTCGACAACCTCGCGGTCGAATTCAGCCTGGGCTCGTTGATGCGCGGAGAATGGCGCGCGACCGAATTGACGATCAACGGCGTCGCGCTGGACCTCGGCCTGGATTCCGGCGGGCGGATTGATTGGCCGCTGTCGTCGCGGTCGCTCGATTCCGCTCCGTTTTCCATTGACAGGCTGAACCTCACGGGCCGCGTAGCGCTTCATGATGCGGCAAGCCGCAGCACCCTGGAATTGAATGACATCGCTTTCAGTGGCGACCTGCGGTCGTCGGGAGCGTCCATTCGCGGCGACGGCAATTTCGTGCTGTCAGGAACGCGCTATCCGTTCCGGATATCGTCCGGACGGGCTGGCGACGGCGATGCTAGCCGCATTCATCTTGCGATCGATCCCGGAATGCGTGCGGCATCCATCGACCTCGATGGGATTTTATCATTCGATGCGCGCGCACCGCATTTCGATGGTGCGCTGACGTTGGCTGGCGCTGCAGAATCCGCCGGCAAGAATTTTTCGAGTGACCCGTCTCAAAGACCATGGCGTGTGTCGACCAGGATCAAGGCCGATCCGAACGGTGCGCGGCTGGAGCAGGTCGAAGCGAGCTATGGTGCTGGCGATGCTGCGCTGAGGCTCGCAGGCGTTGGCGATGTTCGTTTCGGCGCGTCGCCCCGGATTCATGCCGAGTTGTTCGCACGTCAGCTCGATGCAGACCACCTGCTTGGCAAGGATCGGGATGCGCCCGCAAAGGCATTGCCGGCATTGCAAAACTATCTAACGAAAATTCCGCAATCGTGGCTTGCTGTCGAACTCGGGATCAGCGTGGATCAGATTACGCTGGGTGGCCGCCCGATACAAAATTTCGGTACTGACTTACGCAGCGATGCCGCATCATGGGCAATCAGTCGGTTGGAATTTCAGGCCCCCGGCGCAACGCGCGTGGCTGTTAACGGTCAGATTGCACAACCCGGGCCATCTTCGCATTTCGACGGTGCTCTCGATATTGAATCGCTCGATCCGGATACGTTCGTTGCCTGGCTGCAAGGTCGCAGCGAAATCATCCATCAAATCCAAAAGCCATTGCGTCTGCGTGGCAATTTGACCGTGGATTCAAGCGAGATCGCCTTTGACCAGCTCAAGGCCGATATCGAGGGCAGCAACGTCGAGGGACGGCTGGCGTTTATCAGTCTGACGGAAGGGAAGGGCACGCGAACCGATGCCGAACTCAGAGCGGACCGTCTCGATCTCGACGCCGCGGCTGGTCTGGTCCGCGCGATCGCAGGGCCGCAAGGCGGTTGGCCGGACGAGGGACGGTTGTCGCTGAATGTCGATAGTGCGAGGTCGGCAGGGCAGGAGTTGCGTCTGTTCACCGCCAAATTGAGCTATGGCCCAACGGCAATCTCGCTCGAGCAATTGAAAATTGGCTCGCCCGGCGGCCTTACGATGGAGGGCTCCGGTACTTTCGACCGCATGAATGCAACCGGGCAGCTATCGTTGAATGCGACATCGGCGTCGGTTGCGCAGATGACGGGCTTGATTGCTCCCGTCGCGCCGACCATCGCGGCGCGCTTCGATGCAATACCTGCGGCCGCGGGAGCTGCGCAACTCCACCTCACGCTCAACGTCGATAAAAACCCAGCCGACGAGAACAAGGCCGATGCCAGCGCGAAGCTCAATGTCGATCTGCCGCAACTGAAAGGTTCGCTGTCACTGGTTGCGGCACCTTCGCTCGCGGCCGTGCGCACAGGCGATCTTGATGAATTGGCGCAGAGTGAAGTGACGCTCCGGATGAAGCTGACGGCGGAGCGGGGCGGGGCCTTGCCGGCTTTCCTGGGTCTCGATCGCGTGATCGCGGTTGGCGACCGGTCCGTGCTGAAGGGCACGGCGACGGGAGCATGGCATGCTCCGATCCGGTTGAACGCGAAGATGTCGGGAACCGATCTGGATGCCGAAGTCAAAGGGACCGTGGAGCCATGGTCATCGGATCGGAAGGCTGACCTTAATCTCGCAGTGCGCCGCGTCGATCTCGGGCCGCTGCTGGATCTCAAGCCATCCGATTCCCGTGCCCGAAACATTAGCCTGTCGTCGCATGTCACATTGGCCGGCAGCAAGCTGATCTTCAACGATCTCGATAGCACGGCAGCGGGTGCTCGCATGCGCGGGCGAGTTGCGGTGAATCTGGGTAACGAAAACGTCGTAGACGGCGAAATCGGAATGGACACGCTCGATCTCGCATCGGCGTTTGGCCTTGTCGTCGGCGCCGCGGGACATGATACGGCGGAGCCACTGGCTGCCGGCTTGCCGCAAGGTTGGCGCGGTCAACTTGCATTCGAGACGCTGCGCGGCGTGCTGCCGGGAGGCATTGAATTGCGACCCTTCAGCGGCATTGTCAAAGCTGACGGCCATTCGGTGACGTTCGATGCGATGAAAGGGAAAATCGGAGATGGCGATGCCACGGCTCGCCTCGACATACAGCAAGCCGCCGACGGTGTTGCCTTGAAGGCCGAGGTTCAACTCACTAACGTCGACGGTCCAGCGTTGCATTACGGTGCGCTGGCAATGCCTGCTGGCCGCGCCTCAGCGCAGATGACATTTGCGAGCCAGGGTCGCAGCGCGTCCGCGCTGGCTGGAGCGTTGTCCGGCAACGGTCTGGTCACCCTCGAGCATGCGCGCATTCCAGGACTTGATCCGCACATGTTCGACGCTGCTATCAACGCGAGCGATGGCGGAGCATCCGGCGACGACAAATTGCAGCAGATCGTGGAGCAGTCTCTGTCCACGAATCCGTTTGCGGTCGCATCGGCGCAAATTCCATTTACTGTGACGGATGGCCGCTTGCGTGTCAGCCCGACGGCTCTAGAGGGCGACGGCGCGCAGGCCATCGTCTCCGGCGGTTATGACATCGCGGCGGATCAGGTCGATATCCGTGCCGGCCTTGCTTCAACGTCGGCCGGGTCTGCAAAAGATCGTCCGGAAGTTCAGATATTCGCGGTTGGACCGCCCGACGCGATCCACCGCAACATTGATGTTGCCGCGCTGTCCTCATGGCTTGCGGTGAGGGCAATCGATCGTGAAACCCGCAGGCTCGACTCGATCGAGCAAAGCATGGCCCCGTCACCTGCGCCGCCTCCTGCCGCGCCGCCACCGGCGACGGTATCGCTTCCAACTGAACAGTCACCCGTTTTCGCTGAACCATTGGTGACGGACGGCGCGCCTGTCGCCAATGCGCCGCTGCCGAAGCGTGATCCGCGGCGGCCTCGCTTGAGCCCTGGGATGGTCATGCCGCCGCCGGCGATGGCATCGCTTCCAACTGAGCTATCAGACGTTTCCGCTGAACCATTGGCGACGGACGGTGCGCCTGTCGCAAATCCACCAATCCCCAAACGCGATCCGCGGCGGTCTCGTGCTAAATCCCGGCCGGCCATCCCGTCGCGTCCGGCGGTCACGCCGCAGGCGTTCAATGCGCCAACGCCGCCTTGGGTTGCGCGCCTGCTGGCACCGGTCGAGAAAAGGCCTGCGCCGATTCCAAAGCCTGTCCAGCGGCGCCAGCCGCTGGTGCAGAGGCCGCCGGCGTCGACCGCGCGACCCACTCTCTAGACTTAGTTCGGGCAAAGAAAATGCTCGACAACAAAATCCCGGAGCGAGGATTCTGAATCCCTCAGAACCGAGAATGTTGCTATTCCGGACCAAGCGGAACGAGCCGCGTCGACGGTGCCTGACGTTCGCCGATGAACATGGTGCTCGCCGCCCGTGTACGAAAATGCTCGAGTACATACAGACGGATCGCAGAGGACAGATTGCTGGTCCTGCGATTGGTATCGATCGAGGCGATTTGCGTGGAAAGCGTCATGCCCCGCCGCGTCGCGATATCTTTCAGGCTTGTCCAGAACGCGTCTTCGAGACTCACGCTGGTCTTGTGACCGCCGACGACCACCGATCGTTTAACGACGGCATATTCGCGCTCGCCGCGGCCATCACCGCTTTGGTCGATTCGCATGATTGACTCCATCTGGTTTCCGGCAAGCGTCATCATCAGCGCACGATGACATCTCACCGGCGGCTTGTTCGGTCTAAACTGCGATAGGAATGCTGCAGACCATCAGGGGACCGCGCCGCAGGCATGCAGTTCACCTTCGGCGGGCCACTTCTGATCGGCGTGGTGGCTGATCATCGAAGTACAGGTACATAATAGCTGAAGAGGCCGAGCACCGGTATTCGGGAAACAACCTAAGTGTTGCTCACTATCATGACGTCGACGTGAGCAGACATACGGATAGGATTCGCGGATGGGATTCGCAGCAGAGGATTCGATGCCCGCTATCTGGCGCCGGGGCTGTTTTCGGATCCTGAAGCCGTCGCGCGGCTTCGAAAGTAGTCCAGGACGAAAAGGCGGATAGCCGAGGAGAGGTTACCCTGTTGGCGGTTGCTGTCGATCTCGCCGACCAGTTCGGACAGCGTCATGTCGCGCAGGCCCGAAATTTCTTTCATTCCGTTCCAGAAAGCCTCCTCGAGGCTCACGCTGGTCTTGTGGCCGGCCACCACGATCGATCGTTTCACCACCGGCGATTTCATGATGCGTCCTCGGCGTCGATGCGGTGCTGATCGAGCAGACGTTTCTCCCGCATCACACGCTGTTCGATGAGATCGCGCTCCGCTTTAGGGCGGCCGAAGCGTGCTCGATTGGCGTCGGCAATCGTCGCCATACGCTCCCGTTTGGCGCGCTTCCTGCGCTTGTTTAAATTGACCACATCCCCCATGACCGAATTCCGCCATCTCAAACGTTGGGAACGCGTACCGCCCTGCAAAAGCGGTCATCAGTAGTGCTGTACCATGATGCACCGCAACAGTGGTAGAAAATATTGTCTAAATCCTTAGACTATATGAAATATAACTATTTCTGAGGCGCTGGTTTTTAGAATGTCAGCCTCGCCGGTGGCGTCTCCGGTCCGACGGGTAGGGTCATCCGGGTCGCGTCATTTTGTCGGGCTGCACCAGCCGGTCGAACTCCGCGGCCGTGACAAATCCGAGCCGCTGAGCCTCCTCCTTCAACGTCGTTCCGCGGGCGTGGGCGGCTTTGGCGACCTTTGCGGCGTTGTCGTAACCGATCCTTGGCGCGAGCGCCGTAACCAGCATCAGCGAGCGTTGCATCAGTTCGCGAATCCGCTGCTCGTCCGCGCGAATTCCATCGATGCAGTGCTCGGTGAAGGACCGCACGACGTCGGCGAGCAATAGTATGGAATTGATCATACAATCTGCCAGAACCGGCTTGTAAACGTTGAGTTCGAAGTGCCCCTGGCTGCCGGCGACGGTCACAGTGGTATGGTTCCCGAACACCCGACAACAAACCATGGTCATCGCTTCACACTGGGTCGGATTGACCTTCCCCGGCATGATGGACGATCCAGGTTCGTTTTCGGGAAGGACCAGCTCTCCGAGGCCCGAACGCGGCCCGGACCCCAGCAGACGAATATCGTTCGCGATCTTGAACAGGCCCGTTGCGACCGCGTTGATCGCCCCATGAGCGAAAACATAGGCGTCGTTGGAGGCCAATGCCTCGAATTTGTTGGGAGCGCTCGTGAACGGCAGTCTTGCAAGCGACGCCGCGTGTTTCGCAAACAGTTTCGCAAATTTCGGCTTCGAGTTCAGGCCGGTCCCCACGGCGGTCCCGCCTTGCGCCAGCGGATAGAGGTCCTTTATCACGGTGCGAAGCCGCGCGAGGCCGCTCTCGACCTGCGCCGCATAGCCGGAGAACTCCTGGCCGAGCGTCAGCGGCGTCGCGTCCTGGGTATGGGTCCGGCCGATCTTGACGATGTGAGCGAATGCCTTTTCCTTTTTGCGCAGAGCCTTGAGCAGAGCGGTCAGAGCAGGAACCAGGTCCGATGCGATGCCCTGGGCGGCCGCGATGTGCATTGCTGTCGGGAACGAGTCGTTCGACGACTGGCTCATGTTGACGTGGTCGTTGGGATGAACGGGCTTCTTGGTGCCGAGTTCACCGCCAAGCAGTTCGTTGGCGCGGTTGGCGATCACCTCGTTGAGGTTCATGTTGGTCTGTGTGCCGGAGCCGGTTTGCCAGACTACCAGCGGGAAATGATCGTCGAGCTTGCCGTCGATCACTTCGCGCGCGGCGCGAATGATTGCGGTTGCACGCCGCTGGTCGAGCAGGCCGAGCTCGCGATTGGTCTGAGCCGCTGCGAGTTTGACGATGCCGAGCGCCCGGATGAGTGGCATCGGCATACGACCGTCGCCGATGCGGAAATTCTGCCGGCTGCGCTCGGTCTGGGCTCCCCAGTAGCGGTCGGCTTGAACTTCGATGGGGCCAAAGCTGTCGGTTTCCGTGCGTGTCCTTGTTCTGCGTGACGACGAAGCCATGGATGAAGTCCGTTATGCTCGATGCGGCGACGGCAAACGCAAACAGCCGCATCCCGAGGATTAGGACACCTCGCCAAATGCAACGCGGACTACTTCTTCTTTCGGAAGCGGTCCAGCCTGACAACCTCGGCGCCGTCGCCGGGTTTGGGTTTGTCTTCGGATTTGTCTTCGGTTTCGGCCGCGACGGGCAGTGCAGGAGCGTCCGGAACGGCCAAGACCTGCGGCGAAGGCGCTCCTGGCGGCATATCGGCCGCAGTTGCCTCGGTCTCGGCGGTCTCGAACTGCAGACCGAACTGTACCGACGGATCGAAGAAGCTTTTGATTGCGTTGAAAGGAACCACGAGGCGCTCGGGCACGCCGCCGAACGACAAGCCGACCTCGAAGCGGTCCTCGGTCACCGTCAGATCCCAGAACTGGTGCTGAAGAATGATAGTCATTTCCTCAGGGTGCTGGGCTAGAAGGCGGGGCGAAATCTTCACCCCGTCGGCCTTCGACAGAAAAGTGATGAAAAAGTGATGCTCGCCCGGCAGCCCTTGTTCGGCGGCATCCATCAGCACCCGGCGTAGAACGCCGCGCAGCGCGTCGCGCGCCAGCACATCGTATCGGATTTGATCGGTTGCCATCGGTTAGTCTCGTCGCCTCCGCAGAGTCGTGCAACTCGCTGCGAGCGTTTGAAGCCGACTCGCACTGTTTGCTGATGGTACTCCGGCGATCGCGCCAGGTCAGCAACGGTCAGGTCGGACGGGTGAAAATTATTGTCGCGGCTCGTTGAGTAGGCTGCGAACGGATGAAAGTGGAGGCTTCTGTTGCCAGGTGCCTCCGAACCCCGCCTAGCGGAGCTTAACCCGCTAGGACTTCAGAATGGTCTTTCAAACTGCGTTACGCAGCCTGAGCAACCGGAGCATAGTTGTCGTTTGCAACTATTGCATAGCCCGATAACGGCGGAACCATACCGAGAAAAAGCGAGCCCTTTACGCCCTCGTCGATCCTGTTTCGCCCCCGCCGGAACCCGCATCAGCCGGGTCGGGCTCTGGTGGAGGCGCCGGGTACTGCCCCCGGGTCCGAATGGTTTATTACGACGGCCGTTTATTTCCATAGCCGGCGAACCGGCACCCTGAATATAGTCTGCAAGTGTTGAGGAAAAAAGGGTGCTCGACGGCACATTTCGCGCTTTCGGTTGGCGCCACACCGGAAATCGAGCGAGGTTTGCTCGGCCCGACCCCGTTACCCTGGATGTGAATGTGGAGGCAAAACCGCGTCTTGCCCCAGCGATCCCGTTTTTCCTCGGTATAATCCGGGCAAAAGCCCGAGTCGTTGCTGTCGGCCCGGCCGGTCGGGCGCTAAGCTGACTCGAAGAGCGCCAATGTCATGAACCAGTACCACGATCTGCTTGAACGAATACTCAGCGACGGTGCGAAGAAGCATGACCGTACCGGCACCGGAACGTTGTCCATCTTCGGGCATCAGATGCGTTTCAATCTCGCATCGGGATTTCCGATGCTGACCACAAAGAAGCTCCCGCTCAAGTCGATCGTGCATGAGTTGCTCTGGTTTCTGAAGGGCGAGACCAACATCAAGTATCTGAGGGACCACGGCGTCTCGATCTGGGATGAATGGGCCGACGCCAACGGCGATCTCGGACCGGTTTACGGTTCGCAGTGGCGCTCATGGCCTGCGCCGGACGGACGCAGCATCGACCAGATCGCCAACGTGGTCGACATGATCAAGCGCAATCCGGATTCGCGGCGGTTGATCGTCAGCGCGTGGAATCCGGCCGATGTCGACAAGATGGCGCTGCCACCATGCCACTGCCTGTTTCAGTTCTATGTCGCCAACGGAAAACTATCGTGCCAGCTCTATCAGCGCTCGGCGGATGTGTTTCTGGGCGTGCCCTTCAACATCGCGTCCTATGCGTTGCTGACGATGATGGTCGCGCAGGTCACAGAGCTCAAGCCCGGGGACTTCGTGCATAGCCTCGGCGACGCGCATCTCTATTCGAATCACCTCGAGCAGGCACGGCTTCAGCTCACCCGGCCGGCGCGTCCGCTACCGACGATGACGATCAATCCCGAGGTGAGGAATATCTTCGCGTTCCGCTACGAGGATTTCAAACTCGAGAACTATGATCCCCATCCCCACATCAAAGCCGAGGTCGCGGTGTGATCGCGGCTGTCTCTCGGCATCTGGAAATTGTTCTGGTCGTCGCGGTGGCCGAGAACGGCGTGATCGGCAAGGGCAACGATATTCCGTGGCGGCTAAAGGCCGACCAGCAACGCTTCAAGGCGATCACCTTGGGCAAGCCCATCGTGATGGGCCGCAAGACCTTCGACTCGTTGCGCCGGCCACTGCCGGGACGGACCAATATCGTCATCACCCGCGACCCGGACTTCGCTGCGACCGGCGCCGTGGTGACGCGATCGCTGGCGGACGCCCTTGCCGTCGCAAGAGGGGATGCGCTGCGACGTTCGGTCACCGAGATTGCGGTGATCGGCGGCGCGGAGATTTATGTCGCGTCGATGCCGGCGGCGGATCGTCTCGAAGTCACGGAGGTTCACGCCGAGGTCGATGGCGATGCCGTTTTTCCAACGATCGATCCGTCGGTTTGGCGCGAAACCGACCGCAGCGGAAACCGGGCGATCGCGGGCGACACCTCCGACTATTCTTATGTGACATATCGTCGTCGGACGCCGCATTAATCGAACTCCGCAACGTTAACATTGACAATTTTCTGTTCGGATATAGCTCCTTGCAGCCAACAAGCCGCGTTGTAAGGGTCGTGAGCGTCCCCTATAAGGTCGAACAGACAGAGCGAGGCTGGGGGT
Organism: Nitrobacter sp. JJSN; assembly: GCF_051912485.1. GTDB lineage: Bacteria > Pseudomonadota > Alphaproteobacteria > Rhizobiales > Xanthobacteraceae > Nitrobacter. Next base: position 2,237,418 of record NZ_CP196822.1, on the reverse strand, counting down.
TGCGAAGCCCGGATCCGCGCGGAGGAGAGTGTCGATGCCGTGGAAGAATCAAAGCGGAGGTCCGTGGGGCTCTGGTCCAAAAGGACCATGGGGATCCGGCCCGCAGCCGGCGGGGGGACCGAAGCCTCCCGATCTGGAGGATCTGCTGCGCCGGGCCCAGGAACGCATCAAGCAATTGTTGCCCGGCGGACATCTGAGCGGCATGGGCATCATGCTGATACTGATCGGTGCGATTGTGATCTGGGGCATGTCCGGTTTCTTCCGGGTGCAGTCGGAAGAACTCGGCGTGGTGCTGCGCTTCGGCAAGCACGTGCGGACCGTGCAGCCGGGCCTCAACTATCACCTGCCGTATCCGATCGAGTCGGTGTTGCTGCCAAAGGCGCTGCGCGTCTCGACCCTCAATATCGGTTTGACGCTGGCGCAGGACCCGGCGCGGAACACCAGCACGATGCGCGATGTGCCTGAGGAAAGCCTGATGCTGACCGGCGACGAAAACATCGTCGACGTCGATTTCACCGTGTTGTGGCGGATCAAGCCGGATGGGGTCGGCGACTTCCTGTTCAATATCCAGAATCCGGAAGGTACCGTCAAAGCTGTGGCCGAAAGCTCGATGCGCGAGCTGGTCGGGCGCTCAGATATTCAACCGATTCTGACGTCCGAGCGAACCAAAATTGAAATCTCGGTGCAGGATCTGATGCAGAAGACGCTGGACCAGTACGGCGCCGGCGTTCTGATCCAGCAGGTGCAAATGCAGAAGGTCGACCCACCGACTCAGGTCATCGATTCATTCCGCGACGTGCAGGCGGCGCGCGCCGACCTTGAGCGACTGCAGAACGAAGCCCAGACTTATGCCAATCGCGTCATTCCCGATGCGCGTGGACGGGGGTCGCAGATCGTGCAGGATGCTGAAGGCTACAAGGGACAGGCCGTCGCCGAAGCCAAGGGTCAGAGTTCCCGGTTCCTGCAGGTTTATGAAGCCTACAAGGCGTCGCCTGAGGTGACGCGTGAGCGTATCTACCTGGAGACCATGGAAAAGGTGCTCGGGGGCGCCGACAAGCTTGTGTACGATCCGGGTTCATCGTCTTCGCCGGGTATTGTGCCTTACCTGCCGCTGAACGAATTGACATCGCAGCGCGGCGGCTCCGCGACCGCGAACCAGCCAGCCAAGACGAACGGGAGCGCCCGATGAAAATCGGAGTTTTAGGGATTGCCGGGCTCCTGGTTGGTCTGGCCTTGCTGGTGGTGGCATACAGCGCCGTTTTCACGGTGAACCAGACCGAGCAGGTGCTGCTGGTGCGGTTAGGCGAACCGGTGCGTGTCGTCACGGAGCCGGGATTGCATTTCAAGGCGCCGTTCGTTGATTCCGTGATCGCGATCGACAAACGAATTCTGGACCTCGAGCAGGCGTCGCAGGAAGTCATTGCATCGGATCAGAAACGGCTCGTTGTCGATGCGTTCGCGCGCTATCGAATCAAGGATGCGCTGCGGTTCTACCAAAGCGTGGGCAGCGTCCAGGCAGCCAATATTCAGTTGACGACGCTGCTCAATGCGTCGCTGCGCCGGGTTCTGGGCGAGGTAACCTTCATCCAGGTCGTGCGGGATGAGCGCGAACAACTGATGGGCCGCATTCGCGATCAGCTCGACAAGGAGGCCAGCGGATACGGCATCTCGGTCGTCGATGTCCGGATTCGGCGAGCCGATCTGCCGGATCAGAACAGCCAGGCGGTGTATCAGCGCATGCAGACTGAGCGACAACGCGAAGCCGCCGAGTTCCGCGCTCAGGGTGGTCAGAAAGCGCAGGAGATCCGGGCCAAGGCTGATCGCGAAGCGACCGTGATCGTGGCCGAGGCCAATTCCGCGGCCGAGCAGATCCGCGGCCAGGGCGATGGCGAGCGCAACCGGCTGTTTGCTGAGGCGTACAACAAGGCTCCGGAATTCTTTGCGTTCTACCGGTCAATGACCGCCTACCAGAACGGATTGAAGGGCAGCGACACGCGCTTCCTGCTGAGGCCCGATTCCGACTTCTTCCGTTTCTTTGGGCATCCGGGCGGCAGGCCTTCGGCGCCGAAGCCGTAAACCGGAAACATTACGATGCCGGGGGAGACGCCGTTCGATGGGTTCCATTGCCTTCGCTGATTTCCTGATCGGTCTTGGTATTCTTTTCATGCTCGAAGGCATCCTGTTCGCGGCAGCGCCGGATTGGACGCGGCGGGCCATGAAAAGCGCGCTGGCAGCGCCGGAACACGTTCTGCGGATGATCGGCATCGGTTCGGCGATCGCTGGACTGATCCTGATCTGGTTGGTCAGGCACTAGCCGCTGCCGGTGGCAACGGTAACGTGAAGGCAGCGCCAGCTTTTTGCCGTAATCGAAACCGCTGGTGGCCGGCGAACGCCGTTTCCGCTGCTTGCGCAGCTACGGCGTTCGGGCGCACTGTACGCCCAGCAATATGCTTCCCCAGGAGAGATTCGAAACATGACCGGAGCGTTCCCCGCGTTGAGCCTTCGCCGGCGGTCCCTGCTGGCCGCGCTTTGCCTCAGCGCCGCGAGTGTCCTGATATCCGCGCCGGCTCTCGCTCGCGGTCCCGACGGCATTGCTGACGTCGCGGAAAAGGTGATCGATGCGGTGGTCAATATCTCGACGACTCAGACGGTTGAAGCCAAGAACGGCGGTAGTGAGGGTCGTCGGGCGATCCCGCAACTGCCGCCCGGCTCGCCATTCGAGGAGTTTTTCGACGATTTCTTCAAGAACCGCCGCGGCGGCAAGGATGGCGGTCTGCAACCGCACAAGACCAACTCGCTCGGCTCGGGATTCATCGTCGATCCCGCCGGAATTGTCGTCACCAACAATCACGTCATCGCTGATTCCGACGAGATCAACGTCATTCTGAATGACGGCACCAAGATCAAAGCCGAACTCGTCGGCGTCGACAAGAAAACCGATCTTGCCGTGCTGAAGTTCAAGCCGCCGCATACGCTGACCGCCGTCAAGTTCGGCGATTCTGACAAGTTGCGGCTCGGCGAGTGGGTGATCGCCATCGGCAATCCGTTCAGCCTCGGCGGCTCCGTTACCGCCGGCATCGTCTCGGCGCGCAACCGCGACATCAACAACGGCCCCTATGACAGCTACATCCAGACCGACGCCGCCATCAACCGCGGCAATTCTGGTGGCCCGCTATTCAACCTCGACGGCGAGGTCGTGGGGGTCAACACGCTGATCATCTCGCCGTCAGGCGGCTCGATCGGCATCGGCTTCGCGGTGCCGTCGAAAACGGTTGCCGGCGTTGTCGATCAATTGCGACAGTTCGGTGAGCTGCGGCGCGGCTGGCTCGGTGTCCGCATTCAGCAGGTCACAGACGAAATCGCCGACAGTCTCAATATCAAACCGACGCGCGGAGCGCTGGTCGCCGGGGTCGAGGACAAGGGACCGGCCAAGCCCGCCGGCATCGAACCGGGCGACGTCGTCATCTCCTTCGACGGAAAGGACATCAAGGAGCCCAAGGATCTGTCGCGCATGGTGGCCGACACCGCCGTGGGCAAGACCGTCAATATCGTGATCATCCGTAAGGGCAAGGAAGAGACCAAGAAGGTGACGCTGGGGCGGCTTGACGACAGCGACAAGGCCACGCCCGCCTCAATCAAGACCAAGCCCGACGGCGACGACAAGCCCGTAACGCAGAAGGCACTCGGTCTCGATCTCGCAGCGCTAAGCAAGGATCTGCGAACGCGCTACAAGATCAAGGACAGCGTCAAAGGCGTCATCATCACCGATGTGGAAGCGGATTCCGACGCTGCCGAGAAGCGGCTCAGCGCCGGCGACGTCATCGTCGAGGTGGCGCAGGAAGCCGTGAGCAGCGCTTCCGATATCCGCAAGCGCGTCGATCAGCTGAAAAAGGACGGCAAAAAGGCGGTGCTGCTGATGGTTTCGAACGGCGCCGGCGAACTGCGGTTCGTGGCGCTGAGCCTGAAGTAGGGCGCGACTTCCATCTGTCGTCATTCCGGACGCCGCATGAGCGGCGATCCGGAATTGATTTTTCCGCCGGATTTGGCTCGAAGCTAAGCGCTCACAAACTCGTCGCGCCGATACCCTTGCGCATACAGCAGCGCGGTGAGGTCGCCATAATCGATTCGCGCGGCTGCCGCTGCGGCAACCGTCGGCTTGGCGTGATAGGCGACGCCGAGGCCTGCGTTCTGGATCATGCCGAGGTCGTTGGCGCCGTCGCCGACCGCCAGTGTATCCAGATTGTCGAGATCGAAGGCCTCGCGCAGTTCGATCAGGGTCGCAAGTTTTGCCTCGCGGCCAATGATCGGTTCGGCGGCCTTGCCCGATAATTTTCCGTCTTCGACCAGCAGCGTGTTGCCGCGATTTTCCTGGAAGCCGATCATGGCGGCCACCTCCTTGGTGAAGAGCGTGAAGCCGCCGGAGATCAGGCAGGTGTAGGCGCCGTTGGCGCGCATGGTCATCACCAGTTCGCGGCCTCCCGGCGTCGGCGTGATGCGTTTTGCCAGTACGTCGTCGACAACGGTGACGGGAAGTCCCTTCAGCAACGCCACGCGCTCGCGCAGTGCGGCTTCAAATTGCATTTCGCCGCGCATGGCGCGCTCGGTGATCGCGGCTACATGCGCCTTGAGGCCGGCAAAATCTGCGAGTTCGTCGATGCATTCCTGGCCGATCATGGTGGAGTCCATGTCAGCCAGGAACAGCTTCTTGCGGCGGTCGAGCTGCGGCTGCACCACCACATCGATCGGCAGGTCGCCGCGCGCCTTGCGCAGGCGTTGCATGATGGTCGGAATGGGCTCATCGCTTTCGAAGGGAATGTCAGCCGCGACCTCATCCCACAGCCAGTGCGCCGAACCCGCATTGCCAAGAATTGCGCGCGCCCCGTCCAGCACCGTACTATCGAGCGCGGGATTAACCGGATTACAGATCAGCGTGGCGACGAGCGACATGAGCGGGGAGGACCTTGGCGGAGCAAACGGGCTGGCGACGGATGCCGTGCTTATTGCAGGGCCGACCGCGAGCGGCAAGTCTGCGCTGGCGCTTTCGCTTGCCGAACGGACCGGCGGCATCATCATCAATGCCGACTCCATGCAAGTCTATCGTGATCTCCGCGTTATCACGGCGCGCCCGACGCCGGACGAGGAAGCGCGGGTGCCACACTGGCTCTACGGTCATGTTGATGCGTGCGTAAACTGCTCTGCCGGGATGTGGGTCGGCGATGCCGCGAAAGCCCTTGAGGAAGCGCGCGCGCAAAACCGGCTGCCGATCTTCGCCGGCGGCTCCGGCCTTTACTTCAAGGCGCTGACGCGAGGCCTGTCGGCGGTGCCGCCGATTCCATCCGAAGTGCGCGACGCCGTTCGCGCGCGACTCGAACGCGATGGGCCGGAGGCGCTGCACGCCGTTCTCGCGCAGCGCGATCCCGTAACTGCGGAACGTCTGAAACCGCGAGATCGGGCCCGCATCGCCCGTGCGCTAGAGGTCGTCGAGGCGACCGGCCGCTCCTTAACCGACTGGCATCGTGATGGCCTGCCGCCGCTGCTGCCGCCTGGGCGGGTGAGGGCGGTCTTCCTTGCTCCGGATCGTGAAACGCTCTACGCGCGGATCGATGCTCGCTTCGGTACGATGCTCGCAGCCGGCGCGCTGGAAGAGGTCGCGGCGCTCACCGAACGGCGCCTCGACCCGCTGCTGCCAGCGATGAAGGCGCATGGCGTGCCGGCGCTGATGCGGCATTTGCGCGGCGAGATGTCCCTGGAGCAGGCGGCCGAGATTGGACGCGCCGACACTCGCCACTACGCCAAGCGGCAGTTCACATGGTTCCGCCACCAGTTGCCGGAGTTCGTATGGGTGAGGCCGGAGGAAGCGGAAGCATGGGTTGTCGCGAGCCCGCAATGACGGATCAGTTTTCCCCTCGCTAAACGCCTGTGGTCGACATATTTGCACCGAAACACGGTTGACGGCGGCGAATCCGGCATTTATAACCCGCGCAACCTTTGGGAAGTCTGGCGATAAAATGCGCAATTTTGTTACCAAGCCGGTACTTGTTATCGTCGTACCCAGGAGCGCCGCCCGGGACGGCTGAGGCCGTTCGATCAAGGCGGTGTGCCCGGGGCCCTTCAGAGGCCCTTTTTTATTTCTGCGACGCGGGCGATCACGACCAGAAGTCCGCGCCAATCCGGAGCCGATCATGAGCGAAAGCAAACGCCACGACACCCATCAGATGACCGGTGCGGCCATGATCGTGCGCGCCCTCGTTGATCACGGCGTGAAGCACATTTTCGGCTATCCGGGCGGCGCGGTGCTTCCGATCTATGACGACATTTTCCAGCAGAGTGAGATCGAGCATATCCTGGTGAGACACGAGCAGGGCGCGGGTCACGCGGCCGAAGGCTATGCCCGTTCCACCGGCAAGCCGGGCGTGGTGCTGGTGACCTCGGGGCCGGGGGCCACCAACATGGTGACGCCGCTGACCGATGCGCTGATGGACTCGATCCCGCTGGTCTGCATCACCGGACAGGTGCCGACGCACCTGATCGGGAACGACGCGTTCCAGGAATGCGACACCGTCGGCATCACCAGGCCCTGCACCAAGCACAACTGGCTGGTGCGCGACGTCAACGATCTCGCCAAGGTGCTGCACGAGGCGTTCTATGTCGCGACCACCGGCCGCCCCGGACCCGTTGTCGTCGATGTGCCCAAGGACGTGCAGTTCGCCACCGGCACCTATCACCCGCCGCGCAAGACCGACGTCCACGTTTCATACAAGCCGCAGACCAAGGGCGATGCCGGACAGATCCGCAAGGCTGTCACACTGCTGGCGAATGCCAAGCGGCCCGTGATTTACACGGGTGGCGGAATTATCAATGCAGGCCGCGATGCGTCGAAGACGTTGCGCGCGCTGGTCGAAGCCACCGGCTTTCCAGTCACATCAACCCTGATGGGACTTGGCGCCTACCCTGCCTCCGGCAAGAACTGGCTCGGTATGCTCGGCATGCACGGCACCTATGAGGCCAACATGGCGATGCATGATTGCGACGTCATGCTTTGCATTGGCGCGCGCTTCGACGACCGCATTACGGGCCGCACCGACGCGTTCTCGCCGGGATCGAAGAAGATTCACATCGATATCGATCCCTCGTCGATCAACAAGAACATCCGCGTCGATGTGCCGATCATCGGCGATGCCGGCAGCGTAATGACTGACCTGTTGCAGGCATTCAAAGCAGAAGGCAAGACGCCGAAGATCGATCCGTGGTGGTTCGAGATCGGACGCTGGCGCGCGCGCAACTCGCTGGCCTACAAGAAGAACAACGATGTGATCCTGCCGCAGTTTGCGATCCAGCGCCTGTTCGAGGCGACGCGCGGGCACGACACCTACATCACCACCGAAGTCGGCCAGCATCAGATGTGGGCGGCGCAATTTTTCGGTTTCGAGGAGCCGCACCGCTTGATGACCTCGGGCGGGCTCGGCACCATGGGCTACGGCCTGCCGGCCGCTCTCGGCGTGCAGGTGGCGCATCGCGATAGCCTTGTCATTGACATTGCCGGCGATGCTTCGGTGCAGATGACGATGCAGGAAATGTCGACGGCCGTTCAGCACGAGCTTCCGATCAAGATCTTCATCCTCAACAACCAATACATGGGCATGGTGCGGCAGTGGCAGCAGTTGCTGCATGGCAACCGGTTGTCGCACTCGTATTCCGAAGCGCTGCCGGATTTCGTCAAGCTCGCCGATGCTTTCGGCTGCGTCGGCCTGCGGGCGACGAAGCCGGATGATCTCGACGGCGCGATCAGGGAGATGATTTCGGTGAAAAAGCCGGTGCTGTTCGATTGCCGCGTCGCCGCGTTGGAAAACTGCTTCCCGATGATTCCATCTGGCAAGGCGCACAACGAAATGCTGTTGCCGGCGGAAGCCAATGATGATGCGACCGCAGCCGCCTTCGCCGGCGGCAAGGCGTTGGTGTGAGTTCTTTCCTCGCTCTCCCGCAAATGCGGAGAGGGAGGAGCAACGTCAAACGAGATGTCAAACGCGAGATGACTGCAATGAGCCAGCCCGCTTCCGCCTACTTTCTCGAAGAGCGCCACGATCCGAACGAGACGCACACGCTGTCGGTTCTGGTCGCTAACGAGCCGGGCGTGTTGGCGCGGGTGATCGGGCTTTTCTCGGGCCGCGGCTACAACATCGAAAGCCTCACGGTTTCCGAGACCGAAAGCCAGAAGCACGTCTCCCGCATCACCATCGTCACCACAGGCACCCCGATGGTGATCCAGCAGATCAAGCATCAGCTTGACCGCATGATCCCGGTTTATCAGGTCGTGGACATGACGCTGACCGGCAAGTCCATCGAGCGCGAACTGGCGATGGTCAAGGTCAAGGGGGCGGGCGACCAGCGCATCGAGGCGATGCGGCTTGCGGAGGTGTTTCGCGCTCGCGTGGTCGATGCCACCAACGAAAGCTTCGTGTTTGAAATCACGGGCGGCACCTCGAAGATCAATCAGTTTGTCGACCTGATGCGGCCGATCGGCCTTGTGGAGGTGTCGCGAACCGGCGTCGCGGCGATCGGACGCGGACCGAAGGAGATGTAAGGTCATGTTGGCGCGCGACTGGTTCTACAGCGAACGCGGGCGGATCGGACTGGATGCGCTCGTCGCTGCGCGCTCCGCAATCTATGATCACGACGACAGCGGCAGCCGCGCCCGCGCAACGCTCACTAAAATCGGCGTGCAGCCCGGCTGGCGGATCGCCGATATCGGTTGCGGCACCGGCATGCTTGCTTGCGAAGCCGCCAGGATGGGCGCGCAGGTCGATGCGGTCGATATCGCGCCGGCGGCGCTGGCACTGGCCGAAAATCAGGCGCGCGACAGCAAGGTCGCGATCAGGACGCAATCGGCCGGCCTGCTCAGCTTCGCTCTTGCTCCCGCATCGTTCGATCTGGTGGTCAGTGAGTTCACACTGCATCACCTGCCAGACTTCTGGAAGGCGGTGGCGCTGTCGCGGATGTTCCGCGTTATTAAGCCGGGTGGCCGGCTGTTCCTGCGCGACATCGTGTTCGTCAGCGCTCCGGATGACGCCGAGCGTACCGTCGAGCAGTGGGCGGAGTTCAACACCAAAAACCATGACTTTCCCCGCGACGATGTCGTGATCCACATGCGGGACGAGCATTCGACTTTCGGCTGGGTGATCGAGCGGATGCTGACGGACGTCGGCTTCACGCTGGTGTCGGCGGACTATCACGCGCCGCTGCACGGTACCTATCTCTGCCGCAAGCCTGGCGTCGGCGAGCCCCCAATGCAGCCTTGTCGTTCCTCGGTCGGACGACGTTGATGTCGGAGTGTCTCGAGACGCCGCTGCGGGCTTGTTTCCCGGCAGCCATCGCCCTAAAAACCAGGCAGTGTGGTGGTTCAGAAGTTCTCTTCAATTGTGCCGCAAGGTCTGCAAGAGAACTTCTGAACCGAAACCGCACTGAAAACTATAGATCGGCTAGTGTCCTTTCGAATCCGACGTTCGCAAGTCGGTGCTCTCGCAAAGGTGGGCGAACTTCGGATTCGGGACACTAGTGGTCCGATTCTAACATTTGCATCCCGTTGCGCCGGGAGTTCTTGCAATTGTTAGAATCAAAAGGACCACTAGCTAATATTAGGTTTCTAGTGGAGTTTTCAATTTGACATTCGCTTCCAGGTTTGCCGGATAGTGGGTAGCGAATGTCAAATTCACTCCACTAGCAATTCTTCCGGGCCGCGCGCTCGCGCCATCCGCAAATGTTATCTGGCCGATTATGGCCGCAAATTGAGGAACGACCATGCGTGTTTATTACGATCGTGACGCCGACCTGAACCTCATCAAGGGCAAGAAGGTGGTCATCGTCGGTTATGGCAGCCAGGGTCACGCTCATGCGCTGAACCTGAAGGACTCCGGCGTCAAGGAGGTCGCGATCGCGCTGCGCAAGGGTTCCGCCTCCGCCAAGAAAGCCGAGGGCGCAGGCTTCAAGGTGATGGAAGTCGCCGAGGCTGCGAAGTGGGGCGATGTCGTGATGATGCTGACGCCCGACGAGTTGCAGGGCGACATCTACCGCGAGCATCTGCACGACAACATGAAGAAGGGCGCGGCGCTGATCTTCGCGCATGGCCTCAACGTGCATTTCAACCTGCTCGATCCGCGCGCCGATCTTGACGTACTGATGATCGCGCCGAAGGGCCCCGGCCACACCGTGCGTGCGGAATATCAGCGCGGCGGCGGCGTACCCTGCCTGATCGCGGTGGCCAAGGATTCGTCGGGCAACGCCCATGACCTTGGCCTCAGCTATGCTTCCGCAGTCGGCGGCGGCCGCGCCGGCATCATCGAGACCACTTTCAGGGAAGAGTGCGAGACCGACCTGTTCGGCGAGCAGGCGGTGCTCTGCGGCGGGCTCGTCGAGCTGATCAAGAACGGCTTCGAGACGCTGGTGGAAGCCGGCTACGCGCCCGAGATGGCCTACTTCGAGTGCCTGCACGAGGTGAAGCTGATCGTTGACCTGATCTATGAAGGCGGCATCGCCAACATGAACTATTCGATCTCCAACACCGCCGAATACGGCGAATATGTCACCGGTCCGCGCATCGTGACCGCGGAGACCAAGAAGGAGATGAAGCGCGTGCTCGACGATATCCAGTCCGGCAAGTTCGCCCGCGACTGGATGCTGGAGAACAAGGTCAACCAGACCTCGTTCAAGGCGACGCGCGCCCGGCTCGCCGAGCATCCGATCGAGCAGGTCGGAGCCAAGCTTCGCGACATGATGCCATGGATCAAGAAGAGCGCAATGGTCGACAAGACGAAGAACTAGTTTGCTCTTTCAGCCGGGAAAGATGTACGGGGCCTAGCGGCCCCGCACATTGGCGAGCGTGTTACGGTAACCTTGTTACGATGCGGGTCGAGGTTCTATCGGCTCCCAGATACTGATCTTGCGCGTTTCCGGCATCAGGAAAAGGGCAAGCACGAAGCACACTGCAGGAACTGCGATCGGATAGATCAGCGCGTAACCGATGCTGCCGGTGGCCGCGAAGGCAGCCGAGGTGATGAACGGCACTAATCCGCCGCCCCAGCCGTTACCGATATGGTAGGGTACCGATACCGACGTGTACCGAATCCTGCCGGGGAAATATTCCGCCAGGAACGCTCCGACCGGCCCATACACCATCCCGACATAGCAAACCAAGATGAAGATGATGAAGACCGCTATCGGATAGTTGATGTTGCCAGGTTGCGTGACCGCTCCCAGCCATGAATACAGCGGATAGTAGGTGATCGCGGCGAGCAGCATGCCTCCCAGGATCACCGGCTTGCGGCCGATGACGTCGGAGAGCCAGCCGAAAAAGATCAAGCTCGGCGCCGCAATGAGCAGCGCGGCTCCGACGATGTAGGCCGAGGTCAACGCGTCCACTTTGGAAACCTGCTGCAGGAAGTATAACGCCCAGAACTGGCCGCTGTACCAGACCACTCCTTGCCCGATCAGCACGATGGTGGCGATCCCGACGTATTTGGCATTGGAACTGAGGAAGGCTTCCTTCCACGGATTTTTGGTCGTCTGGCCCCTTGCCTTGATCTCCGCGAAAATCGGCGTCTCCTGGAGTTGGAGCCGGATGTAGATTGCGATCGCTACCAGCAGGAAGGATACCAGGAACGGGACGCGCCATGCCCATTCGTCGAATGCTTGATTACCAAAATATGTGCGCGTCGCGATGATTACGGCCAATGACACCACGATCCCCAGAGTCGGAGAGGTCTGCAGCCAGCCGGTGTAGTAGCCGCGGCTTCGGTCCGGCACATGCTCGGCGACGTAGGTGATGGCGCCGCCATACTCACCGCCCAGGCACAGGCCCTGGATCATCCGCAAGCCGAAGAGCAGAAACGCAGCGGTTAGACCGATCGAGTCGTAGGTCGGGATCAATCCGATTGCACCCGTGCCTAGCCCCATTCCGCTGAGCGTAAGAAGGAACGTGTACTTGCGGCCGATCCTATCGCCCATCCATCCGAAGAGAAACGCTCCCAGTGGACGGATCAGAAATCCGGCCGTGAACAGCGCGATCGTACTCAGCAGAGCTGCGACCGGGTGGGATTGTTCAAAGAACTTGACCGACAGAACCGCGGCCAAACTCCCGAAGATATAGAAGTCGTACCATTCGATGACGTTTCCCACCGACGCGGCAACGATCACGCGGCGGAAATCCTTAGGGACTTGAATAGCCATGTGTTCCTCCTACTGATTCAAGACATAGCTCCCCCTTTCTCTGTGCTTTATTTTCTCGCGGTCCGAGGTCTATGCGCGACGTTTAACACGTGTGACATCTGGACTCGGCAAGTGCGTCAGCAGCGCCTGAACCTAGGGCGAGCTTCGAATCACCCGAGGAAAGCTCCAACGGCGTTCGGTGCCGCGAGCTACCGCTGCCTCCTCCCCATCCATGCGGGGGCGAAGGCGCGGAACCCAGTCTAATCCTGAATGGGACGCCACCCGCATAAGACTTTTGGCTCGGTACTCCGACAAGCAGACCATTCAGTGCCGGTTGCCACTTCGCACTCGTGCGAAGAAAATCAGCTCGCGCCAATGTCGGTATCTGAAATCACCGACAATGGATGTCACGGGATTTGCTGTTTTGTTCTGTATGGTGGCAATTTGTCGCGCTCAGGGGGAAGGGAAAGAGGCGGTGCGGCGCTGCGAGGCGCCGTGTGGCGTCACCTTATTTCTCGTTGATCTTCTCACGTAGCCAGCGCGCGACCGTTGCCGGCGAACTGTCCGCGTCGTTTCCGCTGGCACGCAGGTTAGCCTCGCGCATGAGGCTGATGTCGATTTTTCCAAGCAGAGGCTGGAGTGCGGCGCGCAGCTTTGCGTCATTAGCCCGCCGGGGCGCCAGTAGCACGATCGCGTCATAGGGCGGAATGGCGTGACGGGAATCGTCGAGCACGGTCAGGCCGTACTTGGCGATCAGGCCGTCGCTGGTGTAGCCCGCGATCACGTCGATCTCACCGGAGGCGACGGCGGCGTACATGAAATCCGCCTGCATCTGCCGCTGCTCGCGGAACGACAATCCATAAGCCTTCTTCAGGGCCACCCATTCCGGCCGGGCAAAGAATTCGTAGTCGCCGGCGATCGACATCGCGCTTGCGCGCGTGGCGAGGTCGGCGATCGAATGAATGTTCAGCGCGTTGGCGCGTGTTTTGGGCATCACCAGCGCGTAGGCATTCTCGAAGCCGAGTTCGCCGAGCAGGGTGATGTTTTTCCGCGCCAGCGTCGCCTTGATCCCGGCGAGCAATTTTTCGCGCGGAACAATACCCGTGTTGTGGAACTGGTTGGCCCACAGCGTGCCTGAATAATCGACATAAACGTCGATGTCGCGATTTGTCAGCGCCTCGAAGATCACGTTAGAGCCGAGACCCTCACGCGCGGTGGCGGAGAGCCCGGCTGCCTGAAGTCGCTGCGAGATCAGCTCCGCGAGCACGTATTGCTCGGTGAAGGTCTTGGCGCCAACGATGTAAGTCGATTTGGTTCGGGTGAGCGAGGGCGCTAATGTGGCCGCGATCAGGGCCGCAATACCGACAAGGCCGGCCACCACGCGGACGCGACTGCGTACTCGCAAGCCGGATTCGATCAGGGCCAGCAACTGATCCACAACCAGCGCGAGGGCCGCCGCCGCGATGCAGCCGAACAGCACGAACACCCAGTTCTGGGTTTGCAACCCGGCGAAGATGTAGTTGCCGAGGCTGGTCTGACCGATCGGCGTGGAGAGCGTCGCGGTGCCGATCACCCAGACTGCCGCAGTGCGGATTCCCGCCATGATAATCGGCAATGCCAGCGGCAGTTCGACCAGGAGGAGGGACTGTCGCGCTGTCATGCCGACGCCTTGCGCGGCTTCGGTCAGTGCAGGATCGATCCCTTGCAGGCCGGTGACGGTGTTGCGCAGCACCGGAAGCATCGAATACAGCGCGAGCGCCAGCACTGCCGGCAGAAATCCGAACGCGGAGAAGCCGACGCCGAACCATCTCAGCGTCAATGCCGCGAGCGCCAGGAGCAGCGGATAGAACAGCGCCAGCAGCGCCAGTCCCGGCACCGTCTGCACGATGCTGGCAAGACCAAGCAGCACGGAGCGCATCACTGGCCGGGTGCGCGCGATCAGTGCCAGCGGAAAGCTGGCGGCAAGTCCCAGCAGCAGCGCGGTGACGCTGACGCGGACGTGATTGCCGAGATAATCGGGCAGGTGACCGAGCGCTTCACTCCAGAGCGGGTCGGAAAGCAGGCTCATAGCGTGCTGTTCTGCGATAGCGCCGCCCGAAGCCGTTCGGCCTGGCGGCGCGGCGTCCCCAGCAGCTCGCCGACATAAGGATCGTCGCACCGGGATAATTCCGCCGCCGTGCCCAGGGCCAGCAGGCGGCCTTCGCGCATGACGGCAACGCGATCTGCAAGCAGCAGCGCTTCCGTCATGTCGTGGGTAATCATCACGGTGGTAAGGCCGAGCTTGGCGTGCAGCGCGCGGTAGTCGTTGCCGAGGGCGTCGCGCGTCATCGGATCGAGCGCGCCGAAGGGCTCGTCCATCAAGACGATGTGCGGCTTCGCGGCGAGCGCCCGCGCCACGCCGACGCGCTGGCGCTGGCCGCCGGACAATTCGTGCGGGAAGCGGTCGCGGTACTGCGCGCGGTCAAGCTGCACCAGATCGAGCAGTTCGTCGACCCGCGCGGCGATTTCGGACTTCGGCGCCCCGAGCAGGCGCGGGGTGATGCCGATGTTGCCGGCGATGCTCATATGCGGAAATAGGCCGCCGTTCTGGAACACATAGCCGATCCGGCGGCGCAGCCCGATCGGATCGACGCCGGCGATGTCCTCCCCTGCAACGGTGACGGTGCCTGCGTCGGGATCGATCAGCCGGTTGGCGAGTCGCAGCAGCGTAGTCTTGCCGGAGCCGGAGCCGCCGACGATGGCGAGAAATTCGCCCGCGGCGACACCGAGTGATAGATCGTCCACGGCCTTGACGTGGCCGCCGTTGAAACTCTTGGCGACATGCGAAAACGCGATCAGCGGCGAGGTTTCGCTCATGCCTTGCGGGGTTATCACATGGCCGCCGTCGCACCAAGTCCAGACCGGTCTGAGGGCGCTAATGCGGTTTGTCGATGGGCTTGACGTCGAAGGTCACGGCGAGCCTG
Source organism: Nitrobacter sp. JJSN (assembly GCF_051912485.1). Classification (GTDB taxonomy): domain Bacteria; phylum Pseudomonadota; class Alphaproteobacteria; order Rhizobiales; family Xanthobacteraceae; genus Nitrobacter. The sequence goes on along the minus strand of NZ_CP196822.1, from coordinate 2,222,257 downwards.
CCGCCGATGCACAGGGATCGATAAGTGATGGCGAGCCGCGCCTTGAGTGAGGCGATCGCCTCATCGACACGCCGCCTGACCAGCAGCGCGAGGGGATCATGTTCGTCGTCGGGAGCCGCGCTGCATCTGACGGTTCCAAACCGGCGCGTTGCTTCCACGGTTTCGCGCTCGATCGCGGTCTGAAGCGCGTTGCGACTACGGGAGCGCCGTATCGCGACCTGAAGCGCGAGGCTCCAGGTTTCAGCGATCGTCGTGACGATGTCTCCGGGATGGACAGTTCCTGTCGACGCATCGCTGTCATTGGCCCGGCAGGCCGATCCATTCAGCAGGAACACCAGCGCGATCACGCTCCCGCATGGGAGCACTCGTCGTCTCATTCATGTCTCCGTTGTCTTGCAATGTTCTTGTTTCATGGCGAGCGGGAGCGTGCGGATACAGCGGTGCAGCCGCAGCCGAGTGTCGTGTTTTCGATGAGGCTGGAATGATGTGCAGCCTTTGCCGGGCTTGTCACGAGACGGTGAGTTGTGAGCGCCTGGCGACACAAAGGCAGGTCGGCGAAGCTGCAAAAATCGATCGATTTTGAATCAGATCGTCATCGCGTTGACGACAACGGTAAAATTTGCGGCCAAGTCCAAACGCACAGTTCCATCCGAATTGTGCATTGGCCGATGAGCCGGAAAACCGCCGAAAACTTTATCTTGTTGTCCCCGCCTTTATTTTGTTTTGCGTCGGTGTAGGCGCGGCTGCCCATGGTCTTGTACATCGCTCGCTGACGGGATTAAAACGACGATGTGGGTTCTCTGTTTCAATCCGATGCATTGTTTCCTTGGAAGACGTACTCGACAATGTCGCAATCGGGTTGGAAATCACCGGAACGCCGCACGCAGACGCGCTCACCGTCGCATAGACCAACGCGCAGGTAGCGCAGCGTGACGAAGCCCGTCATCCATCGCGTCACCCGGCTGGATCTTGCAGTCCGGCCTTGGCGCTGGGCCTTCGCCGAAGAGCGGCGTAGCGAGATCGATGCTCATTTCGCCGCGCTGCGCGTCAAAACCCCGGCGCTGTGGAACGGGCGTATCCTGCTCGGCCGCAACCGGCAGTTCGACGGCGGGTGCTTTCGCGCGGACTATTTCGAGACCGACTTTGCGAGCTTTCTCGCTTGGCGAGACTGGGGCTTTCCTGACAAGGACGTTTTCAACGGCTTCGGCATGGGCGCGCTGCGCAGTAGCGACCGTCTGTTCGTATTGGGCGAAATGGGCGCAAACACCGCGAATGCTGGTCGCATCTATTTCCCCGCCGGTATGTCCGACCCCTGTGATATCCGTGACGGCAAGCTCGATCTTGCGATCGGGATCGCCCGCGAAGTCGGCGAGGAGACCGGCCTTGCCTCACACCTGTATCGCGCCAACCCCTGTTGGTATTGCGTCGTCGCCGGGCCGCTGATCGCTATTATTCAGCTTTTAGACGTGGATATGAAGGGCGAGGCGCTGCGCGCGCGGATCGCACGCACGCTCGCGGGACAGGCTGCACCGGAATTTAGTGCGATCCATCTGGTGCGAAGCCGCGCGGATTTTACCCCGGCGATACCGGTGTATGTGACGGCATTCATCGATCATGTGGCGGCGATGGCGGTTTGACATCAGCCGCCGGGCTATATTGTCTTGATGTCGCCGGAAACCGGAGTGCGCTTCATGGGCAAGAAAAATCAGCAGGATGCCGTTGATTCCAAGGTTTTCGTGGACCCCTTTCGTGTCGATGGCATGAAGGCGTTTCATCTTGCCTCATGCAAGACCGCGGAGCGCGGCGGCATCGACAAGGACGGCGGGCAGGAAATCATCAAAGCCAACCGCGACCGCCTCAGCGATTTGCAGGAAAAACTCTATGCGCAGGATCGCTGGTCGCTGCTTTTGATCTTCCAGGGCATGGACGCCGCCGGCAAGGACAGCGCCATCGAGAGCGTGTTCGATGGCGTCAACCCGCAGGGCTGCGATGTGCATTCCTTCAAGCAGCCCTCAACGGAAGAACTCGATCACGACTTCATGTGGCGCGCGGCGCGGCGGCTTCCTGAACGCGGGCGCATCGGCATCTTCAACCGGTCGTATTACGAGGAAGTTCTGGTGGTGCGCGTGCATCCCGAAATTCTGGCGAAGCAGAAGATTCCGCCAAGGCTCGTGACAAAGACCATCTGGCGCGAACGTTTCGAGGATATTTCGGCTTTCGAAAAATATCTCGCCCATAATGGCACGGTGGTGCTGAAATTCTTCCTCAACGTCTCGAAAGAGGAACAGCGCCAGCGCTTTCTCGAACGCCTGGAGGAGCCGGCGAAGAACTGGAAGTTCTCGATGGGCGATGTTGCCGAGCGGAAGCTCTGGGACATGTATCAGGCGGCGTATCAGGACATGATCCGACATACCGCCTCGCTCCATGCGCCGTGGCATGTGGTGCCGGCCGACCACAAGTGGTTTGCGCGCGTCGTGATCGGGTCGACCATCGTCAGCACGCTGGACAAGCTGGACCTGCATTTCCCGAAGGTCGACAAGAGCGAACTGAGCGAGTTCAACAAGGTTCGGAAGGCACTGGAGAGCGAAGGCAGGAGTGCGGCGGGGTCGAAGAAGGTTGCGGTGAAGAACTCCGCAACAGGGAAGTCCGAGGCTGTTTCAGCATCGTCCCCATCCCGGAGACCGAGAGGACCGCAGCCGCGGAAATAAGCGAAGGTGTTTTGGACGGCGTGCGGCGCTGGTTCCTATGGGAGAATGGCAGCCTCGCTGACCATCTTTTGGCATTGCGATATCGGGGCATTCTCGTTTAGAACCTCTACCTGAAGGGCGCAGGCAACGAACCGTCAACGGTTTGGGCCGAGAATTGCCCCGCTAAAGGGTCCGGTAATGCTGATTCGCAGCGAAATGACTGGAGTTCACGGGAAGACGGCGGTTGCCGCTGGTTCCGAAGCGATTCCGGCTGCGTTCATGCCCACCCTGCTGAATGGCGGGCTTCTGCTTCTTATCGGCCCCTGAGCGCCGGCTGGGCAGTTGTTGCCTGGGCACTCAGGGGGACGCAGGAACACCAGACCCCTTCGAGCGCCTGCATTGGCGCATTGACCCAGAGGACCTTTTCCCATGACTACCGCGAACAAGTCCGACAAGGACCGCGTCGTTATTTTTGACACGACCCTGCGCGACGGCGAGCAATGCCCCGGCGCTACCATGACTTTCGAGGAGAAGCTCGAGGTTGCAGAGATGCTCGACAACATGGGTGTCGACATCATCGAAGCCGGCTTCCCGATCGCTTCGGTCGGCGATTTCGAGGCGGTCGCGCAGATTGCAAAGAACGCCAAGAATGCGGTGATCGCAGGTCTAGCCCGCGCCATTCCCGGTGATATCGCCCGTGCCGGCGAAGCCGTGCGCCACGCAAGGCGAGGCCGTATCCACACCTTCGTCTCCACTTCGCCGATCCATCTGGCGCATCAGATGCGCAAGAGCGAGGCCGAGGTGCTGGAGATCATCACCGCGACGGTGACGCAGGCGCGCAACCTGGTCGAGGACGTCGAATGGTCGGCAATGGACGCGACCCGCACCCCGATCGACTATCTGTGCAAATGCGTGGAGACCGCGATCGCGGCCGGTGCCACCACCATCAACCTGCCGGACACCGTCGGCTATGCGGTGCCGGACGAGTACCGGCGGATGTTCAAAACCATTCGCGAGCGGGTGCCGAACGCCGACAAGGCAATCTTCTCGGTGCACTGCCATGACGATCTGGGTCTCGCCGTCGCCAACTCGCTGGCCGGCGTCGAGGGTGGCGCGCGCCAGGTGGAATCCACGATCAACGGTATCGGCGAGCGGGCGGGCAACGCCGCGCTGGAAGAAGTCGTGATGGCGATCAAGACCCGCGGCGATGTCATGCCGTACTGGTGCAACGTCGAGAGCACGATGCTGACCAGCGCCTCCAAGCTGGTGTCGGCGGCGACCTCGTTCCCGGTGCAATACAACAAGGCGATCGTCGGCCGGAACGCGTTCGCGCATGAGAGCGGCATTCATCAGGACGGCATGCTGAAGAACGCGCAGACCTACGAGATCATGACGCCGGAGAGCGTCGGCGTGAAGCAGACCTCGCTGGTGATGGGCAAGCATTCCGGCCGCCATGCCTTCCAGCATAAGCTGGAGGAACTCGGCTACAAGCTGGCCGAGAACCAGTTGCAGGATGCGTTCGTGCGCTTCAAGGCGCTGGCCGATCGCAAGAAGGACATCTACGACGAGGACATCGTTGCGCTGGTCGACGAGGAAATGGCTGCCTCGCACGATCGCATCAAGCTGTCGTCGTTGACGGTGATCGCAGGCACCCATGGTCCGCAGCGTGCGACCATGAAGCTCACGGTCGACGGCCAGACCCGGATCGAGGAAGCCGAGGGCAACGGTCCGGTGGATGCGGTGTTCAATTGTATCAAAAGGCTGGTGCCGCATGAGGCCAAGCTCGAACTCTATCAGGTTCATGCGGTGACCCAGGGCACGGACGCGCAGGCGGAAGTGTCGGTGCGTCTCAGCCAGGATGGTCGCGCGATGACATCGAAGGCCGCCGATCCGGATACGCTGGTCGCCTCCGCCAAGGCCTATCTCGGCGCGCTCAACAAGATCGTGATGAAGCATCAGCGCGACCTGCCTTCGGCCGCCGCCGCGAGCTGATTCTTTACGTTGCAAAAATGACAAAACAAATCGGACGGCGCCGCGAGGCGCCGTTTGCATTTGCGATATTGGTCCCGTGTTGAAGGTTCCGTTGGTTGCGGCAGATTACATCTTCGTAAGAGAGGCCACCGTTGCGAAGATGTAATTTGCCTGGCGTGCCGTGCGCATCCATCTTCATCGGACCTTGCAAAGGAGGGTTCCATGAAGAAGGCCATTCTCGCCGGTGTCGCAGCGCTTGCCATTGCCGGTTCGACCGCGGTGTATGCCCATCAGCATCACTCATGGTTCCACGAGCACACGCAGTTCAGTCCACAGGACAGGACGGCCTTTGCCGATGCGCGGATCGCTGCGGTCCACGCTGGCCTCAAGCTGACGCCGGATCAGGAGAAACTGTGGCCGCCAGTGGAGCAGGCGGTTCGTGATTTCGCCAAGCTGCGGATCGACCGTGCCAACGCCCGGATGCAGTCAACGAAGGACGACGCGCGCGAACAGCAGGCGCCTGTCGATCCGGTGGCCCGCCTACGCACGCGCGCCGATCGCATGGCCGAGACCGCGGCGGCTTTGAAGAAGATCGCCGATGCCGCCGACCCGCTTTACAAGACCCTCGACGACGGCCAAAAGCGGCGGCTGACGGTGCTCACCCGCATGGGTCACGGGTTCGGCGGGATGGGATTGCGCCATCACCGCTTTGACCGCGGGGGCGATCGGTTCGATCACAATGATCGGGACGGTGACCGGGGCGGCTCTGGCAGCCGCCATGACGAGGAGAAGCCTGGACGGCTCTGATAACCCCGGAGGGAATATCGCCACGATACGAGGAGCTGCCGGATTCGGCGGCTTTTTCGCGTTTTGCAAAAGTTGCTGCGAAAGCGGGAAAGCGCCGCTGCTTTGCTGGACATCGCGGGTTCGCTTTGCTACACGGACCCCCGTCCCGCAAGGGATTTCCGGACAGTTCCGGGCGCATAGCTCAGTTGGTAGAGCAGCTGACTCTTAATCAGCGGGTCCCAGGTTCGAGCCCTGGTGCGCCCACCATCCAGTCTCCGCAAACCAGACATCGTGGACCGTCGCGCAAATGCCCCGCTTTTCGCGGGATTTCTAGGCCTGTTTTTGCGGGGCTGAGTCTCTGCCGGCTTTTGGTGTTTGATTTCTGTGGTTGGGGTCGCCTGTCTCTGGGGACGAAATTCCCGTTCCTGACCGGACAGTCAGTGAGGGTATTTAAGCAATTCAAGAACGGCTGGAGCGGCGTCCAGTTCGGTAGCAAAAATCTCTTTCGTGGTTCGGGCCAGCAATCAGCCTGACGAATCCAGATCTATCTCGCCCCATAGTAGAATCCCTCCGCAGATGCAGGATCACCTCTCAGATCATGTGTAAAGCACGCGCAGCTGGGTCGTAGAGCGCGGCCGCTCGTCAGATCGGATCGAGCGCGAGCGCCTCAAACTGGCGATCCCATTCGAGCGGGAGTTCGCGCAGTTGCTTGAGACCGATGCCGCGTGGCAGCTGACCTTCAACAGCGGCCTTGACGAGCGATGGCGAGAGGAAGACCATCGACAGCGTCATGTTGACGTGACGCAGGCTGCAACGCTCGCGTTTTGCGATGGCTTGTGCGTCTGTCGTTGAGTCCGTGATGAGTTCATCAAGCCAACGCCGGCCGCGGGCAATCGCGGCAACGAGCGTGGCCCGGCGCTCCAGCTTCATCGGGCGTAGCGGGAGCCTGGCGGAGGTCGGGCGCAGGATGGACCGCGCGCGTTTGGACGGTGGCTTGGTCCAGGGGATGACGACGGTGGAGTCGTCTTCTTCGATGGGATTGTCGGGATCCTGCTTCAGCTGCACGACGAGACGGGTTTTCTGGACGTCGATGCGCTCGATGACCGAGCGGGCGAATGCATTGTCGGTCGGACCAGAGGCTTTCAGCTGACCATGCCTAGGCTCCAGAACAACTTTGCGGACCCGATCATCGACCTCCGGGGCGGGCACGCGTGAGACCGAGCCCACATCGGCTGTGGCGGCGTTCCCAAACAGAAGCGGACGGGACACGTAGTAGCTGTAACGCCGTCCCTTCTTCTGGGCCTGGGTCGGCGACATGCGATGGCCGGCGTCGTCAAAGATCAGGCCAGTGAGAAGGTGCGTGAACGGGACCCGAGTTCTAGTCTGATGGCTCCGCTGGTCCGAGAGCATCTGCTGGACGCGGTCGAAGAGGTCGCGATCCAGGATCGGGGGCTGTTCGCCCGGATAGATCTGCCCCTTGTAGTTGACCTCGCCAATGTAGAAGCGGTTGCGCAGCAGGTAGAATAAAGCTCCACAGCCGAATGGAACACCGCCCCGGACCGCTCCGGTCTTGAAAAGTCGTTGCTTGCTGACGATGTTGCGTTCCCTGAGATCCCGCATCAGGGCGCGGACGCTGCCAAGTTCGAGGTAACGGGTGAAGATCTGGCGGACCCGCTCGGCTTCCTCTTCGACGACGGCCACCTTGCCCTTCTTCATGGCGTAGCCGAGGGGGAGAGGGCCACCGACCCAGATGCCTTTTTTCTTGGAGGCTGCGACCTTGTCCCGGATGCGTTCCGACGTGACCTCCCGTTCGAACTGGGCAAAGGACAGCAGGACATTCAGCGTCAGTCGCCCCATGGAGGTCGTGGTATTGAACTGCTGGGTGACCGAGACAAACGACACCCCATGGGCATCGAACAGCTCCACCAGTTTGGCAAAATCGGCGAGCGAGCGGGTCAGGCGGTCGACCTTGTAGACGACGATGACGTTGATCTTGCGGGCTCGGATATCCTCCAGCAGGCTCTGAAGGGCCGGCCGGTCGGTCGATCCGCCTGAGAAGCCGCCATCGTCATAGCGGGTTTTGACCTGCACCCAGCCGGCATGAGCCTGGCTTTTGATGTAGGCGCTGGAGGCCTCATATTGGGCATCCAGCGAGTTGAACTCCTGGTCGAGGCCGTTGTCGGTCGAGACCCGGGTATAGATCGCGCATCGGACCACCGCCGTATCCCGGGCCCTCATGGCCCAACCTCTCCAATGACCGCGCTATCCCGCAGGCCAAAGAAGCGGGGCCCATTCCAGCGGGTGCCGGTGATGGCGAAGGCGATGGCCGAAAGGCTGTCGTACCGTGTCCCGTCCCATAGGAAGCCATTGTCCACAGCGATGGCTCGATGGGTGATGCCATTCCATTCCCGGATCAGGATGGTGCCGGCCTTGAACTCTAGCTGGCCGCGGTCGAAGGCGATGAGCTTGGCCATGACGGACTCGCGTGTCTCCTTCTCGACGATACGATCGAGGAACTGGCGAATGGCCGGATTGAGGTCGCCCGACTGATCTGCCTGCCTCCGATAGCTTACGATCGCTGTCTGCAGATGCTTCGGAAGATGCGCCAGCGCGGACCGGTTGGACCTGAGACCACGCGACTGCGGTCGTCGACCACCGAGATCGCGACTACGCGCCAGCCCGCCCTTCGATGCTCGGACCATCATCGGGCTTGCTTCGCTGCAATGATGCGGTAGGTGCGCTGATCGGCTTCAACGGCCGAGACCAAATCGAGCCCGAGTTTCTTGCGGACCACACCAGCCAAAAATCCGCGCACGGAATGTTGCTGCCAGCCCGACGCCTCCGTGAGTGCAGCAATGGTCGCACCCGCTGGCCGCCTCAGAAGATCAAGCAGCTTTGTTTGCTTGTTCGTTCTTTCCAGGGCTGGTGGCCGCGCGGAGTAACGCGCTGTTTTTGCCGCCTTCAATGCACGAGCAGCTTTTGCCCGGCCAGCGCGCTTCGACGGCTTACAATTGCGGGATGACTTCTGCATTAAACCCTCCGAATGACGCGACATCAGTGTCGCACCACCCGAGGCCCCGTCAGCTATGTTGCGCTGCGGGGCCCTGTCCCAGGGTTTGTCTTAAGGCACAGCAATGCTCGCTTTGTCTACGAATACCAGTCCTTTCTGCAATTGATCTCGCCGAAGCGAATGTCAGGTAATGGGCCAGCGCACCTTCGAGCCCTTTTTTTAAACCGTGCCGGAGTTCGAAGCCCTCTCGCTCCGCCACTCAACTTCATTCCGTACTTTTTGGGCGCGATGCGCGCCAAAAATCGGGTTGTTCCTAGGATTTTCGCAGGGGGAGAATCCAGCTCGACGGTCCAGATTGCTCTTGATGGGGGCAGGAGTTCGAATCTCTTCGGGCGCCCGATCGAGGCGGGCCGCCTGTCGGACGGATCGCCGGATTTGTATTTCCGGGGGTTTATTGCTGGAATAGCGAAGTTGGGAGCAAGATCCTCGGCGTTGCAAGTTTCTATCTCCGCGCCGTCTGCATGAACCGCAATCTTTGGGGTGTGGAGAATTTCGAGGAGATCACTATTCGGCATTCCTGACTCCAGCCGATGTCTACTTCGGCAGGGCCGAGACGATCCTTGCAGAACGCAGACGCATCAAACTTGTCACCATCGCAAACCGTCGCTTGCAGCACCGACTGCAGGCCGCTTAAACTCTAACCCCTGATGAGCCAGAGCCTCCCTTCTCGAAACGCCTGATCAGTCTCAAATTACCTGACGACGAACAGCTGACAGTGTCGCAACCCGCGGCAGTAGTCTGCCGCAACGGGTTGCAAGTGTTTTCGATCAGTACGGGTAAGGCGACCACGGGTCTGTTACGACGACGTCGGTCGCAGGATACCAGTAGCACTCAAAATCCACGCCGGTATCAAAGCAATAGGCATAGTAGGACGTATCCATCTGCGCGAGTTGCAGCGCGCCGTTGGCGGCGACCTGCAACTTGTCCCCATTGAGGCCAGCCATCTTCTTGCTGGATTTGAACTTCTTAACCGGCAGGTTGCCCGCGCTCATTCCGGTGACCTTGTCGTTGCTGCTGCTACCGACAGGTTCAGGGCAAGCAAACCGCGCAGGCGCGGCGTCGCCAGATAGATGCGGATACCGCGGGTGGCCTTACTATAGAAGGACTGGCCGACCTCCGTTGCCGTCGTAGGAGAGGGCAGTTGCACTGAGACGACCAACAATGCCGAGCAGAGGAAACCGATGACGGTGCTTGAGAACAAGGTATTGAACGAGATCACCGTCAACAGCGCGGTTGCCAGCCCTGGGCTGAACAGGTTCTCGAGGTTGTAGGCAAGGCGGGACAACGACAGGGCGCGGGTGTAATCACTCTCATGCTCCCATCGCGAGCAAGCTTTGGCGAGGACAGTCAAGTGAAGCCCGCCTAGTTGGCGATTTCGGGTGACAAAGAATGTTAGTTGGCGCGCCAAAAGAAACCAAAGACAATGAATTTCGGGTCGGCTTGACGCCCGCCACAGTTGCCGAGCTCACCCATCGCGGCCACACGGTTATTATTGAGAAATCCGCCGGCGTCGGGTCGGGCCTGACGGACGATGAATATGCCAATGCCGGGGCTGAAATTGTCGATACACCGCAGGAAATATTTGCTCGCGCTGAAATGGTCGTCAAGGTGAAGGAACCGCAGGCTGCCGAGCGCACGATGTTGCGACGCGGCCAAATCAATGTGTTGCGGCGAACCCGTCCCAAAAGACCTCCCTTCATCTCGATTGACAGACTGATATTGATGTATGATGCACTGGCAATCGTCCGACCGGACACCGTGATCCGCTGGCATCGTGCCGGTTTCAGATCGTATGGGCGCTGGAAATCGAGGCTTCGCTGCGGTCGACCGGCTGTGTCGTTGGAAATTCGCCGGCTGATCCGCGAGATGAGCATCGCCAATCCGTTGTGGGGAGCGCCGAGAATCCATGGTGAGCTTCTCAAGCTTGGCATCGATATCGGCCAGACCAGTGTGGCCAAGTATATGGCGCGGAGGAGGGCCCCTCCGTCGCAGGGGTGGAAGACGTTCCTTCGTAACCACGCTGACGGTATCGCCGCGATGGACCTTTTCGTGGTGCCGACAATTTTCTTTCGTCCTGTCTATGGAGTGCTGATTATGGGCCATGGCCGCCGGCAGATCCTATGGTTTGGGGTCGCCGCGCATCCGACGGCCGAATGGATCGCCAACCAACTGACGGAGGCGTGTGGCTGGGAGCAAATCCCTCGTTACCTGATCCGGGACCGCGATGGTGCATACGGCGAAATATTCATGCGCCGGGTTCGGTCCATCGGCATTCGAGATCGCCCGACGTCGCCGCGCTCACCGTGGCAAAATGCATATGCCGAACGGCTTATCGGTTCGATCCGCAGGGAATGCATTGATCATGTCGTGGTATTCGGCGAACGCCATCTGCGCCACGTGCTGCTGTCGTACATGGGCTATTACAACGGCACGCGCACCCATTTGTCATTAAACAAGGACGCGCCGATGTCACGCGCCGCCGAGACAGCCGGACGCATTCTCTGTCGTCCGATCCTGGGCGGACTGCACCATCAATATACCCGGATTTGATTTGCGATAAGGACAGGCGTCCACCCCCTCAAATAGAGGGGGCTTCACGAAAGGATTTCTGGTTCATCGTGTCCTCAACGCCGCATTAAGCTCACGACATCGACGCGACCACCTCCAGCATCACCTCCGTTGCGCCGCCGGCGATAGAGAGGATGCGGGCGTCACGCGCTATCCGCTCGATCGGGCTCTCGCGCATGACACCCATAGCGCCGTGGAACTGCACACACGCATACACGACCTCGTTGACGAGTTCGCCGCAAATGGCCTTCAACATCGATATCTCGCGCAGGCAATCTTCGTCCGCCGCCATGCGCCAAGCGGTGGCATAGAGAAACTCGCGGCTTGCCTCCACCTTCGCGGAGAGCATCGCGAGACGTTGACGGATCGCCTGCATGTCCCACAGGACGCCTCCGAATGCACGGCGAGCTTTCACGTAAGTGAGGGTCATATCGATCGCCACCTCGGCTGTCCCTATTGCCATGGCGGCGAGGACAAGGCGCTCGTTCTGGAAGTTGCGCATGATGGAGTAGAAGCCCTGCCCCTCCGCGCCGAGCACGTTCTCGGCGGGAATACGGCAGCCATCGAAGACAAGCTCTGCCGTATCCGAGGAGCGCCAACCCTGCTTTTCCAGTTCACGGGCGACGGTAAAGCCTGGCGTGCCCTTCTCGACGAGGAACATCGTGATCCCGTTGCTTCCTGCCGAGGCATCAGTCTTGGCTGCAACGCAGTAGAGATCCGCATGGACGCCGTTCGTGATGTAGAGCTTCGTGCCGTCGAGGACGTAAGAGTCGCCATCTCGGAGCGCGCGCGTGCGGATGGCCTTGACGTCCGAGCCCGCATCCGGCTCCGTGATCGCAACCGCGGTGATCACTTCGCCGCTGATAATTCCCGGCATCCAGCGGGCCCGCTGGACTTTGGTCCCCTCGTGAAAGACATACGCAGAAGCCATGTCGGCATGGACCAGCATCGCATCGGCGACGCCGCCATAGGTCGAGCGCCCGAGCTCCTCGGCGAAGACCGTTGATGCGACCGCGTCCATCTCGGCACCACCATACTCCGCCGGGTAGCGGATGCCGAAGAAGCCGAGTTCGCCCATGCGGCGCAGTATCGGACGGGGAACGAATCCCTCCTCTTCCCAGCGATCCGCACACGGTTTGATCTCCTCCTCGACGAACCGGCGGACCTGGTCCCGTAAGAGCTCATACTCCGCCGCCACCCAAGGCAGCCCCGATCCTCGCGCCGGTACCCAGGCTTTGTCCATCATCTTCGTTCGCTCTGCTATGAGTCCAACGCAAAAGCTTTCGTCCGGATTGGTGCCCCAAGGCCAATCGGAGCCATTCCAGTAAGCTAGAGTTCGATTTCCTCTCTCGGGCCCTCTGAGCGTGAAGCGGATCTGGAATCGGCAGCCCAGCGCATTCCGTCGATCACTTCCGCCAGTTCGGCTAGTGTAGGGCGCTCGAAGAGGTTGCGAAGTTGCACGTCGACGCCGAAGGTCTTTCGCATGCGCGACACCGCCCTCATCACCAGGAGCGACTCTCCCCCCAAGTCAAAAAAGTTGTCGTGACGTCCGATCGACCCGATCTTCAAAAGATCGCACCACAGCGCGGCCAGCGTCTTCTCGGTCTCCGTCGAGGGGGCGCCGAAGTCCTGTGCAGGCTGGATGTTTTCCGCCGTCGGCTGGGGAAGTGAGGAGCGGTCAATCTTGCCATTGGACGTGAGCGGCATCCGTTCGAGGCGAACATAGTGGGTCGGAATCATGGACTCCAAGAGTTCTTCGGCGAGATGAGCACGCAGGTCTGCCACGGCCAGAGGTTCCGACGATACATAGTAGGCCACGAGTCGCGCGATGCCGTCTTCGGCCGCTGGCGATTCGACATACCCGATTTGGGCCATTTCTTGTGTCGCTGGTTTCGTCACCGAGGTGGTGATGGCGACGACAGCGCATTCGGGTACGTGCGGGTGCTTGAGAAGCCGCGCTTCGATCTCGCCCAGTTCGACACGTGCGCCACCGATCTTCACCTGATGATCGGCGCGGCCGAGGAATTCCAAGCGCCCTTCCGAGTTCCAGCGGGCGAGGTCACCCGTCTTATACAGCCGTAGCTTCGAAAACCCATCTCGGGGATCGGTGGCCGTGCGGAACCGCTCGTCGGTCAGATCAGGGCGATTGAAATAGCCTTTCGCGAGACCATCGCCGGCAATGAACATCTCACCGATGATGCCGGGACCGGTCGGCTGATATGCTTTGCTGAGGACATAGACTCCTGCATTGGCGGCGGGAACGCCGATCGGCACCGATGCGGATTGATCCCGGTCGATGTCGAAACGGTGGATCATGCAGCCCACCGTGGCTTCGGTTGGTCCGTACTCGTTGTAGATCTCAATAGGGTGGGGGATAGTTTTCACGATATCACGAGCCAACTCGGTCTTGAAGTCCTCGCCGCCCACGATGAACTTGCGCAATCTTGTGCTTTCAAGATTGCGGTCGCGGATCATCGCGAGATGCGCCGGCGTCAGCTTTATGACATCGACGGCATTGTCGTCGATGACCTTCAGCACGACGAAGCTTTGCATTCCGGGATCACCAAGATAGACCACGATGCAGCCGCCGGTGATGAGTGGCGTGAAGAGCGTTGTAACGGTTAGGTCGAAAGCGAAGGATGAGAAAAGAGGCCACGCGAGACGTTCACCGGAACTGTACACTCGAGCGGCCCACCAGATGTAGTTCACAAGGCTCCGGTGCTCGATCTCGACGCCTTTGGGAGTACCGGTCGAGCCGGATGTGAAGATGATATAGGCGGTGCCGTCCGGCGTAGCAGCGGACGGTCGGGCCGAGTCCGGTTGATTCAAAATCGAACCGAAATCGGCGTCGAGCACGAAAATGTCGGCAAGGTTCGGGGAAATGACGGATTGCAGGCGTGCCTGAGTGATCGCCACCGGCACCCGTCCGTCGATCCCGTTGGAAATGTCCTTCAGGATTATTGCGATACGCCCCTCTGGCGTTGCCGCATCCACCGGCACATAGGCTGCGCCGGACTTCATGACGCCTAAGATCGCAACGACAGCTTCAATGGAGTGCTCCATGAACACAACAACAATCCGTCCCGGCCCTACGCCGGTCGAGTTCAAGTGCGCGGCCATCTGGTTTGAGCGTTCGTCGAGCTGCCGGTACGTTAGCGTTGCATCGCCGAAGCGGATCGCTTCAGCGTCAGGACTACGCATCCCCTGGTCGCGGAAGAGATCGATGATCGTCCTGTCCGATGGGTAGCGCGCTGCCGTGGCGTTGTACTCGACAATCAGCGCCTGATGATCGGCAACTTTCAGCAGAGAAAGCGTCGCGCCCTCCGCCGTGATAGGTAGGACCTCATTCATCAGATACGCTCCCATCGGCAATCAAAAAATCAAATCACATTAATTGTTCCGCTTGCGTGTTGCCCGGCGATAAAGCTCTGCGATGGCAGGTGCGTCAGGCTCCTCCAGCATGGAGGATTCGTTGCAGTGCTCAGGCCCGAAATAAAATTCGGCATGGGGCACCACTTCAAGCCATCGGCGTGGCGCTGCACCCGATCGCAGCCAGGCCTTGTTAGGAAGGAATATACATACTCGACCCGAGTACGGAGTGAGAATGTACCGCCGAAAAGCAGTGATCGCCGTGGATTTGAGTCGAGCCCTGCTCGCCAGCACCGGATCTGTGATAACAGGCTCCTCGCTTTTGCGAACGAGGGCCGTGAGGGCGCGGAAGCATTTGCTGAGGCGACTGCCGACATATCGGAGACGGGCGCTGAATGTCGGGAGCTTCGCCATCTCTCGCCAGATCGCTTCGGCACTACCCCTGGCAGTGAAATACAGCAGACGCGGCAATTCCGCATGGGTGGCGGGGTGAAGAGGGCCAAAGAGCGCAAGACATGGGACCTCTGCTCCGCGTTGTCTCAGGATTTTCGCCAGTTCGAAAGCTGTTGGAGCGCCGGAGCAGTAGCCGGCAATGATGTACGGACCGGTCGGCTGATATTCGACGATCTGGCGGGCGAAGTACTCGGCGATATCTTCGACGCGGTCCATCGGCTCGCTCTGCCCATCCAAGCCAGACGGTTGGAGTGCGTAGAACGGCTGATCGCTGCCCAGGCGCTTGGACAAGTCCGAGAATGTGAAGGGTGCGCCGACATGTCCGGGTACGGCGTAAATGGGCGGGCGTGTTCCGCGAGGCTGCAGGGGAATGATTGCGGGCTGTTGTCGGGCCACGGCCGTGGCCATGTTCAGAAAAGCGACGATCTCGCCCTTCCGATCCCGCAACTGGTCGCGAATCTCCGCCGTCAGTGCGCCAGCGGGCGCATTGCACCGCAGCTGGTCGCCTTCTACCCAGACCTTGATGTCCCTGACCGCGAGAGCTGCGAGAAGCTCCGAAAACTGCATCAAGTGCACTGACATGGGACTGGCCCGTGTTCTCGACTGAATGTTGACATCGCTGGACTCCAATTCCGGACGACCATTCATTTCCTGACAACCACGCTCCCGATATACCCGGGTTTGGGTACGAACCTTTGGACAGCCCAATCCTTTTCATCCCAGGAAATGGGGTGTCCTAAGCCGCACCCCAGGGCCTTAGAGATAGCCTCCAGCCGGGTCCAGCGCCGGAGGAAGCCTTCCAACCGGTCTTCCGAATCAAGAGCGGTGTAGGATCCGTACTCGGAGTCGGAAAGGCAGAGCGCTGCGATCTCGTCCGCTTCCGGCACAGGGAGAACGGCCTCGATGTCCACCCCGACCTCTTGTCTGGTCGAGAGGGCGATGACCGCCACATCTCCAGATCGTGAGACGCTGAAGCGCAAATCGCAGGCTGGAATGCGGTGCGAGAGGTGGGGTTTGCCTAGCCGTCCATATTCAAGTTCGACGTCGGACGGCGAGATTCCAAGTTTGGAAGCGAGGACCCGGCGCAGCTGCCCACGGGTAGCAACAAAGCGGCGGCGGTCCCGCTCCAGTCTCAGCCTCTCGGCGCGTCTACGTTCCTCCTCGTTGAGGCAAGCGCCTATTCCGCGAATGACGGCCTGCTCCACATCGAGCATGAATGCCAGTACCTCCAAATCATCGTTCTCGAGAACAGGCATTATGATCCCGGCTCTCATCTCGACTCTTTTATCCAAAAGGCTTGGAGGGGGCGATGCTGGCTCGACAAGAGGCTGATTCATGTCCGCATAAAAGTTCCGGCTCGTGCCCAATGCGCCACGGTGATCGTCCTCGCCCGCGCCAGAAGATTGGACAAAGTCGAACTCAGGGCAACAGCCAGAAGTCATACGTGGATTCCAATCGCTGGAGCGCTCATCCGCACAAGTGTATTCAAACAATCACGCATGCGTGAAAGCAAGGGGCGTCCGTGGATATTTAGAGGTAAGAGATAATTGAACTGCCTGCGAACGAGCTCTCTGAGGGAAAGCAGACTACGGTCACTTCTCCCTCGACCTCGACATATCCACTATGATCGAATCTAACGACCGATGCTGCCCGGCAATAATGGCCCGCCTAGAGCGGCGCATAGCGGTAGAAGTCGGTTTGCCTTCTGTGGCAACGGACCCACCAATAGCCGCCGCATTGGCGCACCAGTTACGCACGAGTTGGGCCGTCGCGCAGTTTTGCTCCCTTACCTCAATCGCTATTTGAATATCTTTACGGCACGCTCCTGCTATCGGCCGCAGATAAATTTTGGCCTTCTGGACCCTTCAAAAATCGGGTTGAGTTTGAAAGACGCGCTAGATAACCGTGACACGTCGCCGGTACCAAAAAGGGTTGCCCACAAAGGATGGTTGTGCCTTTGGTCCCGAGGGACCACGCTTGGGAAGCAAAAAAGCTCGCTTGTCGGTCCCTTATCGCTCCAAGCAGAATGTCTTATTCGGGAAGCAGTTTCCTCACGCGAGTTGAGCTCCGGCAGGCGAGGACCAACGGGAGGTGCGCCTTGTCTACACTACGCGATGTGACGGTCGTCGGTGCTGGCCCCTATGGATTGTCGGTTGCAGCACACTTGCGCGGAATGGGGCTTGATTGTCGGATCATCGGCAGCCCGATGGAGAGTTGGAAAAGCAAGATGCCGAAAGGCATGCTGCTCAAATCAGCCGGCTTCGCATCAAACCTTTCCGATCCTGAACAGGCCTATACGCTTAGACAATTCTGCGCCGAAAATGGCAGTCCTTATGAGGATTTGGATGTTCCAATTCCGCTAGAAACATTCTCCGCTTACGGGGTGGCGTTCCAGAAGCGCTTCTTGCCGGACGTAGAAAACGAGGAGCTCGTTTCCTTGAGCCGGGTTCCGGAAGGATTTGAACTTCGTATGAAGAGCGGACAATCCTTCAGGACGCGCAAGGTGGTGATCGCAACGGGGTTGAACTATTTCCGCTATATCCCGGATCTGCTCTCCCATCTGCCGAGCGATAAGCTGTCGCATGCCGCCGACGTTCACGATCTTCAGAGATTCCGGGCACAGCGCGTCGCGGTCATCGGAAGCGGGGCATCCGCGATAGATATAGCGGTGCTCTTGAACGAAGCACTGGGACACGTTCAGCTTATCTCGCGCAAGCCGACCCTGATCTTCAGCGGGCGGTGGGGAGGCTCGGGCGCGCACCCGTTGCTGCGTCCTCTGGTGTATCCGGTATCTGGAATCGGCCCGGGCTGGAAACATCGACTGTTCGCGGACTTGCCGTGGATGTTTCGCTATTTCCCGGATTCCTATCGACTCCGGATGGCAGAAACATTCCCTTCACCGTCGGGAGGGGAGCCAATGAAGGGTCGGGCTGCATCTGCTCCTACACATCTCGGATGCTCATTGCAGGAGGCAAAAGTCTCCAAGCATGGTGTGCAACTACGATTGGTCTCGATGGATGGCAATACTCAACTCGTGGAGGCAGATCATGTCATCGCGGCGACCGGATATAGGGTCGACGTGCATCGCCTTCCATTCCTAAGTCCTGCGCTCGTCGAGCGGCTGTATCTGATTGGGAAAACTCCGCGGCTGTCCGTAAACTTCGAATCGTCCGTTCCGGGACTGTATTTCGTCGGGCACGCATCGACAACGACGTTTGGACCGGTCATGCGTTTCGTGTTTGGCGCCGACTTCACCTCTCACAGGATATCAAGGCATCTGGCTAGTGTGCGGCTTGACGGGTCGCGACCATCTCCTCGTACGGGTGAGGGCCAGCATCGTCCCATGGCCGGCATCGCCCGCGCAGGAGTGCCAATGGACACGCACCTCGAAGGTACCAAGCGGAGTGAGTCGTTTCGCTAGAATTGGAGCGCTATGGCTATCCAGGCGAATGATCCATGGCAAGGCGCTCCAGGAGTCGATGGCGCACCAACAGCTATAGTCTTGGGGGGAGGAATAAACGGCTTGTCCGTGGTACGCAGCCTCGCTTACGCGGGACTTCAAACGGTGGTCGTGGTCGATGCAAAGTACGACATGGCAGCGGCATCTCGATATGCGCGACGGTTTACCGTTTCGACCTTTGAGGGTGAAGAGTTTGTGGAAGAGCTGCGTCGGTTGCGAGAAGGAATGCCGCATGGAGGTGTCATCATATTCGCCGATGACCGTCCGCTTTTGACCGTGTCGCGCTACCGCGACCGCGTAGCTCCCTGGTTCGGCTTCCAACTTCCACCCCACGAACTGCTGCTCGACCTCACTATGAAGGAGCCATTTTTTCGGCTAGCCCAGCAGGGTGGCTTTCCGGTGCCAAGGACGCTTTTGCTGCAAAACCGGGGTGACTTGAATAACCTGCGTAGTCTTCGACCTCCATTGTGCGTGAAGCCAAACAACCGTTCCCCCGCATATGACGGCACCTTCAAGAAGGCTTATCGCGTCGAGACCCAAGCCGACGCTCGGTCGCTCTGCGAGCGAGTGCTGGAGAAGGTGGGCGAAGTGATTGTTCAGGAGTGGATCGAGGGCTCAAATGACTCCATCTACTTTTGCCTATGCTACATAGGGCACGGTGCTTCGGTCGCCTTTACGGGCCGCAAAGGCCGCTCCTGGCCGCCCCAGATCGGCTTGACCGCGAGTTGCTGGGCGGCGCCGGAAGTCGCCGAGGAGTTGGAGGAGCTGACAATCCGCTTCTTCCGATCGATCGGTTTGACGAGCGGATTCGCCAGCATGGAATACAAACGCGACCAGCGTGACGGTGGCTTTCGGTTCGTCGAGCCAACCGTTGGTAGGGTCGATGGGCAGGAGGAGATCTCCGCGCTCTGCGGCGTCAATCTTTGTCATGTCGGCTATTGCGACGCCGCCGGGCGGCCCCGCCCGCCGTTGAGACTCGATCCCACCCATGTCTGGCGCGATGAATTCAGGGACTTTATTTCGGCACGCATTCTCGGTACCCGCTGTTTCTATCCACCCAATCATCGCATTCACAACGCCTACTGGCGCTGGGCCGATCCAGGTCCCGCGCTGCTGGTGATAGCAAAAGGCGCGAAACCGGCACTGTGCCGGGTGATCGGGCACCTCCTTAATCCCAAAGAGGGCAGGACAAGCTGGACAACACCATCGTAAACGGCCGTGGCCGGAGCTCAGTAAACCTCTCCTTAGTCATCAGTGCCCACGCAATGCGGGCAGTCTTGTTCGCTAATGCCACGATCACCAGCATCGCTGGGTTGCGGGCAAGCATCCTTGCAAGCCAGGAGCCGGCAGGCTCACGCTACTGCGTGTAAACCGGCGCTGAACAAAGCCCCTTGAAGCTGCAGCGGTAACTCCTTGTGAGAAGTGTTCGTCGTCAGGTAATTTGAGACTGATCAGGCGTTTCGAGAAGGGAGGCTCTGGCTCATCAGGGGTTAGAGTTTAAGCGGCCTGCAGTCGGTGCTGCAAGCGACGGTTTGCGATGGTGACAAGTTTGATGCGTCTGCGTTCTGGCGCCGTTCCACTCCCGGGACAGGATGGTGCCGGCCTTGAACTCCACCTGGCCCCGGTCGAAGGCGATGAGTTTGGCCATGACGGACTCGCGTGTCTCCTTCTCGACGATACGATCGAGGAACTGGCGAATGGCCGGATCGAGGTCGCCCGACTGATCTGCCTGCCTCCGATAGCTTACGATCGCTGTCTGCAGATGCTTCGGAAGATGCGCCAGCGCGGACCGGTTGGACCTGAGACCACGCGACTGCGGTCGTCGACCACCGAGATCGCGACTACGCGCCAGCCCGCCCTTCGATGCTCGGACCATCATCGGGCTTGCTTCGCTGCAATGATGCGGTAGGTGCGCTGATCGGCTTCAATCGTCGACACCAACTCGAGCCCAAGCTTCTTGCGCACCACTCCGGCTAAAAATCCGCGCACCGAATGCTGCTGCCAGCCCGACGCCTCCGTGAGTGCAGCAATGGTCGCACCCGCTGGCCGCCTCAGAAGATCAAGCAGTTTTGTTTGCTTGTTCGCTCTTTCCAGGGCTGGTGGCCGCGCGGAGTAACGCGCTGTTTTTGCCGCCTTCAATGCACGAGCAGATTTTGCCCGGCCAGCGCGCTTCGACGGCTTACAATTGCGGGATGACTTCTGCATTAAACCCTCCGAATGACGCGACCTCAGTGTCGCACCACCCGAGGCCCCGTCAGCGATGTTGCGCTGCGGGCCCCTGTCCCAGGGTTTGTCTCAAGCCACAGCAATGCTCGCTTTGCCCGCGAATGCCAGTCCTTTCTGCAATGGATCTCGTCGAAGCAAATGTCATTTAATGGGTCAGCGCACCTTCGTTCACGGCGAAGGATCTGGAGATGGCTCGTACGAGCGGCACTTCCAGCAGCCGCAACGGTACCGATGGCAACACGTCCAGCAAGTGCGAATGAGAATTCATTTCGTACTCAAGTGAATGCTTAGAACGAGATACATCCTTGGCAAGTCACATAACACGGTAATCGCACCAACGATCGCTGTAAGGATGGCGCCACCACCGATAAGACCGGCAATCGTATTACCGAGCGTGCCAAGATCGAAAGCTGACGATGCGTTGCCAGCAGCATTCCCACCCAGTGCGCCCGCGATCAAATTAAATTAGAATCTGCTCCATGGTTCGCCCCTTGGCCCCGAGATGTCGACAACGTAGCAGACAGGGTATCTCTCGTTGATAAATTGTAAATCCAACTGGACCGGATGCGAACCTCAGCGCACCGAGTTGCCGTTTCGTCGCCGATTGCGTATGACGCATGTGCAATGAAAAAGCCGATTTCTATCAGCAACGGTCATAGAAAATGGACGGCGACAGAAGTCAAAAAGCTTCGAGGTTTAATCAAACTGCGGGTATCACCATCTCGAATAGCGCGGATGCTCGGGCGAACCCGCAAAGATATTCAATTAAAGGCTGACGCGCTCGGCATCAGCATAGATGTGCGTGAAGATCATCCCTAGGGATGGTTCGTTCCGGCTAAACATCCTGCGCCCGAAACATCCATCGCGCTCAATTAGCCTGTAATTTACCAAGTCCGGACAAGATGTTCATGACCCTCTGGTGGTCGTAGTATTTTCGTAAGAGCCGTCACCGCTTCGTTCCGGCGACGGTGTATTGATAGCGGTGATCTCAACATGCCATTTGCTGCCGCCAAACGATGGCGACAGCAAAAGAGAACCATCGCCGCAGCTTTGCCCGTAGATAGACTTCCGCGAATTTCTGTCTCCCGGATAGTTGAGAGCGTCAACCTTGCTGAAAGTCTGACATCGAATAGGAGCGCGAGCACAAACCTCCCTTTGCGGACACTTGTTAGCTAAGTGTTGTGCCGCTCTGGGCCATGCTCCCAGCATTCGCGTACGTCGCATCCTGACTGGATCACCGCTCAACAGGATTGATGTCGCCTTTGCATGGTGCAGGGAGACTCGCTGTACGCGGAGTACGTCGGTTTCGACTATGCCGTTGCACTCGATCTCCATCTTTATCACTACATCGTTCGGGACATGATCAACTGGGGGATCTGCCAAGGCTACAAATGGTTTCGCAGCAGTGGTCTCAATTATGATCCGAAGCTGCACATGAGACATCGACTTGATCCGATTGATCTCTATGTGCGCCACACGTCAACCGTTGCAAATGTTATACTCAAAGTAGCACTGCCCTGGATGGTGCCGGTGCGTTACGACGCGACACTCAAGCTATTTCCAGACTATGAGACCCTTTGGTGATGAGCGCCGCTGCCGAAGCGGCGCATGAAGCCGATGCAATCCGGGCTGATCCTTGATTGGCTTGATTTTGCCGGCGCCTCGAAAATCGCTGCCTGCTATCGGGTCAACGCGTTGGCGGTGACGCTCTAGACTAGAATCTGTACCGAATGGGCGCGACCGCGATTAGATACTTCTGCGGCGGCGACTTATAGCCGAGGAATGTTTTGGCAAGTGTGACGTCCGATACACTGCCGGAACTCCCGGCAAGTGAATCGGCCGCGGCTCGACAGGAGGCGTCGCCCTCGATGCAGACCATGGCGCGCGCAGCGATCGAGAGCTTAACGTCTCTATCATTCGGCGGGCTGCCCATAGGCCACGCCGCGGGCAGATAATAAAACAATCCCTGGACGACACCTTCGCTGCCGCCGATCAGCACAGCCGGTGAATTGGCAAGGTGCGCAATTTCCGCCGCGATCTGGCGGTAGTGCGCGTTATGTGCGATCCGTCGCGAGTTGAGATGTGCATGCGCGACCAACGGAGAAGCGACGACGGCCAACAGTGATACCACAAGCGCGGTTATACAGGCGCGAGCCGCGGCGACTGCCGGCACGCTGAGCCGCGGCGAGCCGAACAGCACCACCGGCAATAGTGCCCAGTTTGGGAACGCCCACACCGGCGTCAGACGGTGGGGCCACGCGAGATTGACCAAAGCCGGCAATATCAGTGGGACAACGAGCAGGAGCAGCGCCTGACGGCGTCCAGGATCGGCCGGCCAGATCGTGTCCCGCCAAGCTGCGCGATCCGGTTTCAGCACTGCGAAAAACGTGAGAGGCATCACGACATAGCTGATGACGCCACCGAGATAGAATGCGGAGGTCTTCAGCGCCGAGCCGAACGATGCAGAGACCATCACGCTCGTCGTCATGTAACTTTCTGCGGGGTGATTGTGTTCGGTGAGCAACCAGTGGATGTGCGGCGCAAGTACGACCAGCGCGGCGGCGGCCATCAGGAATGGCGCACCAGATCGCCAGAAACGCTTGAGATCATCGCCCGCAAATGACGCAACCGCGATGCCTGCGATCAGATAGACGCCCCAGTATTTTCCAAGAAACGTCAGGCCAGCGAACACACCCGCAAGAACCGCGTCGGTCCACCGGACATTGCGGCGCGCACGGAGATAGAACAGCACGGTTGCTGCCCAGAACGGCATCATCACCGTGTTGGCGTTGAAGCGCGACGCCAGAAACGTATAGAATGGAACGAGGATCAGTGCCGTCATCCCGACAAGCGCCCGCTCCTTATCAAGGTGATCGCGCAGGATCATCCAGGTTATCGCCAGTGTCGCGGCGAGATTGGCGACAGCCAGGAGATATGCCGCCCAGTCGGTGCGCGGAAACACCGCTAACCAGGCACGGAAAATCCATGCCATCATCGGCGGATGCTTATAACCGAGCGAAAATGTTCGCGCCCACACCGACGCCTCGCTAACGTCAAAGTGGATATCCACGGTGGCGTGCGAAACTGAGAAATACAGCAACCACAGCACGGCATAGGCCGTCAGCGTGACACCCAACAACCGGGCGCCGCTACTCTGCCGTACGAAATCGGCGCTCGCCTGCATCAGGCGGCCGTTCCAGATCGCGGCGAACGGGCCGCCTGTGGCTATCGTCGCCAACATTAACCCCTGTGAGCCATGAGCGATCAGCCCAGAACCGGAATGATTGGAGAAAATCCGAGAAGAGAGATTGTCGTCGGAAGGTAGAGTCTAAGCGGTCCGCAGCCAGTAGGCGACGACCTTGCTTCATCAGCGCGAACTGGGAAGCTTTTTTGACAGATTGTCCTGCAGCACCGCATTGTCCAGGCTGAGAACTACCAGAAGCTCCTTCAGCCGCGCATTTTCCTCAAACAGCTGCGCGAACTCCCGGACCTGGTCCGATCCCAATCCAGCGTATTGCGTCTTCCACAAGTAAAAGGTCTGCTCTGATATCCCTACCTTGCTGATTAAATCCGCCACCGGCAGGCCCAGCTCCGCTTGCTTCAAAACCTCGACAATCCTCTCACACAGTTTCCGTTTCATTGGCTGATCTTCGCCGTCAGCAAATCCGCTGAAAAGCCGACATCAAAATCTGGACAATTGTTTTTTTATCCCGTCGGCACTACCCGCCGAGCCCATGTTCATGATTTATCAGGCGTGACTTACGCTAAGATTACAAAGATTGGGGTGCCGTGGATCATTCCCCTTCAGGAAACTCAGGCTGCGGGGCAGATTCCTGCAACGACGGCCATCCGGACAGGCGTCCTGCCGCCAGGCCGCTGATCGCCATCCCCTGGACACCGCGGCCAGAATTCGGTTTCCGGACCGATGGAGCGTCAGTTGGACGCCACGGCCGGCTATCTGCTGCAGAAGGAGATGGAGGGCCGCGGAATCAAAATCCATTGTAAGGCGCACTATCGCGATCCTCGGCCACGAGCGCGCCGAAGCCGTACTGCTCGATGACGGCACGGTTCTTCCTGCCGATATCGTGGTGATGGCGGTCGGCTTCTGCCCGGAGGTGCGGCTCGCAACCGATGGAGGCATCTATGTCGAGCGCGGCATCGTCGTGGACGACCAGATGCTGACCTCTGATATGAACATCGTCGCCATCGGCGAATGCTGTGAGCACAGGAACGTCTGCTACGGCCTCGTCGCGCCGCTCTGCGACATGGCCAAGGTCGCGGCGAAGACTCTGACAGGAGTTGAACGACATTTCGTGCCGTCGAAATGGCAACCCAGTTGAAGGTGACCGGCGTGAGCCTTTACTCGGCAGGCGACTTCGCCGATGTGCCTGATCGAGAAGAGATCGTGCTGCGGGAGGCAGGCTCGGGCGTCTACAAGAGGCTCGTGCTGAAGGAAAACCCGCATTCTGGGAGCGGTCCTTTACGGGGAGACCGCAGACGGTACCGTGCGACACATTGATCTTCGGCCAGGCTTATCAGGGGAGCGGGCCGCTCGACCGTATGGCAAGCCCCAGTTGCGTATTATTCTTATTCTAGAATAGAGGAATTCTAACACCGAATCGGCTCGTGAGATCTTCGAAACGTTTCGAAACAATTCTCGGAAGTGCTAGGTGCGCTCTAATGTCACGGATTCTCTATTTTCCGCAGATCTAGGGGGCACATGTCATCACATCATTACACGGACTTGGGTGCATCGAAATTCGAGCTTGGCTTCCCATCGATACGCACGGCGCTGCTCGCGGCGACCGCGTTGTCAATCTTCACCAGTAGCAGCACCTTTGCAGCGGAAAATAGTGCGAACGAGGTGTTGCTAAAAAAGCTTGACAAGATGGAGCGGCGTATCGCAACGCTCGAAGCCGAGTTGAAGCAGAAGGAAAGCCACTCGCAGGCTGGCGTCAGCGCCAAGCCCTCATCGCGGACGGGCCCGATCCGGAACGCCAACGCGACGGCATCATCCAGCGACGCGAAAGAGGCGACGGAGACGCCGGCTAAGCCGATGCTGAACCTCCCGCCGCTTCCAGCGGCAGGAGACAAGCCCATTCTCGGGTTGGTGGATTCACCTGTGTCCGGTCTCAGCATAGGCGCCTATGGCGAAGTCAAGTTTGGTGCGATGCAAAACCCCGCCGCCAACGGCCAGTGGCAGAACGGTTTCGATGCGCATCGCTTCGTCCTGTTGCCGACCTACGCGATCACGCCAAACATCATCCTCAATGCGGAGATCGAGTTCGAGCACGCGGGTTCGGGCTTTGACAATGACGACAAGCTGCACGGTACCGCCGAGATCGAGCAGCTCTGGGTCGATTTCAAGATCCTCGATCAGTTTAACTGGCGCGCGCCCGGCATCGATCTCGTGCCAATCGGCTACATCAACCAGCACCACGAGCCGACGCAGTTCTATAGCGTGAACCGGCCCGAACTCTACAACGGGCTTATTCCTTCAACCTGGAAGGTGCCGTCCTCCAGTGTCTACGGAACCATCACGGAAGACCTGAAATACCAAGTGATGGTCAGTACCAGCAACGAGGATTTTGGCGACTCCTTTGACAACCGTACTGAAGCGAAAACAGTCTCCTTGCCCGGCACGTCATACATAGCGGGCATCAACGGCCTGGATGCTCTTGGATTCTCCAGGCCACCGCTCGGCGACTTCCAGCAACTCAACAATGCCGTGGCGGTATCAGGCCGGCTGGATTACGCGCCAACCTTCGTGCCCGGCTTTGCCGGGAGCGTCAGCGGCTACTACTCGCCCAATACGACGCCGCGCGGCGCACATGACGATTTCGGCAACTTCCTTGGTAGGTCAAGCCTTGCGATGTTCGACGCCGAATTCCGGTACCGTGTCCCCAACACTGGCGCAGAGCTGCGCGGCGAATATGTCCGCGCCGAATTCGGGCGTCCGGAGAACTTGCGAGCGAACAACGATTCGGATCCCACCAACAACGTCGGCAAGGCCATGTACGGCTATTCCGGCGAGATCGCCTATCACGTGCCACTCGGAACCGTCTTAAACAGCGAGTGGGAGGCGGTGCCGTTCTATCGCTATACCTACCAGAATCTGCAGACCGGCGGCTTTGCTGGGACCGATGCCAATCTGCCGACCGGCGCCGGTCAGCGACAATTCCATACCGCCGGATTTGCTCTATTCCCGTCGCCGAAAATCGTGCTGAAGGCGACCTATCAGCATGTGATCGACAAGAGCATCACCGGCGCGATGTCGGACTCGTTCCTCGGCGGTGTCGGATTCTTCTTCTGAGATTAGCGCGGCACGTCGCAACGGGGAGCGCCAAGGCAAAACGAGAAACGAGATGGGAGCCAAGTGAGAGATGACGTGGATTCGATATACGCTGCCGGCCGCAGCGATCGTGTCAGCTGCCTCGCCTGCCTATGCGGTCCAGTACTTATCGATCGGGGAGGCGCAGAAGCACGCATTTCCGTCGGCGACGCATTTCACTGAAGTTCAGGCAGGCCGTGTCTGGAAGGCCGAAGCCGGCGGCAAGGTCGCGGGCTTCTTTATCTTCGACCGGGTTATCGGCAAGCACCTGTACATCGACTATGCGGTGGCGCTGACCCCTGGCGGCGCGGTGCATAAGGTCGAAATCCTGCAATACCGGGAATCATATGGCGGCGAGGTCAGAAGCCCAAGCTGGTTGGGCCAATTCGCAGGTAAGACCAGCAGCAGCGCGCTCAAGATCAACGGCGACATCCGGAACATCTCGGGCGCGACACTGTCATCGACGCATGTCACCGAGGGCGTGAAGAGGATCTTAGCCGCCTATGCCAATCGCCTTCGATAGCATTCGCCGCGCGCGGCCGCTACTCGGTACCTTTGTGGAGATCGAGGTCACAACTGCTGCCGGGCCCGAAACGGACGCCGCGATTGACGCCGCATTCGAGGCCATTGCCGAAGCTCATCGGTTAATGAGCTTCCACGAGCGCGACAGCGATGTCAGCCGCCTCAATCGGAACTCCGGAATCCGCCCGACACGGGTCCACGCCTGGACGTTCCAGGTCCTGGAGGCGGCGGTCGAGATGCATCGACGCTCCGGGGGCATTTTCGACGTCACCGTCGCGCCGGTGTTGCAGGCCATGGGTCTGCTGCCTGGATTGGATGGCGATCCGGTCATCAGGCCGGAACGGCGCGTCACCGATGCCATCGAGCTTTTGCCTGAACAGACAGTGCGCTTTCGGTCACCGGCGATCACGATCGATCTCGGTGGGATCGCCAAAGGCTTTGCAGTCGATCGCGGAATCGAGGTGCTACGTGGCTTCGATATACCGCGCGGGCTGATCAATGCCGGTGGTGATCTCCGGGCATTCGGGCAGGAGCCGCACATGATCCACGTCCGTGACCCGCGTGACCCGTCGCGATCAATTGGCCAGGTTGAGGTTAGAGACGAAGCATTGGCGTCGAGCGCACGCCGCTTCGATTTGATGGTCGGCGGCGGGCCCAGCAGTTCGGCCGTCATCGATCCTCAAACACAAAGACCGGCCGGCTCAATCGATGGCGCCACCATTCGCGCGCCGTCATGCATGGTCGCCGATGCGCTCACGAAGGTCGTCATGATCTCCGGGGTCGGCGCCGGCGACCTACTCGCGCATTACGGAGCGAGCGCCTTGTTGATCTCGGTCGATGGGGAGGTTCAGATCACGTCCGACTGGCCTCAGGCGGTGCACCTTGCGGCTTAAGAAATCATTTCGTGTCTCGACCTACGCAGCCTTCTCGGTTCTGAGCCTGAGCGGCGCCGTCTGGCTCCTGGCAGACTGGCAGAAAGAATTTTCCACCGGTGAGATCTGGCAGCAGGTCGCAGCTAATATGCTGATGATACACGGCGGCACCGCCATGCTTGCTCTGCTGCTATTGGGGGCTCTCATTCCGATACACCTGCTACGGGCCTGGCGAAGCCGCAAGAACCGCATCTCAGGATCGCTCGTAGTGACCATCAACGCCGTGCTGATCACTACGGCTTTCGGGTTGTACTATCTCGGATCGGAGGCCTTGCGACCCTGGATGAGTTGGATCCACCTTGCTGCCGGGTGTTCCGTGGTCCTGCTGCTACCAGTTCACATCTGGTTGGGAAGACGAGAGTCAAAAGTAAAACGTGGCGCCGACGCCAACACGCTTGCGTCGGTAAGCAACCAACCGACATGCTCCATCGTCCGAATTCAAGAGGGGCGCCATCGGTGAGCCTGTGTCTGGGCGGGCGATCAAGATCAGGCAAGCGGTGATCAGTACCGTCCTCGGTAATATCGTTCGTCGCATTCAGCGACGTAGATACGGCCATCAGGCGCGCGATAGCGGCACATCTGCGGCCTATTCGGGCGAGGATTGGTTGGTCGGCGACTGCCGCTCCAAGTAAGGCACCAGCGCCAAGGAGCGTGCTTCCGGTGTTTCTGCCGATAGCCTGACCAAGGAGTGCACCAGTGGCCCCGCCAAGGACGGCGCCAGTAGCAGTGCGTTGCTGCTCCGGGTTCGCACAACTCGCCAGCAAGGCGGTGATGACCAATAGGCGCGATGTGGACCACAAGCTGCGGGTGCTCCAACACGCTGACAAGATTGGCGATGTCGGCAAGGCTTGCGATATTTCGGCGTTGGTCGAGCCAGCTTTTATCTCTATGGAACAATCCCAATAGATATCGTACCAGAAGCGATATCGCCGAGAGCTACCGCGCGCGTCCGTTCAGAAATTGCTTCACAAGATTGTTGTCCCGATGAGGGAATTTCGTGGGATCGGCGGATTCATACTGCTGCAATGCCTGCCGCGCATCGGACGAGTCGATCTTGATCAGCGCGTCGACGGTCTCGGCCGCGAGCAGCGGGGGCAATGCGGTGGATTGCAGGAGCTTGGTCATTGCACCCACCGCGTTGTTGTTCTTCTGGCTCGCGGCGGCACGCAGCGCGCGAATACTAATGTCGGTATCGGCGTCCTTTATGAGCAACTGCACCGTCTCGCGCGCCTGCGGCCGGTCGATGGTTTGCAAGGCGTCCACGGCATTGGTGCGAATTTTCTTCCGCAGGCCGGGCATCGCGCCCGACGCGATCTCGCACGCGACCGTCACAGCTTCGTTTCCCCATGATTCGATGAGTTTTCCGGGATCCGTGCCGGGAGGCAAGTCGGTGGCGGACAGCAGATTGATGACGGCATTCTCGGTTTCGGTCGGCATTGGCCTTGCTCCTATTCGCCGTCGGGCACCTGACAGAGCGGGATTGCAGGCGGAAGAGTGCCGGGGGCTTGCAACATCGAAGCCAGCGGCAGCGGGGTGGTTTTTCCCTCTTCGAAATGCGTGGCGCCGGTTCTTGCCGCAGTGACTTGGCCGGCGGGGATCGTCAACCCGGTCTGCGTATCCCAGAACGGGAACATCAGGAAGGCCTCATCGCCGCCCTGGCATCTTCGATTGAAGAACGTGCCGGGAGGCTCGGTGCCCCGCCCGTCGCAAACGTGACGAAGACACAACGAATGGCCACATTCGTGCGCAGCGATCGCCTGCAAGTGCTCAATGCTCAGGTCTCCAGCGTTGTCGCCGCAAAAAATAGGACCTCCGCCGAAATAGGAGTATCCCGTCGAACGTTGAACATCGCGCACAAAGAAAATATTGAGCGCGCCCGGAACGCCAGGCCCGAGATTCAGCGCGTTTTGATCCGTGGCGACAACCTGCTGTGGCCAGATATTGGCGTTGGTGTCCACCACGGTTATCGTTCCGACGGGTTGCACGAGTTGAAACGAAATCCGCGCCTGAGCCCACGGCACGCTGATGGAATGCGGGCTTGATTCCGTGAACAGGCTGGTAATGTCGGCGATGCTCCGCGCGGTGCCGATGCCCGGCGTTGTTCCCAGCACCTGGAACGCCGCGATCGGAACGATGATGGTGTCGCCGAAGCGAACGGGCATGTCGGCGCGGCTGGTCCCGCCATCGGGATTGCGAACACGTATTCGGCGTACGCCGCGCAGCGAGCCAAGCGGCGCCCCGGGCACCTGCAAGTTGATGTCGGTTCGGGTGTTCGACGTCACCGGAACCGACGTGCCGGGATGACTTGCCAGCGACCAATCCTCGGCCAGCAATTGGCATCCGGGCGCGAATGCGAGCCCCGTCAGCGTTTGCGCTTGGCCTTCAAGAAACCGCGTGCCAGCGGCGATGGGGTCGAGTTTTGGGATTACGCGAACCATGACGCGATTGCTCCGTCGACTGGAAGCGCCTGCCGGACGGATCACGACCGGATGCGTGCTTTCTTCGGCGGTGTGAGGAACAGTGAAGAATGCGCTGGTCGAACTCGTCACCGTCGCGGTGGCATCGGGCTGCATCACGCCGTCAAAGAACACCTTGTCAGTACCTGGCTGAAAGTTCTGACCTGTGAATCGGCGCCCGGGTCACGTCGCTGGAAGGATGAGCAGTAACGTCCTGAAGGAAATTGAGAAAGCTTCGGCGGAGTGGGGTCACGATAGGCGCCGGTGTTGACCCCACCCCGGCGCGGGTTATGTCAACTGCGACAAGGAATTGTGGCCCATAGTTCACGGGGCCAAGTTCGGCGCCGATTAACATGCCACAAACTCACGCCGGGTCATCTCGCCAGAGGCTTGCACGAATTCGCGATGCTGGTTCTTGCCAAGCCCGGAGACATGCCCGTCGATCGCGACGTTATAGGGCGGGTCGGCAAAGACCATTTGCGCGCGAGCATTGCCCATCAGCGCCGCGAAGGTCTCGGGCTTGGTCGCGTCGCCACAGATCAACCGGTGCGGACCGATGGTCCAGATATCACCAAGTTGCGTGACTGCGGTGGCGGGTAGCGCCGGCAACTCATCGGCGGGGTCTGGCGCCGCCTCTCCATCGGAATTGACGATCAGGTCGATCTCGGCGAAGTCGAAACCGGTGATGGTAACGTCGAGGTCAGACTCCAGGATCGCCTCAAAATCCTCTTTGAGGATCTCGACGTCCCAGCCGGCATTCAAGGCGGTTCGATTGTCCGCGATCACATAGGCGCGCAGCTGCGCCGGGCTCAAATGATCGACGCGCAGGACCGGAATGGATTCGACGCCGAGCTGCTTCAGCGCCGCAAAAATCGCGTTGCCCTTCACAATGGTATTGTCGCCATCGACCAATAGCGGCAGCGTCAGCCCGAATTCGAGCACGCTGCGCACGAGCTGGTCGATCTGCTTCTCGCTATGCGTCCTTGGATTGCGCGGGTTCGGCTTCAATGCCGATGCCGGCACATATTCGATCTGCTCGGACGGCAGACGCACGATGGCGTTTTTGCCCGACCAGGCTGCTCGCTTCACGTCCATACTTCACTCCTCCAGTTCGGCTTCGTTAAAACCGGTCGCAAGGCTCGAAAAGGCGCACACCAACGCATGCAGATGCACGCGCTTAAAATGTTTCCTTTTCTGAACCTCGCGTCCGGCTCGATGCCGGTTGTCGCCGTAAATCGATCAGCGACAATGCAGAGCAGGTCTGCAAGGAAGCGAAGTAAGATTGGCTATACGCCGATTGATCTCGGCGTCAACAGGTTTTGGTGATGCTGCAAACTGCGCCCGCTGCGTTGTGCGCGTCCGTTAACCAATGTCCATAATCCGGAGACGGAGAGTTCGTTAAAAGTCGCATACTTTTCAAGCAACCGCCGACGAGATTCGATCTCATTTTCGACTGTCACAGCGCTGCTATCGAAGCCTGTAACTGCTGATCCAGTTGCGGACAACTAAACCCGTGGATGCTATCCCTCAACAATGATCCCTCTGGCGTGCCAAAAAACGAAGGCAATGCGCCGGTTGGTTGCAAATCAACTACCGCTCCGATTGCCTAGCTCTCCTTCTCGCCGGCGACCCGAGGCAACCAGCCTCGCCTCTCGAGTTCGTAGTCAAAGCTACGAAGGTGTTTCTCAATGAGAGATATAATTTTAAAATCGCCGGGAGAATAAGGACAGCCTTGGCGAGCGGACTCTTCCGCATCTAAACGATGCTCATCCAGCTTCTTCATAAAGATCTTTCGGGCTTCAAGTATTTTCTTGAGTTGAGCAAGCTCCTCGGGACCTCGGGGGCCGGTGATTATTACCTCGCCAGTGGAACGGTTGAGGTGCACGTCATCGGGATGCGGCAAAGGAGGTGGCAGACCGCGATTACGATGAGACTCTGCTAGCGCCGGATAATTATCCTTATAGTCAAGAGCCTCCTTATATAGATCAAGCACCTCCGCGCGCTTGGCTTGTTCGGCTTTATCGATCCTGTCGAGAGAAGCCTTTAACGCTAAACGATTGCCGTTGAGGCCCATCGCAGTCTGCTTTTTCAGCAGCGCTTCTTTAGTGCTGATGCTAGATGTGCGGTTGCCATCGCGGACCCGAAGCAAGTTTTCCGAGTTTTCTAAAACGAGATCGCCTAACGAGCGATTTTGACGGCGCTTTCGCTCTCGAGCTTTGCGCGATGAGCCGGGCAGGTTACCGCTTTGCCCTTTCTTGAACTGAGAGGCTTTCGGCGGTCGGCAATAACCGACTTTGTAGTCGTCGGTCATGTCGTCACCTCGCGCTCTGGAAGCTTGCGACTTCCGCAAAGGGGAGACAAGGTTCGGGTCGCATTGAGGTTGAGCCAAACACGGCAGCGCCTAGCCCGATGGGGCTCATCTGTCTTATTGAAGGCCTGACCGTGTCGCGGGGGTGAGGCTTGAACGCCTTAGACATCGACTACTCCTGGTCTGGCTCGGAGTAGCCTTTTCGAAGATCGAAAAGGCGAACTCCGAGCGCGGTTGAACGCGCTGCATCGGATTCTCCTTTTCTGACTTCACGTCGCGGGACGGCTGTACAACGTCCTGCCTAATGCGGTTGCTTGCGAATACACAAGAACGGCAAGAGCGGCCCTTCAAATACCGGGGCGCGGCGACAAGGCGGCAATATAGTGTGCAACGTACCCCGGTCAAGCTTTTGTTAATTCAATCAGGGACGATTTCTGGTTAGATCTCAAGACGCGCCTTCATTCTTCTTGCTGCCAGGTTATCAATTCCCTGCTTCACGCCCAAAATTCCCTGCTAATTGCGAGCAGGGAATTTGCGTCTAAGACCTGGCATTCGTTATCTTTTCTCGGGGAATGTCGCCTGTTTTTGCTGGAAAATGGCGCAAAAAGCAGATTAGCAGCGAATTTGTCGGCAATTTGGAAAACCAAACCGGCGAGACCGGTTCGCATCCGACTGCGTCCGCCACCAAGCAAAATCAATAACTTATATCGAATTTTTCTTCTCCAAAGCCGGACCTGAGAACTCGCCTGCACACTATCTGCCGATGCCAAATAGTGGTGCGTTGCTGGCAAGTATCGAAATGCGATCTGGTTTTCTGACGCGATCAATGTTGGTCGTGATGGAGAAAGATCATGTCTAGCGAACAATGTCCGAAGTGCAAAGGGTTAGGCTATAAAGTCGAAATGAGACGACCCGCTTATAGGTTCGCTCCGATCATGCCGCCGGCAGAGTGCGAAGAATGCGGTGGCACCGGGAAGGTCGTTCGAACACTGCAGAAATCGTAAGCAAGAAGGCCCACCAACAGCAATGTGGCGGGCCTCCTTTGTCTATCGACAACCATGCAGTCCATCGACGCAATCCACTGGTGCTCGGCACATAAGCCCGCACCGGACGCGAAGCGAAGATTCGAGTGATTACTATTGCGGCGGATTGATTCTGCGCTTTACCCATTGGCCGAGAACGTAGAACGCCACAAACATAATCGTGGCAACTGCAGCGATTGTGAAATCTGAGAACGCGTCTTTGAATGTCGTTGCGAGGATATAGACGCCGACGAGCCCAACTCCAAAGACAGCTAGCGAGGCAATTTCGGCAGTTCGTTTTTGGGTCAACTTAGTCTCCGCGTGATAGATTGTGGACTTTGATATGTGAAGCATAGTCGTCACTGTATCAGTGTTGCCAGTCGTTGGTGTCATACGGTCAGCAATGGTGGCACGGCCAACCAGTTGCTCATGGCAGGAATTAGGACATAAAGAGAGCAAATATCGAGCCCGTTTGGGTTTCAGGTTTCAGTATTCTTAAATGGAATCAATCGACGCTACCTGCGGCGTGTGTACTGGACCGTTTGGTCGTGCGCGATCCGATCGCGGGAGAGGAAAGCCGGGATGGCGGGTCTGTATTTCGAACAGTTTTCTGTCGGGCAAACGTTCGTTCATGAAATCCGGCGAACCGTCACCGACATGGACAACATTCTGTTCTCGTCGCTCACGTGCAATCCGGCCGCCGTGCATATCGACCACGAATATGCCAGATCCACTGAATTCGGCAAACCGCTGATGAATTCGATTTTTACGCTGGGCCTTATTATCGGACTTTCGGTGCAGGACACGACGCTCGGGACCACAGTCGGAAACCTCGGTATGGAGGAAACCAGATTTCCGCGTCCGGTGTTCGCCGGCGATACCTTGCGCGCGGAATCGAAGGTTGTTGCCGTTCGCGCCAGCAAGTCGCGTCCGGGGCAGGGCATCGTCACTCTCGAACATCGCGGTTTCAACCAGCGTGACGAGGAGGTGGTGTTCTGCCGCCGCAACGCGCTGATGATGCGGAGGCCGGCATGAAGTTGCGTTCGCTTCTGTTCGTTCCGGCCGACAGCGATCGCAAAATCGCGAAGGCCGACGCCTGCGGTGCCGACGCGCTGATCCTCGATCTCGAGGACTCCGTTGTGCCCGGCCGCAAGGCATTTGCGCGCGATGCGGTCAAGAGCCTGCTCGGCGCGGCCTCGCGCAACTGGCGCTTTCTGGTGCGGATCAACCCGCTCGGAACCGGATTGACGCTGGAGGATCTCGTCGCTGTCGTTCGCCCGGGGCTGGACGGTATCGTTATTCCGAAGGTCAACGGCGTTCAGGAGGTCGAGCGGATTTCGCACTATGTCGATGTCCTGGAGGTCGCCACCGGCATTCCTTCCGGGCATGTGAAGCTGCTGGTCGTCGCAACCGAGACGCCCGCTGCGATGCTCGGCTTTGCCAGCTATGTTACGGCTTGCCCGAGGCTGGTTGCCATGACATGGGGCGCGGAGGACCTCAGCGCCGCGCTCGGCGCGCTGACCAACAAAGAGCCGAACGGCGACTGGACGTTTCCTTATCAGGTCGCGCGTGCCCAATGCCTTTTCGCCGCCAACGCGGCCGGTGTTCTCGCGCTCGATACGCTGTACAGTGATTACAGGGATCAGGACGGCCTCGCCGAGAGTTGCCGGATTGCGCGCCGCGACGGCTTCGTTGGGCGCATCGCGATACATCCGGATCAGGTTGCCACCATCAACGCCTGCTTCACCCCGTCCGACGCCGATCTGGCTCACGCCCGCCGCGTCATTGCAGCCTTCGCCAGTCAACCCGACGTCGGCACGGTGGGCATCGACGGCAAGATGTATGACATTCCGCATCTGGTCGCGGCGAAGCGAGCGTTGGCCTCGGTCGGCGAGGTCATCGACGAGTGAGCGCCAGGTTCGCGGAAGCATTTGCGGCCGCGGCGCTGCCTTTCGTGGAGTGAGGGCGCGGCATCAAAGGTTACTCTCAGTGATGGCCGCATAGACCATCGTGCGAAGTTCGCGCCGGACCGGATAGGCCGTCGAGGGTATCACCTGGGTCATGAAAATGGTGATCAGCTCCTCCGCCGGATCAATCCAGAACGACGTCGTTGCAGCACCGCCCCAGGCGTATTCGCCGGGGCTTCCGGCGATGAGCGTCTTTGCGGGATTCATGGTGACCGAGAAGCCAAGGCCGAAGCCGATGCCGCTGTAGGTTGCTTCCGCAAACATCGATCGCGACATTTCCGGAAGGTCCCGGTTGCCGGGAAGGTGATTGGTCGTCATCAGCGCCAGCGTTTTTGGTCCTAACAGTCTCACGCCGCCGAGCTCGCCGCCGTTGAGCAGCGCGCGGCAGAAGGTGAGGTAATCGGAGGCCGTTGAGCACAGGCCGCCGCCTCCGGAAATGAAACTGGGTGGTGAAAGGAAAGAGCTTGTCGCCGGATCGTCCTGCAGCGTCAGGCTGCGTCGCGCGCTGTGCGACTGAAACGACATCATGCCGCCGGCGGTTGCATTGTAGCAGGCCGCGAGACGATGCGCTTTCTCGGCGGGAACGAAGAAGTCGGTGTCGTGCATTCCCAGCGGATTGAAAATACGCTCTTTCAGGTATTGGTCGAACGGAATGCCGCTGATCTTGCCGACGAGGTAACCGATCACGTCCGTGGATACCGAATAATTCCAGGCTTCGCCGGGCGAGAACTCGAGAGGAATGTCGGCGAGGCCCGCGATCATCGAATCGAGCGTGCCGGCCAACTCGATCGTGCCGATCTGCCTGTCGCGATAGGCGGCGTCGACGTTGCTGCGCTGCTGGAAACCGTAGGTCAGTCCTGATGTATGACGGAGAAGATCGACGATCTGCATGGACCGCGCTGGCGGTCTGGTTATGAAGGCGGGAGCGGTGCCGGCCTGGAATACGCCAAGGTTCTTCCACTCGGGAATGTATTTGTGAACCGGCTCGTCGAGCGCAACCAGGCCTTGCTCCACCAGCATCATGAAGGCGACCGACGTGATCGGCTTGGTCATGGAATAGATGCGGAAGATGGTGTCGTCCTTGACCGGCACCTTGCGTTCAAGATCGGCAAAACCCTGTACGGAGCTGTGCACGATGTTGCCACGCCGATACACTACAAGCCGCGTGCCCGGAAAGCGGCCGGCATCGATGTATCGCCGCTTCAGATGGTCGTCGATCCGATCGAGCGCGGCCTTGGACATGCCTGCAGTTTCGGGAGAGACGGGAGTGAAGGCTGGCATGTGGCGTCACTCCGGTGATGACGGAGCACGCTGCCGCACGATCCCGCGCAGCGCTCCCGTGGCGGCTGGTACGCCACTTAAATCTCAGATGCGAAGGGGTGGCAATCGGGGACAGGTCGTGCAAGAAAACGCCGCGGAGCGGACACTCTGCGGAAGAAATTGGGACGGAAGTGACATGGCAAGCGATCAGACAATCTTGAGCCCGTCGGTTTGACGAATGGCAGATCAACCAATCCTGATCATCGGCGCCGGCCACGCGGGTTTTCAACTTGCGGTGTCGCTGCGTCAGGCGGGGTACGCCGGTCCCGTCAGCCTGATCAATGACGAGCCGCATCTGCCCTATCAGCGGCCACCGCTCTCGAAAGCATATCTGAAAGGCGGTGGCAGCCCCGATTCGGTGATGTTCAGGCCGGAGAAATTCTATCTCGACCAGCATGTTGACCTGATCGCGGATCGCGGTGTCGCCATCGACCGCAGCGCGCGTGAACTGGTCTGTGCCTCCGGCGCTTCCCGAGCTTACAAGCATCTTGTGCTGGCGACCGGCGCACGCAATCGGCTCCTCGATATCCCGAATGCCGGCCTGGAAGATGTGCTTTATCTGCGCACGCTCGATGAAAGCGAGGCGCTGCGCCAACGCTTTGGCTCCGGGGGGCGGGTGGTCGTGGTCGGTGCCGGCTTCATTGGCCTCGAATTCGCGGCGACTGCGCGGGCGAAGGGCCTCGAGGTCGATGTGGTGGAGCTCGCGCCGCGCGTCATGGCGCGCGCGGTCACGCCGGAGATTTCGGAATTTTTTCAGCGCCGGCACAGCGAGGCGGGAACTCGTCTTCATTTCGGCGTGCAGGCAACGAGCATCACCAGCGAAGAGAGCCGCGTTACCGGCGTCACTTTGAGCGATGGCCGGCAACTCACGGCCGACCTCGTGGTGGTCGGCGTCGGAGTTTTTCCCAATGTCGAACTGGCGGCGGAGGCGGGTTTGCCGGTCGCTTCCGGCATCATTGTCGATGAGCACCTGCTCACCGCCGACCCGGACATTTCAGCGATCGGTGACTGCGCGCTGTTTGCGAGTGTGCGCTTCGGTGCGCCGCTTCGGCTCGAATCCGTGCAGAACGCGACCGATCAGGCCCGCTGTGTGGCGGCACGATTGACCGGCGACACAAAGAGTTATGACGGCCTGCCGTGGTTCTGGAGTGATCAGGGGCCGGACAAGCTGCAGATCGCCGGCCTGACCACCGGCTACGATCAGGTTGTCGTGCGGGGCGACGCCGGGCAGGGATCGTTCTCGGCATTTTGTTACAAGGCCGGCCGCCTGATCGGAGTCGAATCCGTCAATCGCGGGTCGGATCACGTCTTCGGCCGCCGCATTCTCGCGGTGAGCGGCTCGATTCCGCCGGATCAGGCTGCCGATACCACTTTCGATCTCAAGCAGGCGCTTGCCTGAATTCCTGCCGGCAGCGCGGACGCGGCGGGTTCGGACGCCTTGGCGCGATAGCCAAAGGTTTCCGTTGAGCGATCCGTGTCGCTTATCAATCGTGCCGCAATCAGTTCGGGACGAGCGGGCCTCGACGTGACGCCTTTGTGCAGCTTACCCTCGAGCGGCGGATGTTATCATTTAGGCCGCATGACTATATCTACCGAGGTTGCTGAATCGGGGTCATGAGAGGAGGAAGCGATGACGGTTTATGCCGGTCCGGTCTTCGACATGGCGGTTCAGCAGTTCGGAGTCATCGCCAATCATCTGTCGATCCCGATGGACGAGCGCGAACGCATCCTGATGCCGAAGCGGGCCATCACGGTGTCCTGTCCGATCCATCGCGACGACGGGTCGATCGCGGTTTTCGAGGGCTACCGCGTCCAGCATCACCTCACGCTGGGTCCGACCAAGGGCGGCACGCGCTTCGCCCCGAGCGTTGACATCGGCGAAATAGCCGCGCTTGCCATCTGGATGAGCTGGAAATGCGCGCTGGTCGGGTTGCCTTATGGTGGCGCCAAGGGTGGCATCAGGGTTGATCCCCGATCGATTTCGGTGCGCGAGCTGGAAGGGCTGTCTCGTCGCTACATGCAGGAGATGATTCCGTTCGTCGGGCCGCACACCGACGTGATGGCGCCGGACATGGGCACCAACGAGCAGGTGATGGCTTGGTTCATGGATACTTACTCCATGTATCAGGGTAGCACTGTCACCGAGATCGTCACCGGCAAGCCCGTGAGTTCAGGCGGCACGCTCGGCCGCCGCGAAGCCACCGGCCGCGGCGTCGCCCATCTCGTCCGCCGCGTGATGAAGGATCTCGGCATCGCACTCAATGGCGCGACCGCGGTCGTTCAGGGTTTCGGCAACGTCGGCTCCCATGCGGCGCTCGAACTTTACAATTCGGGCATCAAAATCATCGCGGTGAGCGATCACACCGACGCGCTTTATGACAGGAACGGGCTGGATATTCCCGCGCTGGTGCGCCACGCCACCATGCACGGGAGCATTGCCGGCTATTCCAACCAGCTTCACTACGACCCCGCGGCGATCCTGACGCTGCCGTGTGACGTGCTCGTTCCCGCCGCCATGGAGCGCGTGATCGATGCGCATATTGCTGAGAATCTGAAATGCCGCGTACTGGCCGAGGGCGCCAATGGGCCGACGACGCCTGCGGCCGATCTGATCCTGGAGAAGCGTCAGCCCGAGATTTTCGTGATCCCCGACATCCTCTGCAATTCCGGTGGCGTCGTGGTCAGTTACTTCGAATGGGTGCAGGATCTGCAGCAACTGTTCTGGGAAGAAGACGAAGTGACGCGCCGCGAATACCAGATCCTGGATAGGGCGTTCGACCACATGGTCAGCCGCGCGAAAAAGGACAACATTCCACATCGCACCGCGGCGATGGCGCTGGGTGTTGAAAAGGTGCGGGCCGCGAAGGCCACGCGGGGACTTTTTCCGTGATAGCCGACCTTGCCGGGACAAACCGCGACGGGGCATTGATTGGCTCCGTATCGCCGATCGCGATCGATCTCAGCCTTTAGTCGAATTTGGATTGATGCGGTGCAGCATTTTCTTGACTTTCGATAGAGTGAGTGCTTACTCACATTCCATGAGCAGCCTGCGGATGACCAGCGATCTGCGCCGGGAACTGATCCTGAGCGCCGCGAAGCAATGCTTCGCTCGCTATGGATTCGCGGGTACCACGACCAAGAGCGTTGCCGCCGCTGCGTCGATCTCCGAGGCGTTGCTGTTCAAACACTTTCCGACCAAGTCGGCGCTCTATGCCGAAATCCTGGCCGAGGCCTGCCAGGCGGATCCGGCGTTGCACCGCTTGCTCGATCGCGAACCCTCGACGGAGACGCTGGTCATTCTCATCCGGGGCATGGTCGACCACTTCCTGAATGCCTCCGCCTCTCCGGATCAGCAGGAGGCGCAACGCTTGCGCCTCATGATCTCAAGCCAGCTTGACGACGGCGAATTCGCCCGATTGCTGTACGAAAAAATAAGGGACCTGATTGGTCGGGCTTTCACGGCATCGCTCGAGCGTGCGATCGCCGCCGGGGATGCTGTGCCGGTCGGGCGCGAGCCCCTCAATCTATTCTGGTTTGCCCATCACACGGTTCTCATGATGGTTCTGAGCAAGCTTCCTTCCGTTCCAACCTTGTCCTATGGCGCTGCGCCTGATCTGGAGCGGCAGATTTGTGAATTCATTCTTCGCGGAGTCGGTCTGAACGCAGCGGCAATTGCCTTGTATCTGGACCGGCAATTTGTATTCAACGCCGCCCACACGTCGGCCGCAGAAAGTGCATGACATGACGGTAAAAAGGGAAGGCAGTGCCGGCGACAAGGCCGGCGTTTCGGCTCATGACCTGGGCGAGAAGTCTCTCTCGCGTCCTCTGCGCATGAGGCGCTGGTTCATCATCGTCGGCTTGGCGCTCGCGCTGCTCGTCGGCGGGCTAGTCGGATTTAATGCGTTCCGTGCGCACATGATCGCGCAGTTCTTCGCCAACAATAAGCCGCCGCCGGTGACGATCAGCGCGGTCGAAGCGAAGTCCGAGGTGCTACCAAACCTGCAGCGGGCCGTCGGCAGTCTTGCCGCGGTGCATCAGGTCAACGTCACGTCCGACGTTAATGGCCGCATCACCGACATCCTGTTCACCGCCGGCAGCCGCGTCACCAAGGGCACGCCGCTGGTGCAACTGTTCGACAAGCCGGACCAGGGCGATCTCGCCAGCTTCAAGGCGCAGGCGACCGTCGCGAGACTGGCGCTGGAGCGGGCGAAGCAGCTCGCGGCGCGACAAGTCGGTCCGCAGGTGACCGTAGATCAGGCGCAAGCCGCTTTCGACCAGGCCAATGCAGGCATCGACAAGACCGAGGCGATCATTTCGCAGAAGCTGGTGCGCGCGCCGTTCGATGGCGTGCTCGGCGTGCGTCAGGTGGAGGTGGGACAATTCCTTACCGCCGGCACGCAGATCGTGTCGCTGACCGATCTGTCGACCTTGTACGCGAACTTCACCGTCACTGAAAAGGACAGCGGTCGGCTTTCCGTGGGCCAGACTGTGCGAGTGTCGGTCGATGCCTATCCAGGCAAGGAGTTCGACGGCAAGATCACCACCATCGAGCCTCAGATTGCGACCGACACCCGGAACATCCGAGTCCAGGCGACCATCGACAACCCCGGCGATATCCTGAAACCGGGCATGTTCGCGAATGTGACCGTGGTGCTGCCGGATAAGCCAGCGGTCATCACGGTGCCGGAAACCGCTGTCGAGTACACGCTGTATGGCGACTCCGTCTATCTCATCAAGGAGAAGAAGGAGAGTGACGGCAAGACCAGCTTGACCGCGGAGCATACCTTCGTGCGCACCGGTGAGCGGATCGACGGACGCGCGGTGATCGAGAAGGGGCTGAAGCCCGGCGACAAGGTCGCCGCGGTTGGTCAACTCAAGCTGCAGTCGGGCACCACGGTCGAGATCTCGAAGGATCCGCTGCCGCCGATCCCGGAGAAGCCGCCGCTGAACTGATTTCCCGTGGGGACTGCCCGGGGCGGCCCCCACATCGATCGAACGTCTCGCCCATGCTCCGATCAGCGGAGCGGCCCCGTTCAACGGAGCGCCTGCAATGGTATTCACCGATATCTTCATCAAGCGGCCGGTGTTGTCGGTCGTTGTCAGCCTGCTGATCCTGTTGATTGGTCTGGCGGCAGCCTACAATTTGCCGATCCGGCAGTATCCGAAGTTGTCCAACACCGTGATCACGGTCACCACTGCCTATCCGGGCGCGTCGCCGGAATTGATGCAGGGCTTTATCACCACGCCGATCGAGCAGGCGGTCGGGTCGGCCGAGGGTGTCGACTACATCACCTCCGCCTCGACCCAAAGCCAGAGCCAGATCAAGGTCTACGTCAAACTGAACTTCGATCCGAACTCGGCGCTCACCGAGGTGCTGTCGAAGGTCAATTCGGTGAAGTACCTGATCCCGAAGGAAGCCAATGACCCGGTGGTCGTGAAGTCCACCGGCGAGACTACGGCGGTGATGTATATCGGCTTCTCGAGCGACGAACTGTCGGGCTCGGCGATCTCCGACTACCTGACGCGCGTGGTGCAGCCGATCCTTTCGACCGTGGACGGTGTGGCCTCGGCTGATATCCTCGGCGGCCAGACCTTCGCGATGCGCCTCTGGCTCGATCCGGTAAAGATGGCCGGGCGCAACGTGACGACCACCGAGGTCGCACTCGCGATCGCTGCCAATAATTTCCAGGCGGCCGCGGGCCAGACCAAGGGCTACTACACGATCTCCAACGTCTCGACCAACACTGACCTGCAGAGCGTCGAGCAGTTCAAGCGCATGACGGTGAGGGCCAAGGACGGTGGCTTTGTGCGCATGGAGGACATCGCCGACATCCAGCTTTCTGCGCAGAGCACCGATGCGAGTGTCGCCTTCAGCGGCCAGCGCGCGATCTTCATCGGCGTGCAGGCAACCCCGCAAGGCAACCCGCTGAATATCGTCAGGGGTGTGCGGGCGCTGTTCCCCGACATTGAGCGAAATCTTCCGCCGTCGATGAAGATGAAGGTGGCCTACGACTCAACCAAGTTCATCACCTCATCGATCCACGAAGTGGAGAAGACCCTGATCGAGGCGATTGCCATCGTCATCGTGGTGATCTTCCTGTTCCTCGCCTCTCTGCGCTCGGTCATCATTCCGGTGGTGACGATCCCGCTATCGCTGATCGGCGTCTGCAGCCTGATGATGGCGGCCGGATTCAGCATCAACCTGCTGACGCTGCTGGCGATGGTGCTGGCTATCGGCCTCGTGGTCGATGACGCCATCGTGGTAGTCGAGAACATCCACCGCCATCTCGAGGAGGGCAAGACGCCGGTTCAGGCGTCGTTGCAGGGCGCGCGCGAAATCGTCAGCCCGGTTATCTCGATGACGATCACGCTGGCCGCGGTATACGCGCCGATCGGTTTTCTCGGTGGCCTCACGGGCGCGCTATTCCGCGAATTCGCCTTCACGCTGGCGGGATCGGTGATCGTCTCAGGCGTGATCGCGCTGACGCTGTCGCCGATGATGTGCTCGGTGCTGCTCAAGCACGGCGGGCAGGGCTGGTTCGCCACCAAGGTCGACAAGATCTTCACTTCGGTCACGCACTGGTACGGTCGCAAACTGGACCGCTCCCTCGATTATCGGCCGATCACGGCGCTGTTCGCAGTGACGATCCTCGGGCTCGTTGGTTTTCTTTATATGCACACGTCCAAAGAGCTGGCGCCGGAGGAGGATCAGGGCATCGTGTTCGCGGTCATCAAGGGACCGAAATAC
The DNA here is from genome assembly GCF_051912485.1 of Nitrobacter sp. JJSN. Taxonomy (GTDB): domain Bacteria; phylum Pseudomonadota; class Alphaproteobacteria; order Rhizobiales; family Xanthobacteraceae; genus Nitrobacter. The sequence continues at coordinate 2,178,061 of NZ_CP196822.1, read as the reverse complement.
GCCAACATCGACTACATGGATTTCTACGGCGAGAAGCTCGACAAGGCGTTTGCGAGCTTTCCTGAAACCGACCTGCGCTTCATGATCAACGGTATCAACGGCATCAACGGCGGCATCGCCGGCATGTTGCTGAAGCCGTGGGACGAGCGCAAGCGATCCGCAATGGATATCAAGCCATTGGTGCAGGCCGACATCAGCAAGGTCGAGGGCGTGAATGCCTTTGCCTTCAATCGGCCGCCGCTTCCGGGAGGTCCGGGCGGTCTGCCGGTGCAAATGGTACTCTACACCACGGCAGGCTTTCAGGCGGTCTACGAGGAGATGAACAAGCTGAAGGAGGCGGCCCGCAAGAGCGGCCTATTCATCGTCAGCGATAGCGATCTTGACTACAACCAGCCGGTGGTACGCGTCACCATCGACCGGACCAAGGCGAACGATCTTGGCGTCAACATGCAGCAGATCGGCGCGACACTGGCGACGCTGCTCGGTGGCAACTACGTGAACCGCTTCAACCTCCAGGGACGTTCCTATCAGGTGATCCCGCAGGTGCCGCGCGGCCTGCGTCTTTCGGCGGAATCGCTTGATGGCTACTATGTACCGAGCAGCACGGGGCAGCAGATTCCGCTGACCACGCTGGTGACGGTCAAGACCGACACTGATCCCAATGCGCTGACGCACTACAACCAGCTCAATGCGGCGACATTCCAGGCCGTGCCGATGCCGGGCGTGACGGTGGGCCAGGCGGTGGAATTTCTCGAACAGCAGGCGCGAAATCTGCCGAAGGGCTTCAGCCACGATTATCTCGCCGACTCGCGACAATATGTAACGGAAGGCAATCAGCTCGCGATGGCTTTCGGCTTCGCGCTCATCATCATCTACCTGGTGCTGGCGGCGCAGTTCGAAAGTCTTCGCGATCCGCTCGTTATCATGATCAGCGTTCCGATGGCGATCTCGGGTGCCCTGATCCCGCTGTTCTTCGGCGTTGCGACCATCAACATCTATACCCAGGTGGGCCTGCTGACGCTGATCGGCCTCATCAGCAAGCACGGCATTTTGATGGTCGAATTCGCCAACGAGTTGCAGCTCAACGAGCGCCTCGATAAGCGCGCGGCGATCGAGATGGCGGCACGGGTCAGGCTGCGCCCGATCCTGATGACGACCGCTGCGATGGTCACCGGCCTGCTGCCGCTACTGACGGCATCGGGTGCGGGGGCGGCGAGCCGGTTCTCGATCGGTCTCGTCGTCGTGTCGGGCATGTTGATTGGAACGATGTTCACCCTGTTCGTACTTCCCGCCGTCTACGTGGCGATCGCAACCGATCACCTGGCTGACGCAGGATCGGATCGCAACAAGCAGATTGGGGACTTTGACATGGACTCGAAAGCGCTGCGGCCGACATAACCCCCGTGCGCATATCGACCGACAGGAGGCCGGGCTGCGTCGCGGTCCTTGATCGCAGCTTTCGGCGACCGATCTGAAAGCCATCGATGGCCGCATTGTGCGCGATCTGCTTTCCTGTGCGCCAGGTTCGAGCGGGTGCAAGCGGAGTTTCCGGATCGTTTGGCGGTCCGGACAATCGTCACGGCAGCGACCGGTTTGCGCCTCCGAACAGCAATACTTAAGTTGGAATCATAACGTTCGGCGAGGCCGTACGATTTTCTGCGTTCGGAGAGCCGTGTGGCGCTGGTCAAATCCGATGTTCTGGTCCTGGGTGCAGGAATTGTCGGCGTTTCCGCCGCGCTGCACCTCCAGAAGCGAGGGCGGAATGTCATCCTTGTCGACCGGCACGAAGGGGCGGGCGAGGAGACGAGTTACGGCAATGCCGGCCTGATCGAATGCGCGTCGGTTTTCCCTTACGTGTTTCCCTACGATCTGCGGCAGATTCTGCGTTATGCGCTGAATCGGTCCGCGGAAGCGCATTATCGTTTTCGCGATCTACCCGCTTTTTTGCCATGGCTGGTCCGGTATTTCCTGGCGTCCTCACCTGAACGTGCGTTCCGCAGCGCGATGGCCGCCCTGCCGCTGATTAGCCGCAGCCTCGCCGAGCATGAAGCGCTGATCGCAGAGGCCGGTGTGCCGCAACTCTTGCGCCGGACAGGATGGATCAAGCTGTTCCGGTCGAATGCGACGTTCGGCAAGGGCATCGCTGATTTCGAGCGTGCCCGTCGGTATGGGGTCGAAGCGGATGTTCTTGACGATAAGGCGATCGCCGCGCGCGAGCCCAACCTGTCAGGAGCGTTCGCTGGCGCTATTCACTGGCCGGCGCCGGGCTTTATTCCGGATCCGGGAGCACTAACGAAAGCCTATGCGGCGTTGTTCGTGCGCCGCGGCGGCCGTTTCATCGCGGCCGATGCGCGGACGCTGACTCGGAGCGATGCGGCATGGCGTGTCGATGGCCCGAATGGAGTGTTGGCCGGACGGGAGGCCGTGATCGCCCTGGGACCTTGGTCGGATGATGTATTCCGTCGGCTCGGTTACGACATGCCTCTCGGCATCAAGCGCGGATATCACCTGCATCTGGCGCCGCGCGGCAACGCGGTGCTCAATCATCCCGTTCTCGATTCGGATCGTGGTTATCTGCTGGCGCCAATGAATCGCGGCATTCGCCTGACGACCGGCGCGGAATTCGCGCGTCGCGATGCGCCGCCGTCACCCGTGCAGATCGAGCGAACGCTTCCCATGGCGCGAGAGCTATTCCCGCTGGGCGGGGCGATCGATGCGACGCCGTGGATGGGAAGGCGTCCATGCATGCCCGATATGCTGCCGGTGATTGGAAAGGCGGCTCGCCATGCCGGATTGTGGTTCGACTTTGGACATCAGCATCACGGCCTAACGCTGGGGCCGGTAACAGGCCGCTTGCTCGCAGAAATGATGACTGGCGAGGAGCCGTTGGCCGATCCGAGACCGTTTGCCGCGGAGCGGTTTGGCTGAACTCCCGTTCGCGCGCGGCGCATGATTGCTTGCGCCGCAGGCGCTCTCGCGGCGATACTGTTTTCCCGCTGGCTTATCGAGGTCGATTCAGGAGCGCGCCATGAAAGTGAATATCGAGATCGACTGTACGCCGCTCGAGGCCCGCCAGTTTATGGGGCTTCCGGACGTGCAGCCGATGCAAAACGCCATGATGGAGAAACTCCAGCAGAAGATGGCGGAGAATATCGACAAGTTCTCGCCGGAAGCGATTCTGCAGAACTGGTTTACCTTCGATCCAAACATGGCCAAACGCTTTCAGGATATGTTCGTCAACATGTCGGGACTCGGAGCCGACGGGACAAAAGACAAAAAGTAGAGAAGGACCTTTCGTGTCGCCCGATCCGCACGTCACCGTTTACGCTGGCTTTCTGATCGGCCTCGCTTTCGGCGTGGTCGGTCTTCTTAGCGGTTTCTGCCTGATGAGCAGCTTGCGCGGATATTGGGGGCAGGGCGACGGGCGATTGGTCCGGACCTACGCACTGGCGATGGGTGTTGCAGTCGCCGCCACTCAACTGCTCGCCGGTGAGGGCTTCGTCGATCTTGGAAAATCGATTTATCTGCAGCCGTCGTTCTCGGCGCCGCTGATGTTCGCGGGCGGTATAATCTTCGGTTATGGCATGGTGCTGTCGAATGGCTGCGGATCGCGCGCACTGATTTTGCTGGGGCGTGGCAATCTTCGCTCGCTGGTGGTGGTGATTATTCTCGGCATCGCGGCGCAGATGACCTTGAAGGGCCTGATCGCGCCGGCACGGATCGCCGTGCTGCAAGCCAGCCAATCCGCGCCGAGTGTCATCTCGCTGCCGACGCTGGCGGGAACGCTCGGCCTCGGCGGAACCTTCGCACGCGCGCTGGCGGGGGCGGTCGTCAGCGGCGCGCTGATTATCTTTGCGTTTTCTCATGCGGCTTTCCGGCGTTCGGCAGGTCAGATTGCCGCCGGCCTTGTCATCGGTCTCCTCGTTGCTGCCGGATGGTATGCGACCGGCTATCTCGGTGCCGATGATTTCAATCCGGTGCCGGTCACGTCGATCACGTTCGTCGCGCCAGTTGCCGATACGGTGCAATACGTGATGCTGTCGACCGGCCTGACGATGAATTTCGGCATCGCGCTGGTGCCGGGCGTCGTGCTCGGAAGCCTCGTCACCGCGCTGGTGACGCGCCGTTTTCACCTCGAGGCGTACAACTCGCCGCGTCACATGCTGCGTTCGGTCACCGGTGCGGCGTTCATGGGCTGCGGCGGCGCGATGGCCTATGGATGTTCGGTCGGGCAGGGCCTGACCGGTGTTTCGACGCTGGCGCTGGCGTCGTTTGTTGCAATCACCGGAATTGTCGCAGGCGCCGCGATCGGCTTACACGGGCCGCTTCGCGTCGATGCACCGGCATCGTCGCAGGATTCGGCTTCGCCTGCGCACTAGATCACGATGATCTTGGATCAAATCGATCCAAAATCATGAACGTGATCGATACCGATATTTTGAGAAGCGGGATGCGGGCGGAAAACCGCTCCACACTTTTTCTTCATCCGCTCTAACCCAGCTCAGGTTCGCCGCGAGGGCTCCAGCGTCTCGAAGTATTTCTCCAGCAGCTTTTCGCAATGTATTCGGTTCTGGGCGCCCGGCTGCAAAATCTGCCGCATCACCAGACCATGAACGAAGATCAGCAACTGCTCGGAAACCACCTCGGCGTCCGGACATGACGGAAGCTCCCCGGCGATGATCGCGTCTTCTATCAGCTTGGTCCAGATGGCCCGCTGCCCTTCGAAGCGCTGGTTCTGATGTTTGCGCATCTCTGTGTTGCGCGTGCCGGCCGCCGCGTAATTGACCCAGAAGCGCCAGAAGCGATCGGTCGACGATCGAAGGATATGGTTGAAGGCGAGAACCTTGAGCTGAGCCAGCGGTGAATCCGAGGAGCTGCCGCATTCCTGCGGAGGCAGACAAGACGCCTGCAAGGCGGCCATGATGAGCTTGTGCTTGTTGCCGAAGTGATAGTTGATGGTGCCGGTGCTGACGTTTGCGCGATCGGCGATCTGACGCATGCTGGCGCCATCGATTCCACTTTCCGATATCACCTCGTGGACGGCGTCGAGCAAGTTCTTGCGTCTTTGGACCCGGCCTGGCCGTTTTCTGACCGCGGCTTTCGCTCTGCTATTCATATGCCCCGCCGCCCACTGCCCATTCCCAGCGGTATCACTATAGGGGAAACGTTTTTGCTGTACAGCAGCAGCAAATGGCCGATGCGGGATAACTGCGGGTGAGTGGAAGCGACGAAACCGACGATATCGATATGCTGGTCAGCGGTTCACCGCGCGTGTTGTGATGCGAACCTCGGAGGTCAGCGTCCGGTGAACCGGGCACTTGTCAGCGATTTCCATAAGTTTCTGGCGCTGCTCCGGATCGAGCGTTCCTTCCATAGCAATCTCGCGTTCTATCTGATCGAGCATGCCGGTTTTGGTTTCGCATTCGGCGCAATCCTCGGCATGAACCTTGCTGTGCCGCAGTGTGACGATTACGCGGTCAAGCGGCAGCGCCTTCCGCTCGGCATACAATCGCAGGGTCATCGAGGTGCAGGCGCCGAGCGCGGCAAGCAGGAAATCATAAGGTCCGGGTCCCGTATCGTCGCCGCCGGCGGAGGCCGGTTCGTCCGCGATCAACCGGTGCGGACCAACGATCACGGTCTGCTGGAATTTGCCGCGGCGGGTTTCCTGAACGACGACACTGCGTGAGCCTGTGTCTTCAACGGCGCCGATCGGCGCTGCTTCGAGGTAACGTTGCGCCCAGGAGGCGATCACCTCGGCGACGTAATCGGTGTCGCGCTTCTGGCTCAACAGATGATCGGCTCCCGCGAGCGATATGAAACTCTTCGGATGTTTTGCAGCAACGAAAATGCGGGTGGCGTTGTCGATCCCCACAGTGTCGTCGGTCGGTGAATGCAGGATCAGCAGCGCCTTCCGCAGCTCCGCCACCTGTCCCATCAGGTTGTGCTCGGCGATATCGTCGAGAAATTCCCGCTTGATATGGAATGGGCGGCCGGCAAGGGAGACCTCGACCGCGCCCTGCGCGCGGATGTCCGCGATGCGATCGGCGAACAGATGCGTGACATGAGCCGGATCGGAGGGCGCAGCGATAGTCACGACCGCTCTGGCTTCGGGGATCTGCCCCGCGGCTGCGAGAATGGCCGCGCCGCCGAGGCTGTGGCCGATCAGAATTGCCGGCGCCTTGCGGGTTTGACGTAGATGATCCGCAGCCAGAACGAGGTCCGCGATATTGGAGGAAAACGTGCTGTTGGCGAATTCGCCTTCGCTTGCACCGAGGCCGGTGAAGTCGAACCGCAGAACCGCAATCCCGCGCGCCGTCAGTCCCGCGGCGATGCGTCTTGCCGCAAGCACGTCCTTGCCGCAAGTGAAGCAATGCGCGAACAGCGCGTAGGCCATCGGTTCGCTGTCGGGAAGATCCAGCGTGGCTGCAAGTTTAAGGCCGTCCGACCCGGAAAACTGGAAACGCTCGTTGGGCATGTCTGGCCTCCCTGACTCATGGGGGTCGCGGCGCACGATGCCGCACGGCCGGTGAACTTAACCTTTACCAAACAGTAGCGGGAGTTGGCGCGGGCCGCGCAAGCTACCCTCGGACCATGTCGTCTCTCTGGACGGATCGAGCCGAAAATCAGGAATACGCTTCAGCCATTCCTCGATTGCAACGAGCATCTCCATGCGTGCGAGGTGGGATCCGACGCAGCGATGAATGCCGACGCCAAAAGCGACGTGGCGGTTTTCCTTGCGGTCGATGATGACCTTGTCGGCGTCGGGGAAGACGGCCGGATCGCGATTGGCGGCCGGGAATGCCAGCAGCACCATGTTGCCCGGCTTCATCGGGCAGCCGCTCACGGTGGTTTCCTTCATGACCTCGCGCCCCGACGATGCCGGCGAAAAGGCGCGCAGAAACTCCTCAATCGCCGTCGGAAGGAGCTCCGGCTCCGCGATGAGACGCGCGCGGTCCGCCGGCGTCTTCGCGAGATGCCAGAGCGAGGAGCCGATCGCGCTCCAAGTGGTGTCGATGCTGGCAACCAGCAGCAATCGCAGCGCCCCCTGCACATGCATGTCCGTCAGCGGCTGTCCGTCCTCGGTTCGCGCATTGATCAATGTCGAGATCAGGTCGTCGGTCGGATGCTTCTTTCGCGCCTCGATGTGGCCGGTGAAATAAGCCATCATTTCCTGAACGGCCTTCATCACTACGCCGTCATCGTGAAGGCCGAGTTCCATGATCTCGTGAATCCACTTGATGAAGAGGTCGCCGTCCGTTTCCGGGATGCCGAACATGTTGGTAACAGCGCGGATCGGAACATATTTCGTGTAACGCGCCGCGGCGTCGCAGCCCTTGTCGTTGATGAAGCCGTCGATCAATTCGTTGCAGATTGCGCGCACGCGCGGCTCCAGCTTCTTCACCTCGTCGGGCATGAATAGCGGCAGCAGGATTTGCTTGGCGCGCTTGTGCTCGGGCGGGTCGGATGTGATGGGCGGCGCGGGCGGCGGCGGCTCCGGGCGAACGCTGCGCACCACCACGCGGCGCGACGAGAAGTGATCGGTGTCGTAGCAAATTTCCTTCACCGCCTCGTAGGTGGTCGGCAGGTAGACGCCGAGAAAGCGGTTGGTGTGAGCGACAGGACATTGTGCGCGTAGTTCGTCCCAGATCGGATATGGATTTTCCGTCCAGGTCGGGTCGGTATGGTCAAAATCGTGAACCCAGTCGGTGACAGGGGCAGGGCTGGACATCGAATTCCTCCGGGGAATCGCCGCCGTCTGACGCCGGACAGGCGGGCGGTCAAATACTGCTAAAATCCGAGTTCACTCTTCCACGATCGCGATCGCGATTTCCGGGCAATTGGCCTGCGCGAGCCACGCCTTGTCCTCAAGCCCGGCCGGGACGGTGCCGTCGCCGATCTCGTGGGAGTAGCCCAGTTCGTCGAGTTCGAACAGTTCGGGCGCCAGCGATTTGCATCGTGCGTTCCCCTGGCATTTGTTTGTATCGACGCGAATCCTGAGGGTGCCAGACATGCAGGGTCGTCCTCTGAGATGACTGCGATTGATCGGCCTTGATGAAGATAGCCGCTCTGTCGCTGCGGCGCCACTGCCGGCTGGGGCGATGTATTCATTTATACAAGGGTCATCGCCATCAGACACGTTTGGTGGCTTCCGATGTCGCGTGCGCCAGGTGCAGATCGGCTATCGGTCCGGCGGGCGCTGCTAAGGTCGGAAGATCGATCGCTGCGCACTGACTTCCTCAATGATGAAATCGGAAATCGCACGAACGCGGTTGAGCCTCTGTAGGTCGATATGAGTCATCATCCAATAGCTGCGCTCGAACACGATATCCGGCAGCACCATGTGCAGTTGCGGATGGGTGTGTGCGGCGTAATCATGCAGGATTCCGATACCGGCGCCGTTGCGCACGGCCATGAGCTGGCCGACTGCGCTTGAGCATTCAAGCCGGCTGTAGGTAGGCCCATAAAGCTCCGGCATGAAATTGAGCTGATCGGCGAACACGAGATCCTGCACGTAGGTCACGAGGCGGTGGCGTGTGAGGTCGGCCGTCGTTTGCGGCGTGCCGTTGGCGGCGAGATAATCCTTGGCGGCATAGAAGTGCAGCGAATAGTCGACGAGCTTGCGCGCCGCGAGCCGGCCTTGCTCGGGGCGCGCGATGGTGATTGCGAGGTCGGCCTCGCGTTTCGACAGCGAGAAGGTGCGCGAGATCGGCACAAGCTGGATGGTCAGCGACGGATAGCTGGCCTTCAGCTTGCCGAGACGCGGACACAAAAACAGCGCGGTGAAGCCGTCGGGCGCAGCGAGCCGCACCGTGCCGGAGAGCTCGACGTCGGACTGTGAAAGGTCGCCCTGCGCGCGGAGCAATTGCGCTTCGACATCTTCAGCCGATTCATAAAGTCGCTCGCCAGCGGCGGTGAGCGTGCAGCCCGTGGTCTGACGATCGAACAGACGCACCCCGAGCGAGCTTTCCAGCGCGCCGATCCTGCGGCTGACGGTGCCGTGATCGACCCCCAACTGGCGCGCGGCCGCGAGGAACTGCCGGGCTCGGGCGACGCTCAGGAAAAAGCGAATGTTGTCCCAATCCATGCAGATGCCAGTACTTTTACACAAAGAATTGGAAAATATCGCACCGGTTGTGTTGAAATACTAGTCATGGCGTGGTGAAAAGTCTTGGCTGGAGACGCGCGCCGCTGGTGCCCGGGCGTGGGGATGGCCCAGGCCCCCATGTAGCAACGGCATGACCTCTCGTCCGGGCATGGCTGCTCATCTTTTGTGCACCGTCTGGCCGCGGTTTCTTGCGTCGCAGCAAGAAAATTGCGACTGAAGGGGCCGGACTTTCAGGAGCAGAGATGTCTCGTCAGATGATGCCGTTACCTCGTGCGGGCCAGCCGGAGCCTGACGCCGCTGCGCTCGATGCGCGGCTGCGCGACGATATCCGGCTGCTCGGGCGCATCCTCGGCGATACCGTGCGCGATCAGGAAGGGCCCGCCGTATTCGACCTTGTCGAACGCATCCGGCAGACCTCGATCCGCTTTCACCGCGACGACGACAAGCCGGCGCGCCGCGAACTGGAAGCTATCCTCGACGGCATGTCGCCGCACGAGACCGTGCTTGTCATCCGTGCCTTCAGTTATTTCTCGCACCTCGCCAATATCGCAGAGGATCAGAACAACATCCGCCAGATGCGCAGCCAGAGCCTGGCGGGCGAGGCGCCCGAGGGCAGGCTGGCGGACACGCTCGCCTGCGCACAGGAGGCAGGGTTCAGCGGCGCCGAATTGCGGGCCTTCTTCGACAGTGCGTTGGTCAGCCCAGTGCTGACCGCCCACCCGACCGAGGTTCGCCGCAAGAGCACCATCGACCGTGAAATGGAGGTCGCGGCCCTTCTCGACCGCCGCGAGCGGATGCAGCTCACCCCCGCCGAATATGAGGTCAGCGAGGAACAGTTGCGCCGCGCCGTGCTGACGCTGTGGCACACCAACCTCCTGCGACGGACCAAGCTCACGGTGCTCGACGAGGTTGCCAATGGGCTGTCGTTCTACGACTACACCTTCCTGCGCGAGGTGCCGCGGCTGCACTGCGTGCTGGAAGACCGCTTGCAGGATGACGCCGTGGGCGTCTCGAACGAGATGGCGTCGTTCCTGCGGATCGGAAGCTGGATCGGCGGCGACCGCGACGGCAATCCGTTTGTGACGACGGACGTCATGCGTGGCACGCTGAGGATGCAGGCCTCGCGGGTGTTGCGCTACTATCTCGATGAATTGCACGAACTCGGTCGCGAACTGTCGCTGGCCGCCGATCTCACAAATGTTTCGCCAGAGCTGCGCGGGCTGGCCGAACGATCGGCCGATACCTCACCGCATCGCCGCGGCGAGCCCTACCGGCTAGCGGTATCCGGCATTTACGCGCGGCTTTCGGCCACGGCGCTGAAGCTGAAGGCGGACACGCTGCGCCCGCGATACGGCGACGCTCCGCCCTATGCGAGCGTTGCCGAATTCAGTGCTGATCTTGATGTTCTCCACCGCTCGCTGACCCAGAACAACTCGGAGGTGATCGCGCGAGGGCGGCTGCGCTATCTGCGCCGCGCTGTCGATTGTTTCGGTTTCCATCTTGCCTGTCTGGACTTGCGGCAGAACTCCACCGTTCACGAGCGCACCATCGCCGAACTACTCGAAGCCGCCGCGCCGGGCACGGCCTATCTGACGCTGGACGAGGAGGCGCGGATTGGCGTGCTGCTGCGAGAATTGCGCAGCGCGCGGCCACTGATCTCGCCGTTCATCACATACAGCGATGAGACACGGGAGGAACTCGAGATGTTCCATGCCGCGGCCGAGGCGCACGAGATGTTCGGCCCTGCCGCGATCCCTCAATGCATCGTTTCGATGACAGAAGGCGTTTCCGATCTCCTCGAAGTCGCGTTGTTGCTGAAGGAAGCCGACCTCATCGACCCCACCGGTCACAGCGCCATCAACATCGTGCCGTTGTTTGAAACCATCGAGGATCTGCAGGCCTGCGCCGGCATCATGGACCGGCTGTTGTCGCTCCCGGAATATCGAGCGCTGGTGGACAGTCGCGGGGGGCTGCAGGAAGTAATGCTGGGCTATTCCGACAGCAACAAGGACGGCGGCTTCGTCACGTCCGGATGGGAGCTTTACAAGGCCGAGATCGGCCTCGTCGAGGTGTTCGAGCGCCACCAGGTGCGGCTGCGCCTGTTTCACGGTCGTGGCGGCTCGGTTGGACGCGGTGGCGGCCCAAGCTACGATGCCATCCTCGCCCAACCCGGCGGCGCCGTGAACGGCCAGATCAGGATCACCGAACAGGGCGAAATCATCTCCAGCAAATACTCCAACGCCGAGGTCGGCCGCAACAATCTGGAAATCCTCGCCGCCGCGACGCTGGAGGCGAGCCTGTTGCAGCCGCGGCAGAGCGCTCCAAGCCTTGAATATCTCGACGCCATGGAGTCGCTGTCGTCACGCGCTTTCGCTGCCTACCGGAACCTCGTCTACGAGACACCGGGCTTCGAGGATTATTTCTGGGCCTCCACCGTCATCAACGAAATCTCGACACTGAATATCGGCAGCCGGCCGGCATCGCGCAAGAAGACGCGCCGGATCGAGGATCTCCGGGCGATCCCCTGGGTGTTCAGTTGGGCCCAATGTCGCGTGATGCTGCCAGGCTGGTACGGGTTCGGCAGCGCGGTGGAGTCCTGGATAGCGGATCATCCAGACAAGGGCATGGGGTTTCTGCAGGAGCTCTATGGCGAGTGGCCGTTCTTCCGCATGTTGCTCTCCAACATGGACATGGTGCTCGCGAAGAGCTCGATCGCGATCGCGTCGCGCTATGCCGATCTGGTGCCCGACGCGGCGCTTCGCGAGACTATCTTCGGGCGCATCCGCCGCGAATGGTACCTCACCATCGATACGCTGCTCGCCATCATGGGGCAGGAGCGGCTGCTCGCTGGCAATCCGCTGCTTGAGCGCTCGATCCGCAACCGCTTCCCCTATCTTGATCCGCTCAATCACGTGCAGGTCGAATTATTGAAAGACCATCGCGCGCAGAGTGGCGACGAGCAGGTGCTGCGCGGTATCCAGCTCACCATTAACGGAATTTCCGCGGGCCTGCGCAACAGCGGCTAAGGTAAGATCTTTCTGTCTGCGAGATTTTCCATGTCCGATCACCCGACCCTGGCCACACTCGCCGCCGATCTCGCGGCGGGTCGTACCACGGCGCGCAAACTTGTCGACGATTGCCTGGCGAAAATCGCTGACAAAGCGGGCGAGGGCGCGCGGGTGTTCATCCAGGTCGATGCGGACGGCGCCGTCGCCGCCGCCGAGGCCATGGACGGACTGCGCAAGGTCAATGCCGCGCCGTCGCCGTTTGCCGGCATTCCGGTCTCGATCAAGGACCTGTTCGACATCAAGGGACAGATGTCGCGCGCCGGTTCGCGTACGCTCGACGATACGCCTCCCGCAGCGAAGGACGCTCCGGTCGTGGCGCGCCTGCGCCGCGCAGGTTTCGTGGTGATCGGGCGCACCAACATGACCGAATTCGCCTATTCGGGACTTGGCATCAATCCGCATTACGGCACGCCGAAAAATCCCTGGCAGCGCGACATCGGCCACGTACCGGGCGGATCGTCGTCGGGCGCGGCGGTGTCGGTCACCGACGGCATGGCGTATGGCGCGCTCGGCACCGACACTGGCGGCTCCTGCCGGATTCCGGCTGCCTATTGCGGCATCGTCGGCTACAAGCCGACCGCGCGACGCATTCCGCTCGACGGCGCCGTGCCGCTGTCGGTCACACTGGATAGCTACGGGCCGATTGCCCGCTCGGTCGGCTGCTGCGCGGTGATGGACGCGGTACTGGCGGGCGAGCCGATTTCGCCGGTCGCGCCACGCCCGGTGAAGGGGCTGCGGCTCGCGATGCCGACGACGCTCATGCTGGACGACCTGAGCGGCGTCGTTGCGCGAGCCTTTGAGCACGCGCTGGACCAGCTGGCCGGCGCTGGCGCCCTGATCGAACGCATTGCCGTTCCGGAGTTTGCCGAGGTCGCGGCGCTGAACGTCGGGGGCGGGTTCTCGGCTGCGGAAAGCTGGGCCTGGCACCGCGCGCTGATCGCGAAAAAGGCCGAGCTCTACGACCCGCGCGTCATCAGCCGTATTCGGCGCGGCGAAGGCCTCAGCGCTGCCGACTATGTCGATCTGCTTGCCATCCGCCGCGTGATGATCGCAGGTTTCGAGCGCCGCATCGCGCCGTATGATGCGCTGATCGCGCCGACGGTGGCGATCACGCCGCCGGTGATCGCCGATCTCGCCCACGATGCGGCCTATACGAAAGCCAACATGCTGTCGCTGCGTAATTGCTCGCTGATCAACACCCTCGATGGCTGTGCGATCTCGCTGCCCTGTCATCGCGAGGGCGAGGCGCCGGTGGGCTTGATGCTGGCCGCGACCGGCGGATCGGATCGCCGGATTTTCGAACTCGCGGCAGGTATCGAGCCGATCGTTCGCACTTAAAGCCTCATGCCGGCCTTCAGCAGCCATCTAGTCAGGGCAAAAGCGCAAATACGCATTTTCGCGCAGTGCACCCACAATCTTCTTATGCTGGTAGCAAGTCGGGTTTGCGGCTTCGCCATATTATTGAAGAATTTGCCGCTCAGGTTTTCGGCCCTGCATTTGGTTCGCGCGACCTGGAACCTTTGCGGGCGGTGAAGGTTAGTAGGGATTGCCGCTCGATGCGCATTTGCACAACGGGGAGGTGCGATGAGGGGCGTGGGTCAGTACGGTATTCGGCGCATTCTTTGCGTCTTTCCCCGTTACACGTCGTCGTTCGGCACCTTTGAACACGCCTATTCCCTGACCGCTGGCGTGCAAGCCTTTATGCCGCCGCAGGGACTTCTCCTGATCGCGGCCTATCTGCCCGCCGGCTGGAAAGTCCGTTTCATCGACGAGAATATTCGCTCCGCGACGGACGAGGATTTCGAATGGGCCGAAGCCGTGCTCGTCAGCGGCATGCACATCCAGCGCCAGCAGATGAACGATATCTGCCGCCGCGCCCACACCTTCAATCTGTCGGTCGCGCTCGGCGGTCCGTCGGTCAGCGCCTGTCCCGACTATTATCCATCGTTCGACTACCTTCACGTCGGCGAACTCGGTGATGCCACGGACGAATTGATCGGACGCCTGGCGCGCGATCCAACGCGGCCGGATGGTCAGGTTTTGCTGAAGACCGCCGACCGTCTGGATATGACCAAGTTTCCGATCCCTGCCTACGAACTGGCTGACATCAAGCATTACTTCCTGGGCAGCATCCAGTATTCCAGCGGCTGCCCCTATCAGTGCGAATTCTGCGACATTCCCGGCCTCTATGGACGCAACCCGCGACTCAAGACGCCCGAACAGATCACGCGTGAACTCGACAAGCTGCTGGAATGCGGCATCAGCGGCTCGGTCTATTTCGTCGACGACAATTTCATCGGCAACCGCAAGGCCGCGCTGGACCTTTTGCCGCACCTGATCGAATGGCAGAAGAAGACCGGTTTCGTGCTGCGCTTCTCCTGCGAAGCGACGCTGAATATCGCCAAGCGTCCGGAGATTCTATCGCAAATGCGCGAGGCGTTCTTCGCGACCATCTTCTGCGGCATTGAGACGCCCGATCCTGAAGCGCTGCACGCGATGAAGAAGGATCACAACATGATGGTCCCCATCATGGAAGCGATCCAGACTCTGAATGATTATGGCATGGAGGTGGTGTCCGGGATTATCCTCGGGCTCGACACCGACAAGCCCGAAACCGGACAGCATCTGCTCACCTTCATCGATCAATCGCAGATACCGCTTCTGACCATCAATCTCCTGCAGGCGCTGCCGAAGACGCCGCTGTGGGATCGTCTGAAGCGTGAGAATCGGCTGATCGAGGACGAGGGCCGCGATTCCAATGTCGATTTTCGCCTGCCTTACGATCATGTCGTGGAGACCTGGCGCGAATGCATGGGCAGCGCGTACGAGCCAGAGAAACTTCTTCAACGCTACGAACACCAGATCCGCGACACCTATCCAAAGCGGATTCAGCCACGTACGTCACAGCAGATGTCGTGGCGGAATATCAAGCTCGGCCTGACCATGCTCCGCAACATCTTCTGGAAGGTCGGTGTACGCGGCGACTACAGGCGTGTGTTCTGGAAATTCGCGCTGCGCCGGCTGACGCGTGGCGAGATCGAATATCTCATCAGCTCGATCCTGGTTGCCCATCACCTTATTATGTTCGCGCGCTCGGCCTCGCGCGGTAAAACCAACGCGTCCTATTATTCGTTGAAGTTGCGAGAAGTCTCTGTCCCTGCCGAATAGGCGAGGGCTGCGGGGACCGCGACGGAGAGGGGCGCCCCGCCGGGCAGACCGGCCGTGATCAGACCGCCACCACCGCGTTCTGGGCTCCCGGCTGAGGTCCACGGCGGCCCGGGGCGGATTGCCGCGCTCACACCGCCCTTGCGACTCGATCGAACCACTTCGGCTTGAGTAACGCCTTGCGGCATAATTCCTCCTTGCTTGTAGTCTATCCGGGAAACCGCTACACCTTTGCGTCGGAAATTTATGTGTGCGGTCAATGGCTAAAGCGAGCCGCCCGCCGGCTTCCGGGTTCGCTCCAAAGCCTCCAGGAAATTTGCTAGACGATGATGTCACGACGGGGAGAGCGCATGCTTGAGCGAAACCGCGATGCTGCCGATCTGACCGGCTCGCTCAACCGGTCGACCAGCATCGCCTTCGGTCTTGAGCGCATCGGTCTGATTGCGGTGCGTGCGCCGATTTTGTCCTGCATCATTCTGCTCGCCATGGTTATCGGCGCGGTATTCGGCATCCATCGTATCAAGATCGACGATTCGCTCAGTCAGTTGTTCCGCTCCGACACCAGGGAGTATCGCCAGTACGAGGAAGTGACCAAGCGCTTCCCGTCGACCGAGTTCGACGTGCTGGTCGTGGTCGAGGGCAAGACGCTGCTCGAGCGCGGCAACCTTGAGAAGCTGCGCGATATGGTCACCGATTTGCAACTGGTCGACGGTGTGCGCGGGCTGATCTCGTTGTTCTCGGCGCGTCAGGCGCCCGAACCCGGCAAGCTGCCGGCGGCGCTGTTTCCGTCTGAACTGCCGCAAGGCACCGACTACGACAAGTTCATCGAAACCGTAAAATCCAACGAGATTATTCGCGGCAAGCTGCTGTCCGAGGACGGCACCCTGGCGCTGGTCGTGCTGTCGCTGGAGCCTTCGATCGTCGCCAACAGCGGGCTGAGCACCACCGTCGGGCAGATCCGCAAGGTCATGAACGACGATCTCGCCAGCACCGGGCTCACCAAAGAGCTTTCCGGTGTGCCGGTGATGCAGCTCGAAATCCGCAACGCGGTGGAACGCGACGGGATTATCTACAACGTCGCGGGCATTCTTGCCGGCTGTCTGATCGCGATCCTGTTCTTCCGCAAGGTGTCCTTCATGGTCATCGCGGCCTTTCCGCCGCTGCTTGCGATTTTGTTGGCTTTGGGCGTGCTGGGTTGGGCCGGTTTCAGCCTCAACATGTTCCTCAACGTGATGACACCGCTCATCATGGTCATCAGCTTTTCCGATTCGATGCAGTTGACGTTTGCGGCGCGAGACCGCCTGATCGCTGGCGAGGACAAGTATTCCGCGTTCCGCAATGCCGTCCTCGTGGTCGGCCCCGCCTGCGTGCTGACCCATGCGACCGCGGGAATTTCTTTCATTGCGCTTCAGTTCTCGAACTCGGACCTGATTCGCAGCTTCGGCGAGGCCGGCCTGGCGGCGACGATCATCGCGCTGCTCGCCGTGTTGTCGCTGGTGCCGGTGTTCGGCGTTCTGCTGGTGCGCAACGAACAGCGTTTCGCGGAAAAATTCAAAACAGCGGATTCGGGCGTTCAGGCCCTGCGGCGTTTCTGCGCCTGGATCGCGGTGCGGATGGTGGGACGTCCCGGGCTCTTCAGCCTGCTTGCCCTGGTGGTGGTCGGCGGACTGGCAGTGGTTTACGCCAATCTTGAGCCGCGTTACCGGCTCGCGGATCAGGTGCCCGACAAGCAGCAGGCGGTGGCTGCCAGCGGCCGTCTCGACGCAAAACTCACCGGCGCCAACCCGATCGATATCCTGATCGAATTCCCCAAGGGCGAGACGCTGTATTCGCCGCAGACGCTTGCCACCATCGCCGAGGTTCACAAACTGGTCGAGGAGCAGGCCGGTGTCGGCAATGTCTGGTCGCTCGAAACGCTGCGGCGGTGGCTGGCCGAAAAGGCCGGCAGCCATGACGTTGAGACGCTCAAAGAATATGTCAGCGTCATTCCCAAGCATCTGGTGCGCCGCTTCATCTCTGAAGACCAGACGGCGGTTGTGGTGTCAGGTCGCGTGCCCGACCGCGACTCGAGTCAGATTCTGCCGGTAGTGGAAAAGCTTGACCACGCCATGGACGCGGTCAGACACGCGCATCCCGGTTATGAAATTGCGGTCACCGGCCTGTCGGCCATCGCCGCGCGCAACAGCGCCAGCATGATCGAGAAGCTCAACCACGGTCTCACGATCGAATTTGCGCTGGTCGCGGTGTTCATTGGGCTCGCATTCCGCTCGGTCGTTGTAATGTTTGCCTGCATCCTGCCCGGGGTTTTCCCGGTCGTGCTGTCCGGCACGGTGCTGTGGGCGCTCGGGGAGGGGCTGCAGTTTGCGAGCGTGGTGGCCCTCACGGTTTCGTTTGGCCTCGGGCTCAGCGCGACCATCCACTTCCTCAACCGCCTGCGATCCGAGAGCAAGCCGGGCATCAGTGCTGGGGAGGCGGTTGAGCGCGCGACTGTGTTGATGGGGCCGGCGCTGATCCTGACCACCGTCGTGCTGGCGTGCGGTCTGGTGGTGACGGTGTTCTCGGACCTGCCGTCGCTGCGCCTGTTCGGCTGGCTCAGCGCCTTCGCCATGGTCGCCGCCCTGGTCGCGGACTTCTTGATCCTGCGCCCGACGGCGATGTGGCTGATTACCTTTGCAGAACGACTACGTGGCGGTGGCGAGGCAAAGCCGGCGAAATGAAATAAGCGGGGCGGACGCGGCATCAGCAGCCGTAAAGCCATGAATCGGCGTACCCCGTTCGCTGTCATCGCATTTCCTGTGGCGTCAGCCACGCACCATGGTGATGGAAACGTTCCTGATTTCGCCCTTTGAGGTGATCCAGACCGATTGCTTGTTGCCATTGGTGCGCAGCGTCAGGTTGGCAGCAAAACCTGCAGCTTCGACAAACACTTCGATCTCGCCCCCGCCGGCGCGACCGCGCACGGAGCCGAAGAGATTGCGGGTAGCTTCACTCCAGTTTCCGCTAATGTGGGTGCCTTCGCTGACCACATCGCTGGAGAGATCGAACTTGTAGCTGTCGCTGGCGCAACGCAGGTTCTGTTTCAGGGCCATGCCAGAGTCGCCCACCTTGTAGGATGCTCTGCAGCGAATGTTTTCCGTCGATCCATCGGACAGCGAGACGGTGCCTTTGCCCGACCAGTTTCCGGCGAAGCCCGCAAACGGAGAGGACTGGGCGAAGCTTGCGGTCGCGGATAACACGAGACCCGCGACAACACCGGCTGCAATCGTCGACTTCCGAACCAGCCTGGAGGCAAACAGTTTCATAATCCGGTTTCCATTAAAATGATGCTTGGGCAATGACTCTCATGCTGCATCAACCTCTTAGTGTTGTCGTGGCACGCCGAGGTTCAAGCCCGATAGCATAGCTGAGATCCTCTTGGGTATCTGCGTGGGATGGCTGCCGTACGGTCGATATGAGCAGATATGAATCATCACAAGATCTGAGCTGACTCGATTGACAGGACGCCACGGCGGATTTGCCACACAAAACATGCGTCGATTCGCTTATTGAACTTTAGTCGATATATTTCAGTGTGTTAGATATCGTTATTTGAAAAACTGTGGGATCGGCCGCGGCAATGCATCGTCGCCGCAAATTTAGCCGCATTTCACAGTGCCTTTGACATTCGCAGATATTCTGTTGGCCTAGGTTCATAAGTTCGCTTCATTTTCTCTGCAAGTCCCTTCAAGCGAACTTCTGAACCCAATCATTAAGTCTGCTAGTATCCTTTCGAATCTGACTCGCGACGTAATCGCCCGCCGTTTAGACGATCGGTCATCTGGATATGTCCGGGCTTGTGCCGATGTAGGATCAAATTCTCTGCCGTGTAATGAAGGAATACGATGTCTAAAATTTTTCTGTTGTTCGCTCTGCTTTTGACATTTGGTTCGACCGCAACGATGGCGCAGGCCCAGGGGCAACCGCACAGCGGGACTGAAGCGGAACAGCGCGCCTGCGCACGGGATGTCAGCCGTTTCTGCCGTGAGGTGATGGATCAGGGCGATTTCACCATCCTGGCATGTCTGCAGCAGCACCGTCCGAAACTGTCGAAACCGTGCAACCAGGTTCTGTTGAACCACGGCCAGTAAACGCCGCGGAAGCAACGAGCATCTGGGTCACTGGCGGTTTTATCGCAGTGGCAGATCGGTATGGCTAAAAGGCGAAAGATAGCATTGGTTTAGCTGGCGGTTTCCCCTATATGGGGTGCGCGAGCAATTCCGCCTGCCCCGATATTTTTGGAACTGGCGGGAGACCCAATTGCGATCCAGAGCGTAGCCCAGTCCCCATGTCTACCGCGAACCAACTCCGATCCGGAAAGACCCACCGCGACGAGAATTTTCCGGTCGCGTCGTGGATCATTCATCCGCGCCATCGGGCACTGATTCTCGCGTTCTACAATTTCGTCCGGACCGCGGACGACATCGCCGATCACGCTGAACTCAGCGAAAAGGACAAACTCGCCTGGCTCGATCTGTTCGAGAGCGAACTCCTGGGGCAGGGGAATAGCCAGCCGGAAGCAGTCAACCTCCGAAATGCGCTGGCGCAACGGTCGATGCCGCCGCGCCATGCCATCGATGTGCTGAAGGCGTTCCGGATGGACGCCACCAAGCTGTGCTACGAGACTTGGGACGACGTGATCGACTATTGCCGCTATTCGGCGATGCCGGTCGGACGTTTCATGCTCGACGTGCATGGCGAGAGCCAGTCGACCTGGGCCGCTTCCGATGCGCTATGCGCAGGTCTGCAGATCAACAACCATCTTCAGGACTGCGCCAAGGACTACAGGAATCTCAACCGCGTGTATCTGCCGCGCGATGCGCTCGCCGCTTCCGGTGCTTCGGCCGAGATGCTCGGCGGCGACAAGGCGACGCCTGCGCTCCTGCAATGCCTGCACGCCCTGGCGGCGCGAACCGAAGCGCTGCTCAACGAGGGTCGGCCGCTCGCGGCGGAGATCGGGGACATCCGGCTTGGGCTCGAAGTCGCGGTGATCCAGATGTTCGCCGACAGGATCGTCGCGCTGCTGAAGGTGCGCGACCCCCTGAGTGAGACGGTTCATCTGAAGCCCCTGCAATTGCTCGGCTACAGCGTTGCCGGCATCACCGTCGAGATGCTTCGGCGCTCGGTGCGGCGGCGGCCGATGTCGACCCCGGCGGCCGGCGCATGACGATCGAGACGACAGCCGACGCGAGTTCGGGAGCGACTGCGTCCAGCAGCTCGTTTTACGCGGCGATGCGCATCCTGCCGCGCGCGCAGCGCGAGGCGATGTTCCAGATCTACACGTTTTGCCGCTATGTCGACGACATCGCCGATTCCGACAGCCCACGGCCGGAACGGCGGGCCGCGCTCCAGCAATGGCGCGATGACATCGACGCGCTCTATCAGGGGTGCGCGCCGGAACGGTTAGGCGGTTACGCCGTCTCCGTTCGCGACTTTGGTCTGCGCCGCGAGGATTTTCTCGCCATTATCGACGGCATGGAGATGGA
Source organism: Nitrobacter sp. JJSN (assembly GCF_051912485.1). Taxonomy (GTDB): domain Bacteria; phylum Pseudomonadota; class Alphaproteobacteria; order Rhizobiales; family Xanthobacteraceae; genus Nitrobacter. Next base: position 2,157,200 of record NZ_CP196822.1, on the reverse strand, counting down.
CGTGCTGGCGGATATCCGCGCGCCGGATGATGCCACGCTCGATCTATATTGCGATCGCGTTGCCAGCGCGGTCGGGAGGCTGTCGGTTCGGGTGTTCGGATTGTCCGAGCAGGATGGCATCCTGCTTTCGCATCATCTCGGCCGCGCGCTGCAATTGACCAATATCCTGCGCGATGTCGATGAAGATGCGGCGCTCGGACGGCTGTATCTGCCGCGCGAGGGCCTGCTCCGCGCCGGCATCAGCAGCTCCGATCCGGCCGCCGTGATTTTGAACCCGGCGCTGCCGCAAGTCTGTGCGCCGCTGGTAGAGCGGGCGCGGGCGCATTTCGTCGAAGCGGACGAGATCATGAATCGCAACTCGCGTCGCGCCGTGCGCGCGCCCCGTATCATGTCGAGATACTATCACGCCATTTTGGAACTGCTGGAGCACCGCGGTTTTCAGCTGCCGCGCTCGCCCGTTCACCTCAGCCAGGCGGCGAAGATTGCAATCGTCCTCCGCTACGCGTTGATCTGATGCAAACAACCGTTCATATCGTCGGTGCCGGCATTTCCGGTCTTTCCGCAGGTGTGCGTCTGGCCGACGCCGGTTATCTGGTTCGCGTGCACGAGGCGGCGCAACAGGTCGGCGGGCGTTGCCGCTCCTATTTCGATGGTGCGACCAATCTCACGATCGATAACGGCAACCATCTGGTGCTGTCCGGCAACCATAGCGTCCTTGCCTATGCGCGCACGATCGGCACCCAGGCCGGTTTGCAGGGGCCGCCGAAGGCCGAGTTCTCGTTTATAGACCTTGCCGTCAATAAACGCTGGAAGCTGCAGATCAACGACGGACGCGTCCCGTTCTGGGTGTTCGACCGCAACCGCCGGGTGCCCGACACCTCGCCCGCCGACTACTTCGGGCTCGCGCCGCTGATTTGGGCCAATGCCCGCACGCGGGTCGGCGACGCCATCAAATGCGATGGCGTGCTTTACAAGCGGCTGGTGCTGCCGCTTCTGCTCGCCGCGCTCAACATCGATCCGCCCGACGGAGCGGCCGGTCTTGCCGGCGCGATCATTCGCGAAACGTTGCTGGCGGGCGGTCAGGCGTGCCGGCCGCTGATCGCGCGCGACGGGCTGAGCTCGGTGCTGATCGACCCGGCGATCGACTACATTCGCGCCAAAGGCGGCAGCGTCGATGTCGGCCACGAAGTGCGGCAGCTCACCATGGCGAACGGCAGGGTCGCGGCGCTCACGCTCGGCGATCAGACCGTCGCGCTCGGCCCGGACGATGCCGTCGTGATGGCGGTGCCGCCGCGGTCTGCGGCTGCGCTGCTGCCCGGTCTGACCGTGCCGACGAAATTCCGCGCCATCGTCAACGCGCACTTCCGTTTCGTTCCGCCGCCACATCTTCCGCCGATGATCGGGGTCGTGAATGGTCTGATCGAATGGCTGTTCGCGTTTCCGGACCGCCTCTCCATCACCATCAGCGGCGGCGACCGGTTGGTGGACATGCCGCGCGAGGAATTGGCGCGGGCGATCTGGAAGGACATCTGCGCGGTCGCCGGCATTGACGCCGAGATGCCGGCCTGGCAGATCGTGCGTGAGCGCCGCGCCACGTTCGAAGCCTCGCCCGAGCAGAACGCCTTGCGTCCGGGTGCCCTGACAGAGTGGAAAAACCTGTTTCTTGCCGGCGACTGGACTGATACGGGGTTGCCGGCAACCATCGAGGGATCGGTCCGCTCCGGGAATCGTGCGGCCGATCAGGTCCTGAAAACCCGTGGAATCTGAGACATCAGCCGTCATGAGCTCCGTGGACGCGACAGCTGCGCCGATCGACGATGCCGCTCTCGGGGGCAGCATCGGCGCCGCTACGCGCGGGCTACTGAACTTCAAGCAGCCCGACGGTCATTTTGTGTTCGAGCTCGAGGCGGACGCGACCATCCCGTCCGAATACGTCCTGCTGCGGCACTATCTCGGCGAGCCGGTCGATGCGGCGCTGGAAGCCAAGATCGCGGTCTACCTCCGCCGCATTCAGGGTGCGCATGGTGGCTGGCCGCTGGTGCATGACGGCCCATTCGACATGAGCGCCAGCGTGAAGGCCTACTTCGCGCTGAAGATGATCGGCGATTCCATCGACGCGCCGCACATGGCGAGCGCGCGCGAGGCAATCCTGGCCCGCGGCGGCGCGGCGAATGTGAACGTCTTCACGCGCTTCCTGCTATCGTTCTTCGGCGTGCTGACATGGCGCAGCGTCCCGGTTCTGCCCGTCGAGATCATGCTGCTGCCGATGTGGTCGCCGTTCCATCTCAACAAGATTTCCTACTGGGCGCGCACCACCATGGTGCCGCTGATGGTGTTGGCCGCGCTGAAGCCGCGCGCGCGCAATCCGCGTGGCATTGGCATCCGCGAACTGTTTCTTCAGGATCCGGCCACTGTCGGCACGCCGAAGAGAGCTCCGCATCAAAGCCCGGTCTGGTTCGCGCTGTTCAGCGGCATCGACCGGATCTTGCGGACGATCGAGCCGCTGTTTCCCAAACGGCTGCGTGCGCGCGCTATGAAAAAGGCGATCGCCTTCGTCGAGGAGCGCCTCAACGGCGAGGATGGTCTCGGCGCGATCTTTCCGCCGATGGTCAATACGGTGATGATGTATGATGCGTTGGGGTTTCCGCCCGAGCATCCGCCGCGCGCGGTGACACGGCGCGGCATCGACAAGCTTCTGGTAATCGGCGAGGACGAGGCCTACTGCCAGCCCTGCGTGTCACCGATCTGGGACACCGCGCTTGCCTGTCACGCGCTGCTCGAAGTCGGCGGGCCTGACTCGCTGGTTAGCGCTGGCAATTGCCTCGACTGGCTGCTCCCGAAGCAGGAGCTCGACCTCAAGGGCGACTGGGCCGTGAAACGTCCGGACGTGCGGCCGGGCGGCTGGGCGTTCCAGTACGCCAACGGCCACTATCCCGATCTCGATGACACCGCCGTCGTGGTCATGGCGATGGACCGGGCGCGCCGCAATGGCCGGAGCGACAAGTACAACGAGGCGATCGCGCGCGGCCGTGAGTGGATCGAGGGAATGCAGAGCCGGGACGGCGGCTTTGCGGCGTTCGATGCCGACAATCTTGAATATTATCTCAATAACATTCCGTTCTCGGACCATGCAGCGCTGCTCGATCCGCCGACCGAGGATGTCACTGCGCGATGCGTCTCGATGCTGGCGCAGCTCGGCGAGACTGTTGACAGCAGCCCGTCCATGGCGGCCGGAGTTGAGTACCTGCGCCGGACCCAGCTCAAGGAAGGGTCCTGGTATGGTCGCTGGGGCCTGAACTACATCTACGGCACCTGGTCGGTGCTTTGTGCGCTCAACGCCGCCGGGCTCGATCATCAGGATCCTGCTATGCGCAAGGCGGTGGACTGGCTGGTGTCGATCCAGAATGCCGATGGCGGCTGGGGTGAGGATGCCGTGAGCTACCGGCTCGACTACAGGGGATTCGAGGGGGCGCCGACCACGCCATCGCAAACGGCCTGGGCCCTGCTCGCCTTGATCGCCGCGGGGGAGGTCGAAAATCCGGCTGTAGCCCGGGGGATGAAGTACCTAATAGACACACAGACCAAAAAAGGGCTGTGGGATGAACAGCGCTATACGGCCACGGGGTTTCCACGGGTGTTTTACCTGCGTTATCATGGCTACTCCAAATTCTTCCCGCTCTGGGCTCTGGCGCGGTATCGGAATTTGAGAAGCACCAACAGCAAGGCGGTAGGGGTCGGGATGTGAATTTGGGGGCGGCGATTGACGTATCCGTGGGCAATTCCTTTGACCCGCGGCCGGTACTGATTGTGACCGGTCTGGTTCAGGAAGCCCGCATCGCTGCGGGCCCTGGCATGACTGTCATTTGCAGCAGCAGCAATCCCCGGCAATTGCGCACGCTTCTCGCAGGCTTCGATCCGTCCACGGTACGGGGCGTGATCAGCTTTGGAGTCGCAGGCGGGCTCGATCCGTCCCTGAAGTCGGGAGATGTCGTCGTCGCCACGGAAGTCGTGGATGGCAAGTCGCGGTGGCAGGCGGGCCTTGCGCTCAGCGAGGAACTGATCGACGGCTCCGGTCTCGGCGGCCAGAGAGTGGTCCGCGCCGGGCTTGCGGGTGTCGAGCAGGTCGTGGTGGGGCAGGCCGGCAAGGCCGTACTTCATGCCGAGACCGGCGCCTCGGCCGTCGACATGGAAAGCCACATCGCGGCTGCCTATGCCACGAAAGCGGCACTTCCTTTTGCTGCCCTGCGCGTGATCAGCGACCCCGCGACGCGAGCGCTGCCGGCGATTGCCCGCAGCGCCATCAAGCCGAACGGCAACATCGACCTGAAGAAGGTGCTTGGCGGCCTTGCACGAAATCCGCTGACCCTGCGCGCGCTGGTGTCCACCGGAATCGATTTCAATCGGGCGCTCCGCTCCTTGCGCGGCTGCCGAGGCTTTCTGCTGGGTGGCGAGAGTCTCATCGCGGCGGACATCTGACGGCGCCGCTGGTCGCGGATTTTAGGTCGATCAGGTTTGCAGAGAACCGCGCCGCCTCTGCGAAGAGAGAACTCGCAGTGCTCTGATGCGGCGCTTCTGTCAAAAGTGAAACGTTATCGTCTCTGAAAACAAACCCGGCGCCGGGAGATGATCTTCGGCGCCGATGTTGTCTAGACGTGCAAGTGATCGCGCTCAGGCCGCGGTGGAGGCTTTTTGCTCTTTTGCCGCCTGCTTGGCGGCGGCGGCCGCGGCCTCGTCCTTGCGAATATCCGACAGCTTCTTTTCCACCTGCTCTGCAAAGATGTACTGCGCCGGGCGCTGCTTGCTGAGGTCGATCTCGGGCGCCATCGGGCCGGTGGTCTGGACACCACGCAGCGCCACCCACATTGTCTTGAGCGGATTGTTCAGCGCCGCAGTGGCTGCGGTCGGCTCGTAACCGCAATGTGCCATGCAGTTGGCGCACTTCTCATACTTGCCGGTGCCGTAGCTGTCCCAGTCGGTGGTCTCCATCAATTCCTTGAAGGTCTTGGTGTAGCCCTCACCGAGCAGGTAGCAGGGTTTCTGCCAGCCGAAGATGTTACGCGCGGGCATGCCCCACGGCGTGCAGTCATATTCCTGATTGCCGGCGAGAAAGTCGAGGAACAAGCCGGAGTGCATAAAGTTCCACTTCTTGCCCTTGCCAAGCGCGAATACGTCGCGGAACAGCTTCTTGGTCTTTGTGCGGTTCAGGAAGTGCTCCTGATCGGGCGCGCGCTCATAGGCGTAACCCGGCGACATCGAGACGCCGACGCCGAGCTCGGCCGTGAAGTCGAGGAACTTTGCGATCTCTTCGGCCGGATAGTTGTCGAAGATTGTGGCGTTGACGTTGACGGTAAAGCCTTTCGCCTTCGCCGCCTTGATCGCGGAGACGGCGCGATCGAACACGCCCTCCTGGCACACCGACTTGTCGTGATGCTCGCGCAAACCGTCGAGATGGATCGAGAAGAACAAATATGGGGAGGGCTCGAACAGATCGAGCTTCTTCTCCAGCAGCAGCGCGTTGGTGCAGAGCGAGACGAACTTCTTGCGCGCAACGAGGCCGCGCACGATCTCGCCGATCTCTTTGTGGATCAGCGGCTCTCCGCCTGGAATTGCAACCATCGGCGCGCCGCATTCCTCGGCCGCGTCCCAGCATTCCTGAGCGCTCATGCGACGGTTGAGGATCGCGTCGGGATAGTCGATCTTGCCGCATCCGGCGCAGGCGAGATTGCAGCGGAACAGCGGCTCGAGCATCAGCACAAGTGGATAGCGCTTGCGGCCCAGCATCTTCTGCTTGATCAGATATCCGCCGATCTTCAGTTCTTTAAAAAACGGTATTGCCATCACAAGTGTTCTCTCTGGAGTTACCAGCTTAAATTTGAAGGGATCAGGCTGAGGTCAGTTCAGACGGAAGCCGGAATTCGATGTTTTCTTCTCGTCCCGGCAGCACCGAGACAGCAACTGGCCCCATGCGTCTCAAGGCCTCGATGACATCGTCGACAAGCACTTCCGGCGCCGATGCGCCGGCCGTGATGCCCACGGTTTTCGCGTCCTTCAGCCACTCCGCATTGAGTTCGCTGCCGTCGGAGATGAGATAACTTGCAACGCCGACTTCAGTGCCAATTTCGCGCAGGCGGTTCGAGTTTGAACTATTGGTTGCTCCGACCACCAGGATGACATCCACCAGCTTGCTGAGGTCTCTTACCGCAGATTGGCGGTTTTGTGTTGCATAGCAGATATCCCGTGTGTCAGGGCCCTGGATATCCGTAAAACGCTGCTGGAGCGCGAGAATGATGTCCTTGGTGTCGTCGACACTGAGTGTCGTCTGGGTGATATAGGCCACCGGGGTGTCGGCGGGCAGCGTCAGGGCCGCGACGTCGTCAACGTCCTGGACCAAAAGCACGGGGCCCGGAACCTGTCCCATGGTTCCCTCAACCTCGGGATGGCCGGCGTGGCCGATCAGGATCAGGGTGCGTCCCTTGGACATATAGCGTTTGCCCTGGTTGTGGACTTTGCTGACGAGCGGGCAGGTGGCGTTGAGTACGGGCAAACCGCGTGCGACAGCCTCTTCTTCCACGCTCCGGGCAACGCCATGAGCGCTGAACACGGTGACGGCCTTTGGCGGAACCTCGGACAGGTCCTCGACGAAGATCGCGCCCTTGTTCTTCAGGCTTTCGACGACGTACTTGTTGTGAACGATCTCGTGGCGGACGTACACTGGGGGACCGTACTTCTCCAGCGCGCGCTCGACGATCTCGATCGCGCGCACGACGCCCGCGCAGAATCCGCGCGGCTGTGCCAGGAGAATTTCAATCGGGCGAACGTCAGTCAATTTGCACCTTACGCATTATACTGTAACTCCATATAGGTCCGAACGTTTCTTCTTAAAATCACACGTGTCTTCAAGAAAAGTCACAGGTATTTAATCTCAGGATCACGATCCCGGGAATTCAACGCTATGACATACACGGACCCCTGCGTCAGGACAAAATGTCTCGATGCCGCAGACCTTTGGGGGTGCTGGAACGCGCATCCCGGTATTATGATACAGAATTCGGCCGACGCAGACGGTCTCACTTGTTCGTCACTTTGTCGTCCGCAAAGCGAACTATGTGAAGTCGCTTCAAATCGTCCGGCAATCATCCCGAATCAAAAACGACGACATTTTAAGCCACTTTTCCATGCCCCTGAAGACAACAGGATACAAAACCACTAGTGGTCCGATTCTAACATTTGCATCCCGTTGCGCCGGGAGTTCTTGCAAATGTTAGAATCAAAGGACCACTAGAACTAATAGGTTTCCAGCGGATTTGAATTTGACATTCGCTTGCAAGGTTTGCCGGAAAGTGGGTAGCGAATGGCAAATTCATTCTACTAGATCAGGCGGAAGAATCAGGTCGAGATTCCGTGCCTTTACGTATTGCGGTAGCAGAAAGAAAGAATGTGCTGACAGGTATTGTTGTTTCAATCGTTAAGACTTGCACGCGATTTGCTTTGGCGACTGCGTTGGTGGCGATCGTGCTGTCGGCCGGAGCGGTCTTCTATACCGTGAGAAATTTCGAAATCAATACTGATATCAATAAGTTGATCTCACCCAATCTGGATTGGCGGCAGCGCGACATCGCTTTCGAGAAGGCGTTCGACCAGGAAAGGCTGATCCTTGCCGTCGTGGAAGCCCCGACGGCGGAGTTTGCCGGCGCCGCCGGCGCCATGCTGGCGGCGAGACTCGCTAGCGACCATGAACATTTCGAGGCTGTTCAGCAACTCGGCGGCGGGTCGTTTTTTGAGCGCAATGGCCTGCTTTTCCTGCCGACTGACGAGGTCAGGCAGGTTACCGGTCAATTCAGCGAGGCTGCGCCTCTGGTTGAGATCATGGCCGGCGATCCGAGTTTGCGCGGGCTGACTGGTGCTCTCGAAACGGCGCTGGTGGGCTCAAAGCGGGGGCAGTTCTCGCTCGACAGCACGGCGCGGCCGTTCTCGCTGATCGCCCAGAGCGTCGAGGACGTCCTGACCAAGGGGAACGGCACCTTTTCCTGGCGTCAGCTGGCAAGCGACCAGCCGCTGACCGATTCCGACCGCCGCTCGCTAATCCAGGTCAAGCCGTACCTCGATTTCAATGCGCTCGAGCCCGGTAAGGATGCCACCGACGCGATCCGCAAAGCCGCCGTCGATCTGGATATCGCCGGCAAGTTCGGCGCCCGCGTCCGCTTGACCGGGCCGGTTCCGATCGCCAACGAGGAATTCGCTACCGTGCAGGAGGGCGCCGTCGCCAACGGCATCGGCACGACGCTGGTCGTGCTGGTCATTCTCTGGCTGGCGCTGCGCTCGCCGAAAATCATCTTCGCAGTGTTTGTAACGCTGTTCATCGGACTCGCGATCACCACGGCCCTCGGCCTCATGATGGTGACATCGCTCAATCTGCTGTCGATCGCGTTCGCCGTCCTGTTTATCGGACTGGGCGTCGACTTCGGCATTCAGTACAGCGTCCGCTACCGCTCCGAACGCTTCAAGACCAACGATTTGGAAACGGCGCTGCTGATCGCGGCGAAGCGCTCCGCGGTCCCGCTGTCGTTGGCGGCTATGGCGACTGCGGCTGGCTTCCTGTCGTTCCTGCCGACGGATTACAAGGGTGTTTCCGAACTTGGCAAGATCGCCGGCGTCGGCATGCTGGTTGCCTTTCTCGCAAGCATCACTGTCCTTCCGGCGTTGCTGCGTCTTCTGAACCCGCCTGGTGAGAACGAGCAGGTTGGCTACGCGTTTCTGGCGCCGCTCGATCATTTTCTCGAAAAGCATCGCGTGGCGATCGTCGGCAGCACGCTCGCGGTCGTCATTCTCGGGGCGCCCGCGCTCTACTTCCTGCGGTTCGATTTCAATCCGATCCACTTGAGAAACGCAAAAGTCGAATCGATCGCGACGTATCTGGATTTGCGGAAAGATCCGGAGACCGGCGCGAACGGCATCAACGTGATGGTCAAGTCCGAGCAGGAAGCGAAGCAGGTCGAGGCCCGGCTTGCCAAGGTGCCTGAAGTCGCACGCACCAGGGGGCTCGACAGCTTTGTGCCCGCTGACCAACCGGAGAAGCTCAAGCTGATCGCGCAGGGTGCCAAGGTTCTCGGTCCTGCGCTTAATCCGGATTCGATCGACCCGCCGCCGTCCGACCAGGAAAATGTTGGCGCGCTGAAGGAGGCCGCCGCCAGCCTGCACAAGGCCGCGGGTAGCGGTCAGGGTCCGGGCGCTGCGGCCGCAAAGCGGCTGGCCGACGATCTCACCCGCTTGGCCGATTCGAACGAGGCCACGCGCGAGAAGGCTCAGGCGGTGTTCGTCGAACCGCTCAAGCTGATGTTCGAGCAGATTCGCAGTTCATTGAAAGCAGAATCTGTCAGTCTGAAATCTCTGCCGCCGGATTTCGCGAAGCTCTGGAAGAGCGACGGCTTTATGCGTGTCGAAGCGTTGCCGCGCGGGGATCCGGACGACAATGGGACGTTGCGCAAGTTTGCCAGCGCCGTGCTTGCCGCTGAGCCGACCGCAATCGGCGGACCGGTATCGATTCTCAAATCCGGCGACACCATCGTGAAGGCCTTTATCGAGGCGGGGCTGTGGGCCCTGATCTCGATCAGCATCCTGCTCTGGCTGGCTTTGCGCCGAATCACGGACGTGCTGCTGACGCTGGTGCCGCTGCTGGTCGCGGGGGCGGTGACGCTGGAGATCTGCGTCGTGATCGGGCTTCCGCTCAACTTCGCCAACATCGTCGCGTTGCCGTTACTGCTCGGCGTCGGCGTGGCTTTCAAAATATATTATGTCACCGCGTGGCGTTCCGGCAGAACGAATCTGCTGCAATCAAGCCTGACGCGGGCGATTTTCTTCAGCGCGCTGACCACCGCGACCGCGTTCGGCAGCCTGTGGCTGTCGAGCCATCCGGGCACGGCAAGCATGGGTAAGCTGCTGGCGTTGTCGCTCGTCACCACGCTTGCTGCAGTGCTGCTATTTCAGCCCGCGCTCATGGGCCGCCCCCGCGATGTCGGGAAGTAGGCAGATATCGCCAACGGGATCAGCAGTCGGCGAGGTGGCGGTTGTCGTGGTGGTCGTGGCTGCCTTCTGACCGGTGGTCTTGGACGGGGCCTTCGGTGACGTGGTCTTCGCCATGCCCGCCTTTGGTGCGCCTTTGGCGGCGGCGTTGGGAGAAGTGTTGGCGGGGCTGTTGGACGGACTGCTTGGAATCGGGCCGGCTACGCGGGTCCAGGTCTCACCACCGCACAGGAAACCGAGTACGCAGCCCTCAATCTCGAGCTGATCCGGCGATGCGAGCTTGATCGAGGACTTGTAAAGTTTGCCGTCCTTGGCGTTATAGACCTCGCCGTCCCACTCCTCCTTCTCGGGCTTCTTCTTTTTCATTTCCAGAAGGATTGGCATTCCCAGCGTCGGCCGGCTTCTTTTCGAGACGTCCGGATTGTTCTGATCGACGCCGCCGGGCTGCTTCTCCCAGGAGACGACTCCCCACATCGCGCCGTTGCATTCGGCGACGCGAATGTTGGCGACGCCGTCGGCGACACGCCAGTCGCCAGTCGGATCGGCCGCTCCGGCCGGGCCGAATCCCGCTGTCACCAGAGCTGCTGTGACGAGAGCGGTCGTGGCGAGAATTCTGCAATAATTTAAAGTACGCATGGTATGTCCTGGGCGCTGAAACATATCTTCAAGCCTGTGCTTAAGTAGAAGGGCTGGGGATCAGTGGAAAAGTCAAATTGTCGTATTCATGATTTTCAGTTGACGAAACCGCCATCAAGCGAACTATGTAGCGGATGCTATATCCAAATCTAGACGTTTCCGAGGTGTTTGTGGAACGGCAGGCGCAGCGCAGTGCGATGCATGTCCGCCACCTCAATGAACAGCTTGTCAGGGTTCTCAAGACCATTGGCTACGACGTTGGTTTCCAGAGCGGTCACGGTCAATATCTGGTCGATCGCGAGGGCGCCCGTTACCTTGACCTACTCAGCGGATTTGGCGTTTTTGCGATTGGGCGGAACCATCCCGTGCTGCGGGATGCCCTGAAAAGCGTCCTCGATAGTGACCTTCCCAATCTCGTGCAGATGGACGTCTCGACGCTGGCCGGCGTTCTGGCCGAGCGGCTGCTCGCTCATGTTCCCTACCTTGATAAGGTCTTTTTTGCGAATTCCGGCGCGGAAAGCGTCGAGGCAGCGATCAAGTTTGCGCGTGTCGCCACGGGGCGGACCGGCGTCGTTTACTGCGATCACGCCTATCACGGGCTGACTTACGGCGCGCTGTCCCTGACCGATGACAAGAATTTCCGCGGCGGCTTCGAGCCGTTGCTTCCGGACTGTACCGTCATTCCCTTCAATGATCTGGTCGCGCTGGAGCAGGCGCTGTCGTCGCGGCAGGTCGCAGCCTTCATCGTCGAGCCGATCCAGGGCAAGGGCGTCAACATACCAAGCGATGAATTCCTGCCGGGAGCGGCTGCGCTGTGTCGGAAGTATGGCACGCTGTTCGTGGCAGATGAAGTTCAGACCGGTATCGGGCGTACCGGACGTTTTCTCGCCGTCGAGCACTGGAACGTTGAACCCGACATGGTGCTTTTGGCCAAGGCCCTGTCCGGCGGCCATGTGCCGATCGGCGCAGTGCTGACCCGCAAACACATCTTCGACAAGGTCTTCAACCGGATGGATCGCGCCGTGGTGCACGGCTCGACCTTTGCCAAAAACGATCTCGCGATGGCGGCCGGCATTGCGACCCTTGAAGTGATGAAGGCCGAAAAGCTGGTCGAGAACGCAGCCAGGCGCGGCGATGAACTGCGGCAGGCGCTGTCCCGCATGGTGCCGGGTTACGAACTTCTGAAGGAGGTGCGCGGCAAGGGCCTGATGATCGGCATCGAGTTCGGACCGCCGAAATCCCTGCGTCTGAGGGCATCGTGGAATCTGCTGGAAGCTGCCAACAAGGGCCTGTTCTGCCAGCTCATCACCGTGCCGTTGTTCAAGGATCACAAGATCCTCACCCAGGTCTCCGGTCACGGCAGCCATACGATCAAGCTGCTGCCGCCGCTCATCATCAACGATGAAGACTGCAAGTGGATCGAAACCTCGTTCGACAGCGTCATTGCCGCAAGCCATCAGGTTCCCGGCGCGATCTGGTCACTCGGCAAGACACTGATGGACAACGCCGTCCGCAAGTCGGCCTGATCTTTAAAGTCTGATTCAACTTCGTTGATCAGACTCTAGCCGCATCCTTTGATTGAGCATGATCTTATCCGAAAACCGGTTTCCACTTTTCGGGATCATGCTTTAACCCTTCTCGTTCGTTCGCATCGCGCCCTCGAACTTATCGCTGAATTCGGCAAGCTCGTCTGCATTGAGATCGCTCACCGCCCAGAAGTTGAGACCGTGGCCACGCCAGCGGCGGATGTTGAAGCCTTGCACATCCTCGGTGCGCGCGGCGCTATGCGTAGCGTTCGGCGTTTGTGCGACGAAGAGATTGATGACATGCGCGCGCCGCTTATAGACGACCGCGCCGATGGCCCGTCCATCGATATAATCGAGCCGTCCACCGATCAGCGTGAAGCCGAGTGCCGTCAGGTCGATCACCGGTGGCGATACATCGATCCGCCCGTTGAACCAAGGTTTGACCGTGTGCTGGTCTGTCGAGAGCACGTCGGTGAGATGCCCCGCCTGCAGCGATCGCAAATGCGCTGATACGACCTCAGAGGCGATACGCTGCTCGTCGTCGCTGCGCAGCACGATTGCGACGATACCGGTCGCAGCCATTGCCGAGACCGCCGAGCCCATGGCGAAACCCGCAAGCACCGAGCGGCGGCTGGTGCCGCGCGACTGTGGTATTGCCGCTTCGATCCGTTGGCGCAGGTGCGTTGGTGCAGTGAAGCGCACATCCGTCGTCGCAATAGCTGCCTTCATGTCGCGATAGGTCTTGAGTGCGGCTGCGCAACGCGCGCAGGTGGCAATATGGTTTTCGACCTCGCGCGCATGTCCGGCATCGAGTTCGCCGTCGATCAGCGCGTGCAGAAGGATGTCTGCTTCGTCGCAGGTCATTGGGGTGGCTCCTCTTCCGCAAGCCAAGCCGACCGCAGCATGGCGCGCGCCCGCGCGAGTCGTGACATGACGGTGCCGACCGGCGCACCGACGGTCTCGGCGATCTCGCGATAGGACAGGTTCTGGATTTCGCGCAGGACGAACGTCTCGCGGAATGGTTCGGCAAGCGTTGCGATCATCCGCCGGATCGTATTGGCATCGCGCTTTTGCAATGTCTGTGTTTCCGGCGTGTCCTGTGTCTCCTGCCACAGCGGCGCGGCGGCCTCGGCGCTTTCGGGCAGGTCATCGATCGTCGTTGAGGTCGACCTCGCGCGGCGGGCAAATTCAGCATGGCAGACATTGCGCAGGATCGCGAGCAGCCACGGTTTCATTGCCGGCCCGCGATAGCTGTCGAAGTGCTTCAGCGCGCGCAGATAGCATTCCTGCACGGCATCCTCGGCGTCGGCGGGATCGCGCAGCAGATAACGCGCGACGGTGTAGATGTCGTCGAGATAAGGCAGCGCGGCTTCGCGAAAGCGTTGCGCTGTTGCCTGATCGTCTCTGGATGAACCAAACAGCATCGTGGTGTTCGCATCCGGGCATACCCGGGCGGCCTGAAACCGCTGCCCGGGCACGGAAGTGATGCCTTGCTTTTGGCCGTTACTCAACCCGGATCATCCCCACCATGTGCGGATGCAGCGAGCAAAAATACTTGTAGTCGCCGGCGCTGGTGAAGGTGAACGAGTATTGGTCGTCGGTATCCAATGCCTTGGAGCGGAATTTACCTGCCGAGACGACCGTATGCGGAATGTCGTCACGGTTGGTCCACGTCACTGTGGTTCCGACCTTCACAGTCAATTGCGCCGGCTCGAAGGTGAAGTTGTCGATCATCACCGACATCTCCTCGCAATGGGCAACGGTCATTTGCGATGCCATCACGGCAACCACGGCGAGCCGGATCGCGCCTGTGCGCAAGTTCAGAAACATCATGATTCAAAGTCCTTTAGCCTTGCAGCGGCGTATCGATGATGGCGAGGCGCTCCTCGCCGGGTTTGAAGACGATGCTGGCGATGCCGAGCAGGCTGCGCAATTTGTCGTCGGCGACCTTCATCGGCCCGGGGGAGGGTGCGGTGCCCGGCGCGGGTTGCGGAAAGGCGGTCGAGCGCGCGGTGTGGAAGGTGACGTTGCCTTCGACCTTCTGCATCACCTGGTGGATGTGGCCGTTGAGCACAGTCACCGAACCGAAACCCTTGAGCAGGTCGAGCGCCCGCGCGCCATCCTCGGTGCCCCAGCCCCAGGTCGGATAAACGCTCCATAGCGGAATATGCGCGAACACCACGATCGGCTGCGAATTCGAGCGGCCTTTTAGGTCATCCGCGAGCCACGCCAGTTGCTCAGCGCCGAGATTGCCGAGACCGCCGGCCTTGAGATCGACGACATTGACGAGGCCGATAAAGTGCACGCCGTTGGCGTCGAAGGAATACCAGCCCGCGCCCTTGGTGCCGCGTCCATAGCGCTCGCGATACAGCTTGATTTCTTCATCGATAAAATCGTGCTCGCCCGGCACGTAGTGCACGTCGAGACGTGATTGGGAGATGATACGCTCGGCATCGTCGAATTCCGATGCTTTCGATAAATGCGTGATATCGCCGGTATGGATCATGAAGGATGGCTTCACCGGCAGCGCTTTTATCTTGCCTATCGCCTCCTCGAGCGTGGCAAGCGCGTGAGGATTGGCGGCCTTGTCGAAGCCGACGTGGCTGTCGCTGATCTGAAGGAAGGTGAGGGCGGATACGGATGCTTCCGCGGCCTGTGCCGATCCGACAAGGCCGAGGGATCGCGGTACGCCGCCGGCAATGGTCCAGAGGACACCCGTGCCGGCCCATGTCATGCATTCCAGCACCTTGCGGCGGCTGACGCCGTCGCCGCTGTGATTGTGGTCGTGGCTCATGAGAGGTCTCCATTCCCGTCATTGGGTATGCAGACCTGATCGGGGAATGTGCGGATTTATTCCCGCGCGTTTTGAGGGCACCAAAGACCTGGTTTGTCTGGGGTTTCGTCGCGCGTCGGGCGCGATGACGAAGCCGTTACCGGCGATCCTCGATCGCCATGGCTGCGCTTTTGCGGCGATTATATTGGGCCGTTCATCGCGTCATGGTAGACAGAGAACGTCAGTCTCGGCCAACCCGGAACCTCGCATGCCCATCGTCAACCGCGTCGCCGACCTGCAACCCGATATCGCTGGCTGGCGCCGGAATATCCACGAACATCCTGAGTTGCAGTACGACGTGCACCGCACCGCGGCGTTCGTGGCGGACCGCTTGCGGGAGTTTGGCTGTGACGAGATCGCGACCGGGCTCGGCAGGACCGGTGTCGTCGGCGTTATCAGGGGCAGGAGGCCGGCCAGCGACGGCACGGTCAAGGTAATCGGCCTGCGTGCCGATATGGATGCGCTGCCGATTCAAGAGCAAACCAACTTGCCTTACGCCTCGAAGACGCCCGGCAAGATGCATGCCTGCGGCCACGACGGCCACACCGCAATGCTGCTCGGCGCCGCGCGCTACCTGGCGGAGACGCGGAATTTCGCTGGCGAGGCTGTCGTGATCTTCCAGCCAGCGGAAGAGGGCGGTGCCGGTGCTGCGGCGATGCTCAAGGACGGTTTGATGGACCGTTTCAGGATCGATCAGGTCTACGGCATGCACAACGTCCCCGGCGTCCGGCTCGGCTCCTTTGCCATCCGGCCGGGTCCGATCATGGCGGCGACCGACGCTGTCGATTTCAGGATCGAGGGCCGCGGCGGCCACGCCGCGCGGCCGCATCTCTGCGTCGATTCGGTGCTGGCCGGCTCGCAGCTTGTCGTTGCCCTGCAATCGATCGTGTCTCGCAACGTCGACCCGCTGGAATCCGCCGTGATCTCGGTATGCGAGTTCCACGCCGGCAACACCCGCAACGTCATGCCGCAGACCATCGAACTGCACGGAACCGTCCGCACCCTGAAGGCCGACGTGCGCGACTTGGTGGAGACACGGATTCGCGAGGTTGCTGCGGGCGTGGCGCAGATCACTGGAACCCGCATCGATGTCAAATTCGGGCGCGGCTATCCGGTCACGGTCAATCACGCCGCGCAGACCGAAACCGCGATCAGGATCGCGAAGGAGATCGCCGGCGACAACAATGTGCACGACACGCCGCCGATGATGGGCGCGGAGGATTTCTCCTACATGCTGGAAGCCCGGCCCGGCGCTTTCATTTTCGTCGGCAATGGCGACAGCGCGGACCTGCATCATCCCGCCTACAACTTCAACGACGACGCCATCGTCTATGGCACCTCGTACTGGATCAGGCTGGTCGAGAACACGCTATCGGCCTGAGATCACGCGGTTGTAGTGCGAGGAACATAGCTCCTCACGTCGCGTTAGGAAGCGGGAATTCCCCCTTTCAACCACGTGAGGCTACGATGACAGCTGCGAAAGAGAAGGATCTTCACGACCTGTTCCTTGATCAACTCAAGGACATCTACTTTGCCGAAAAGCAGATCCTCAAGGCTCTGCCCAAGATGGCGAAGGCGGCAACATCCGACAAATTGCGGGCGGCTTTCGAAAAACACCATGACGAGACCGAAGGCCAGATCGAACGTCTGGAACAAGTCTTCGAGCTGCTCGACAAACCGGCCAAGGGCAAGACATGCGATGCCATCCTCGGCCTTCTGGATGAAGGCAAGGAGGTCATGGACGAATACAAGGGCACTGAGGCGCTGGACGCGGGCCTTCTCGCGGCGGCGCAAGCAGTGGAACATTACGAAATGGCGCGCTACGGAACCATGAAGGCGTGGGCGGTCAAGCTTGGGATGAAGGATGCCGTCAAGTTGATCGATGAAACGCTTCAGCAGGAGCGCAAGACCGACAAGGATCTGACGGCGCTCGCGGAGGCTGCTGTCAATTCTGAGGCATTGGCGGCTTAAATGCTTTTGTTAGGCTATCATCGGTGGCGCTTGCCGCCGGTGGTGGTCGGTCTGGTCATTTACGCGGCCTTGTCGCGGTGCAGTTGCGTCGCGGCAGTTTTCAGATCGTCGATAAAGCGTTCATATTCGCGGGCTCTGGCGTCCTCGTCCGGCAGCCGCAGCAGATAGGACGGGTGCACCGTCACCAGTGCCTTACGTCCGTCGCCTATGTCGATCAGCCGTCCGCGGGTTTTATTGATTGGCGTGATCTTACCGAACACGCTTTGTGCCGCAGTTGCGCCCATCGCCACCACCAGCTCCGGATTGATCGTGGCAAGTTCCCGCTCGTACCATTGGCGGCACGCCCTGATTTCCGGCGTGTTCGGCTTCTGGTGCAGCCTGATCTTGCCGCGCGGCACGAACTTGAAGTGCTTCACGGCATTGGTAACGTAAACCTTCTTGCGGTCGATTCCGGCCTCCTTGAGTGCGCGGTCAAGCATCTGTCCCGCCGGGCCGACGAACGGTTTCCCCGCGAGGTCTTCCTTGTCGCCGGGCTGCTCGCCGACCAGCATGACCTGTACGTGCGCCGGGCCCTCGCCAAACACGGTCTGGGTCGCATCCTTCCAGAGATGACAGGCGCGGCATCCGGCGGCTTCTTCGCGGAGGCTTGAGAGGCTGTCGTGGGATGAGGACTTGCGAGCCATCGGCTGCTCCCGCTGCTGCGGTTTCCTGGGCGCTGTGGCCTCGGCCGCGATCATCTCGCGCGAAGCGCGGCTCGCGTTCGCGACCAGGGATTTAATCAACGAAGCCTCGGGCAAGTTCCGCCAATATTTCTTCGGCATTTCGGTCTGCATCGCCTTCACCTTGAGGCGGGCCGGATTGAAGATGCGGGCGTAATAGCTGCGCCAGACGTCTTCGAGGCGATCT
The DNA here is from genome assembly GCF_051912485.1 of Nitrobacter sp. JJSN. Taxonomy (GTDB): domain Bacteria; phylum Pseudomonadota; class Alphaproteobacteria; order Rhizobiales; family Xanthobacteraceae; genus Nitrobacter. Next base: position 2,139,308 of record NZ_CP196822.1, on the reverse strand, counting down.
TCGGTCGGCGCCTCGTCGCGGCCGGTGCCAGGCGTGAACGACAGCCGGTGACCGTCCCAATGCGCACAGATATAGGGCGTCAGAATCGACCAGTTCATGTCCGCGAAACGCCGCATGAAGAACGGGGCGGCGAGTTCGACGATATGATGTTCAGGTTCGAACCAGGCCACGAAATGCGTGTCCCGTTCACGGCCGATCTCGCGAAACCGCACGAAAGCGTGCATCTTGTGTTCGTCGCGACGGACCGCCCTGACCATGTCCGTTACCCTGACGACATCCGGGTCGGTGGCGATATCGAGCAGATCGTGATTCATGCGTAGTCGCCACAGCAGGCGATAGAGCAGGGCAAATCGCTCGGGATCGCGATGCAGGATCGCCGTCTGCGCGAGTTCGATGAACTGCGCCGGCACGTTGAAGGTGAGGTCATGTGGTCCGTCGGGCAGAACCGCGGCGGCGGGTGCGAACAGGTCCGGCTCGTTGCCAGACGCGCGCCAGACCACATCGCGCGGGGCGATATCGTGGAGCGCGAGCGCGCGGGCGGCGCTGCGCCAACCGTCGAAATCGGTTTCGCTGTCGAGGATGATATGGCGGGTCAAAATCCGAACCCCAGTTGCATGGCTTCCGGCTTCAATTGGTCTGCCAGCGTCATGCTCTCCAAGATATTTGGCGACGGCCGATGGTCGGCAAGAACGATGAAGGGTAGCGCCTTGTTTCGGGGGACGTGCAGGCGCGAAAGGTCGGCGGCGCGGATCGAGGTGTAACGTCGCGCGGAGAGAATGCGGTCCACGGCTTTGGTTCAAAAACCCGGCACCCGCAACAGCTCTTCCCGGCTGGCGCGGTTGATGTCGAGCGGAAAGCGGTCGCGGTGGCGCAGCGCCCAGGCGAGTTTCGGATCGATGTCGAGGGGCAGCATCGGGTTCATGGCATCCACGATTTCGCCGACATCAAAACCATAGAAACGCATCAGCCAGTCGGCCTGATACAGTCGATGCTCGCGCATCAGCGGCGGGGCGCTCAGGGGCAGGGCGCGGCTTGCATCGGGAATCGGGCTGAAGGCGGAGTAATAGATGCGCTTCAGGCTATAGGAGCCGTAGAGGTTGGCGCTTGTGCCCAGAATCGTCTGATCCGATGCGGCATCGGCGCCGACGATCATCTGCGTCGTCTGGCCGGCCGGTGCGAATCGTGGCGCTTTTGTGCGCGACGTGGCTTCGGCTTTTTTGGCTTCGCTCGCTTCATCAAGCCTGAGGCGCAATCGCCCCATGGTGCGGCGGATGGCGCGGACATCCTTCTCGGGCGCGAACTTCGCGAGACTGTCTTCCTCCGGCATCTCGATGTTGATTGAGAGGCGATCGGCATATTTGCCGGCCTCCGTGATCAAGGCATCATCCGCCTCGGGAATGGTCTTGAGATGGATGTAGCCGCGAAAGCGATGCTCCTCGCGTAGTTTGCGCGCGACAGCGACCACCTGCTCCATGGTGTAATCGGCGCTGCGGATGATGCCCGAAGAGAGAAACAGCCCCTCGATGTAGTTCCGGCGATAGAAGTCGATGGTCAGCTTGACCACTTCGTCAATGGTGAAGCGGGCGCGCGGCACGTTCGACGACGCACGGTTGACGCAATAGAGGCAGTCGTAGTTGCAGGCATTGGTCAGCAGCACCTTCAGCAGTGAAATGCAGCGCCCGTCCGGCGCATAGGAATGGCAGATGCCCATGCCGGGAGCGGTTGAGCCCAGACCCTTGCCGTCGCGGCTGTCCCGCAGCTCCGTGCCGCTGGAGGCGCAGGAAGCGTCGTATTTTGCGGCGTCGGCCAGGATTTCCAGCTTGCGTTGCAGCTCCATTGCTGTCCAATTCTTTGATTTCAAAACAAAAACGAGGTTTGTGATCTCGGCGAAAACCTCGCCGGAAAGTCCCGGTTGACTCTTGGCTAGTGTCGGCATCTATTAGAACATATAGTGAACATTCAGGCTTGTCATTGGTTCTGATGTCTGGGTTCTGATGTCACGAACGGATTTTTGATCATGGCTGAACCCGGAAGCAGCGCAGGGAGGCTTGCGCGCCTGCGTGACCGCATCGCGCGGATCGAGACCGATCACGGCGTCGGAATGCCGGGCCGGGCGGCGCTCGGTCATGGCGAGGCGGATGGGGTGCTACAGGGCGGGCTTGCGCGCGGCGCCGTGCATGAGGTGTTCGCGGAGGGGCGGCACAGCGCGGCGGCGACAGGGTTCATCGCAGGCCTCGCGCAGCGTGTCGGCAAGGATCGGCCGCTGCTCTGGGTGCGGCAGGATTTTGTCGCGCGAGAAACCGGTGCGCTGTCGATGCGCGGATGGCGCGAGCTCGGTCTCGATCCTTGGCTTTTGGTAACGGTCCATGCACCGGATGTGGAGAGCGCGTTGCGGACAGCGGCCGATGCGCTGGCCTGCGATGCGCTTGGCGCTGTGGTGATGGAAATCTGGGGCGAGACGCGTCTGCTCGATCTCGTCGCCAGCCGCAGGCTGACGCTGGCGGCGCGCGCCTCCGGCGTCACCGGGCTGCTGCTGCGGGTGGCGGCAAACCCGCTGCCTTCGACGGCGGAGACACGGTGGATCGTGCGCCCGGCGCGCTCGCCGCCAGGCGCGGCATGGCAGGCATGGGGCGCCCCCGTACTCGAAACACGGCTTGTCCGTAATCGTCATGGCCAGACCGGCCAATGGATCATGGAGTGGAAGTGTGATGAGTGCCTCTTCCGTGACGTCCCGTTCCATGGCTCGGAGACGCATCCTCAGCCTGTGGCTGCCGCGACTACCGACCGATCGTATCCGACGCAAGTCGTTCCGCTTCGGCGAGTTGGCTGAAGCATGTGACTCACAATCTGGCGCGGCAAAGACAAAGGGAAAGTCGCCTCGCATCGTCGTTGTCAAACAAAACAACGCGCTAGTCATCTCCGCGCTGGATGACGCGGCTGCGCGCTTCGGCCTCACGGTTGGCTTGCCGCTGACCAATGCTCGCGCGATCTGTCCCGACCTCGACGTGTTTGATGCCGACGACGCGGCGGATGCAAAAACCCTGAACGGCATCGCCGACTGGTGCGACCGCTTCACGCCGCTGGTAGCGCTCGATCAGCCGCACGGTCTGCTGCTCGACATCACCGGCTGCGCGCATTTGTTTGGCGGCGAGGCCGCGCTGATGAACGCGCTGTGCGGCGCGCTGACGCGGCAAGGCTTTGCTGTCAGCGCGGCGATTGCCGGCACACCGGCCTGCGCGCGGGCGCTGACGCGCCATGCCCATGGCCGGATTGTTGCGCCCGGCGAGGAGCTAGAGGCCGTCGCGTCGCTGCCCGTGTTCACGCTCAGCGCAGATGATGCGATCACGCGCGGGCTGCGCCGCGCCGGGCTGAAAACCATCGGAGATGTCGCCGCGCGCGGCCGCCACGAGATCGCCGCGCGTTTCGGCGCGGCTTTCATCGCACTTCTGGAGCAGGCGCTGGGGCAGGGCGATGCGCCGATCAGCCCACGCAAGCCGCCGCCGGATTTTATCGTCGAGAAGCGGTTCGCCGAGCCAATCGCCACTGACGGCGTGATCGCGATGACGCTGGCGAGCCTCGCGCGAACACTCATCGCCGCAATGGAAAAACAGGGCAAGGGCGCGCGGCGGCTGGAATCGAGTTTTTTCCGCACCGACGGCGCGGTGCGCGTCATCGCTGTCGAGGCTGGTCGTCCGGTCACGCGCGGCGAGATTGTCGACCGGCTGTTTCGCGAACGGCTCGATGCGCTGGCCGATCCGCTCGATCCCGGCTTCGGCTTCGATCTGGTGCGGCTGTCCGCCGTACGAACCGAGTCCGTGGTGCAGGAGCAGCGCGACCTCGACACGCATGTCCGGGACAATGACGAGGTGGCGGCGCTGATCGACCGCATTGCCGCCCGCATCGGCAGTCATCGCGTCGTCGTGCACCTGCCGCAGGATACCCATATTCCCGAACGCGCGGTGCTCTCATTGCCGGCGCAGCAGCATCTTGTGGCGGCGATGCTCGCCGAATGGTCTGCTCGTACCGAGGGCGAGCCACCGCTGCGGCCGTTGCGCATGTTTGCACGGCCGGAACCGATCGAGGTGACGATGGCTGAGGTGCCCGACAAGCCGCCACATCATTTCACCTGGCGGCGCGCCACCCATACGGTGGTGCGGGCCGAAGGTCCCGAACGGATCGCGATGGAGTGGTGGCGAACGCAGGAGACGAGGCAGACGCGGGATTACTTTCGCGTCGAGGACGAAACCGGGTTGCGGTTCTGGCTCTATCGCGACGGCCTCTATGGCGAAGTGGTCGATGAGAAGGACATCGGCACTCAGCCGAAATGGTTCGTGCACGGACTGTTCGCATGAAGCATCCGCGCGACATTCCGGCCTATGCCGAAATCGGCATCGCGACCAATTTCTCGTTTCTGTACGGCGGGTCGCATCCGCAGGACTACGTGCATCAGGCGAGCGAGCTGCGGCTGCCGGTCATCGGTATCGCTGATCGCAACACGCTGGCGGGCGTGGTGCGCGCTTATGCAGAGCTGGAAAATCCCAAGGTTCGTTACAAGCCGCGACTGCTGATTGGATCGCGGCTCGTGTTCATCGATGGAACGCCGGATATCCTTGTCTATCCTCGCGACCGTGACGCCTATGGCCGGCTGTGCCGATTGCTGACGCGCGGCAAGCGGACGGCGGAGAAAGGCGAATGTCATCTGAAACTGGACGACCTGCTGGAATTTTCGGAAGGACAGCTTCTCGTGCTGACCGCGCCGCATCGCTTAGAAGCGACGAAAGTTCTGAAGGTGCTGGACCGGTTGCGGCAGAGTCGCGCGGGCGGTGTCTGGCTCGCGGCAAGCCTGCTCTATCGCGGCGACGACCGGCGCCGTTTGCTGCGATTGCAGCGGATCGCGGTCGCCGCTCGCGTGCCGCTGCTTGCGATCAACGAGGTGCTGTATCACCATCCGGCGCGCCGTCCCCTGCAGGATGTGCTCACCTGCATCCGTGAAAAGACCACGATCGATGCCGTGGGTCGAAAACTCGAAGCCAACGCCGAGCGGCACCTGAAGCCTGCACACGAGATGGTGCGGCTATTTTGTGATATCCCCGAAGCGATCTCTGAGACGATGACGTTCGCATCGCGCATCGCATTCACCCTCGATCAGCTTCAATATCAGTATCCCGACGAGCCGGTGCCGCCTGGCAAGACGGCGCAGCGTCATCTCGAGGATCTGACCTGGGCGGGTGTCTCAAAATATTTCCCGGAAGGGCCGGACGAAAAGCTGCGCGCCGTGCTGCGAAAGGAACTCGACCTGATCGCTGAACTCAAATACGCGCATTATTTTCTCACGGTGCATGACATCGTGCACTGGGCCCGCAGCCAGAACATCCTGTGCCAGGGCCGAGGCTCGGCGGCGAATTCGGCCGTGTGCTATGTGCTCGGCATCACCGCGGTCAATCCGGCTGAGACCGATCTGCTGTTCGAACGCTTCATCTCCAAGGAACGGCTGGAGCCGCCCGATATCGACGTCGATTTCGAGCATTCGCGCCGCGAGGAGGTGATGCAGTATGTCTATCGCCGCTACGGCCGTCATCGCGCCGCGATCATCGCCACCGTCATTCACTATCGGCCGCGAAGCGCCATTCGCGACGTCGGCAAGGCGCTGGGTCTGACCGAGGATGTCACGGCGGCGCTTGCCGATACGGTGTGGGGAAGCTGGGGCAATGATGTCAGCGACATGCAGATCAGGCAGGCGGGGTTCGATCCGCAGAATCCCATGGTGCGCCGCGCCGTCGAACTTGCCACCGAGCTGATCGGCTTTCCGCGCCATCTGTCACAGCATGTCGGCGGTTATGTGCTGACCCAGGATCGCCTCGACACCTATGTGCCGATCGGCAATGCCGCGATGGACGACCGCACCTTTATCGAGTGGGATAAGGACGACGTCGACGCCATGCGGATGATGAAGGTCGACGTGCTCGCGTTGGGCATGCTCACCTGCATCCGGAAATGCTTTGACCTCATCGCAGAGCACAAGGGCAAGCGCTACGAACTGGCGGACATCAAGTCGAGGGACGACGACGAAGTCTATCAAATGTTGCAGCGAGGGGAATCCCTCGGCGTGTTCCAGGTCGAAAGCCGGGCACAGATGAATATGCTGCCGCGGCTGAAGCCGCGCACGTTTTACGATCTCGTCATCGAAGTCGCTATCGTCCGTCCCGGGCCGATCCAGGGCGATATGGTGCACCCCTATCTGAAGCGGCGAGCCATGAAGCCGGAGGATATCGACTATCCCTATCCCAAGGGCGGCGACAAAAATGAACTGCGCAACGTGCTGCACAAGACGCTCGGCGTGCCGTTGTTTCAGGAGCAGGCGATGCGGATCGCCATCGAGGCCGCGAAATTCACCTCTGAGGAGGCCAACGGCCTGCGTCGTGCCATGGCGACGTTCCGCAACGTGGGAACCATTGGAACCTTTCAGGAGAAGATGGTCAACAGCATGATCGCGCGCGGCTACGATCCGGTGTTCGCGAAAAACTGTTTCGAGCAGATCAAGGGGTTCGGCTCCTACGGTTTCCCCGAAAGCCACGCGGCGAGCTTTGCACAGCTTGTCTATGTCTCGTCATGGTTGAAGCATTTCCATCCCGACGCATTTTGCTGCGGGTTGTTGAATTCGCAGCCGATGGGTTTTTACGCGCCGGCGCAGATCGTCGGCGATGCCCGCAAGAACGGCGTCGAGGTGCGTCCGATCGATGTGTCGTTCAGCGATTCCCAGAACACGCTGGAAGAGCGTGCGGGTGCGCATCACGCGGTGCGGCTCGGCTTTCGCCAGATCGACGGATTCAAGTGGATTGATAAGGATGAGGAGTATTTGAAACGAGACAAGATTCGGCGTCGTGACGCTGCGATAGGGCATGGCGCACTCCCTCTCTCCGCACTAACTTTTCAACCGTCATTCCGGAATGCGCCTCTTGGCGCAGACCCGGAATCCATACTCCCGACAGTGATTATGGATTCCGAGATCGCGCCCCGGAATGACGAATTAGACGACTGGGGCGAGCGGATCGTCGTCGCGCGGCGGCACCGCTCTTTCACCTCCATTGAGGATTTTGCCCGTGTCACGAAACTGCCGAAGCGCGCGCTGATCCTGCTGGCCGATGCCGATGCCTTTCGCTCGCTCGGGCTCGACCGCCGCGCGGCGCTGTGGGCGGTACGCCGCCTGCCGGACGACGTGCCGCTGCCATTGTTCGAAAGCGCCACCGCTCGCGAGCTCCCGGACGAACATGCCGCGCCGCTGCCCGTGATGCCGCTGCCGGAGCAGGTGGTTGCCGACTACCAGACCATCCGGTTGTCGCTGAAGGGGCACCCGATGGAATTCCTGCGCGCGATGTTCACTCGCGAGCGCGTGGTGAGTTGCTCCGAGGTTTGCCATGCCAATGACAAACGCCGTGTCAAATGCGCGGGTGTGGTGCTGGTGCGGCAGCGGCCGGGCAGTGCCAAGGGTGTCGTCTTCATGACGCTGGAAGACGAGACCGGTATCGCTAATGTCGTGGTGTGGCCGAAGGTCATGGAGCGCTACCGCAAGGAGGTGATGGGCGCTCGGCTGATCGAGGTAGAGGGCACTATCCAGAGCAGCCCGGAGCAGGTCGTGCATCTTGTCGCAAGCAAGCTGACCGATCGCTCCACTGAGCTGATGCATCTGGCGAACGACGCGCTCGTGTCCAGGCATCCGCTGCCGTCGCCGGCTGCACCGGCCGAACCGCTCAATGATGACCGCCGCGATCATCCCGACAATCCGGCGCAACGAATTCGTCATCCGCGCAATGTGCGTATCCTGCCGCGCTCGCGGGATTTTCATTGAGTGCTTCATTGACTACTGGATTCCGGGTTCGCGTCTTCGACGCGCGCCCCCGGAATGACGTCGAGAAAAAACCGACAATTGATCGGCCCCTTCACTCCACCGACGCGCCGACCGGTGGCCCGCCGGGCGGGCGATGCAGGAAGGTGATGGTCGCGAACGCGCCGAGCCAGGAGCCGACCGCGGCGAAAGCCACATAGACCCAGTTCTCGGTATAGCTGATCACCGCGAAGGACGAGAGCAGGTACCAGACGCTGCTCCAGGTCGCCGCCGGCACGCGCCGTCGTGCCACCACGGCCGAGGTGAACATCACATAGACGGCATCGGTCGCCGCAGTGGCCAATACGACACCCGCAGCGGTCAAGGGATCAATGGCGGACATGACAGCTCCTTGCATTAAGCGTGTAAATCATGGACGGGTCGGGCTCCACTGTCACGCGCCGCGCGATCCGGCCCGTACGACGTGGTGGCTTTTCCGACGCTGTCAGTTGCTGTCGGCGGATGGCAAATATTAATGCGCCGGTATGCTTTTTGCGGGAAATCAGGGTTGCGATCGGCGGCGATACCGTCGGCGGTCTGTACGAACGTGGCTCGGAGCGCCATTTTTTCATCATCGTCCGCCTCATGTCGGAAAATGAGGGCGCGTCCGGTACTTATTTCGTATGTCTCGCGGCGGTGAGATAACCCGCAGTCGGACCATTCACAGGGGACCAGTATGAGCGATGCAGAACACGGCAAATCTATCGGAGTGGCGGACCTGCGGGCGGCCGCGGCCCGACTCGCCGGCCGGGTGATCCGCACGCCCCTGGTTCATTCGCGGACGCTGTCCGATATCACCGGCGCCGAGGTCTGGCTCAAGCTGGAAAATCAGCAGTTTGTCGCCTCCTTCAAGGAGCGCGGGGCCGCCAACAAGTTACTCACGCTGTCACCTGAGGAGGCGCGGCGGGGCGTCATCGCCATGTCTGCGGGCAACCACGCACAGGGCGTCGCCTATCACTCTCATAACCTCGGCATCGCCGCCACGATCGTGATGCCGAAATCGACGCCTTTCGTGAAGGTGTCGCGAACCAGGCAGCTCGGGGCGCGGGTACGGCTTGAGGGCGAAACGCTGGCGGAAGCCGCCGCCTTTGCCCGGCAACTGGCCGCGGATGAGAATCTCGTCTTTGTCCACCCCTACAACGATCCGGCCGTTATCGCGGGGCAGGGCACGGTGGCGCTTGAGATGCTGGAAGATCAGCCTGCGCTCGACTGTCTGCTGACGCCCGTCGGTGGCGGGGGGCTGGTAGCGGGTTGCGCGATCGCGGCAGCGAACCATGCGTCAGCGGTCGAGGTGATCGGCGTCGAAGTGGAGTCCTACGCCGCCGTGGCTCAGCATCTCGCTGGGCATCCGATTTCGGTCGGCGGCGCGACCATCGCCGAGGGCATTGCGGTCCGCGATGTCGGCGCGCTGCCGCTGGCGATCCTGCGCGCGTATGGCATCGAGGTGATGACGGTAGCGGAGCGCTTGATCGAGAAGGCCGTCATCCAGATGCTGGAGATCGAGAAGACCGTGACGGAAGGTGCGGGCGCGGCGGCGCTCGCGGCCTTGATGAGCGACCCCGGGCGGTTTGTGGGACGCAAGGTCGGCTTGATCGTGTCCGGCGGCAACATCGACACGCGCACGCTCGCCAATGTGCTGATGCGAGGCTTGGTGCGCGACGGCCGGCTGATTGATCTTGTGGTGGAGATCTCCGACAAGCCGGGCGCGCTCGCTGAACTTGCGTGCATCATCGCCGAGCTCCGCGGCAATATCGTCGAGGTGCAGCATCAGCGTCTGTTCAGCGCGCTGTCAGCCAACATGACCGAGGTGGAGCTGGTGATCGAGGCGCAGGACACGGCGCACGGCAGCGCTATTGTCGCTGGTCTGGAAGCAAAAGGCGTGAGAGCGCGCCGTCGCGACCGGCTGGTATTGTCACGGGATTGAATGAAATGACATCAGATCGTTGTGGCAAAGGCTGCAACGTGGGAGACGGGAAGATGCGCCGAATTTGATCGACATGTGGACCATTTGCTGATGCCGAAGATTTTTACCGACCCCGTCGCCATCGCCGACGACATCATCCGCGATGTCGGTCCTCGTCTGGTGGTGGGATTGCCGCTCGGGCTCGGCAAGGCCAATCACATCATCAATGCGATTTATCGGCGGGCCGCCGCCGATCGCAGCCTCGACTTGACCTTCTTCTCCGCGCTGACGCTCGAGAAGCCGCGGCCGTCGAACGAGTTGGAAAAGCGTTTCATCGCGCCGGTGATCGACCGTCTGTTCGGCGGCTGGCCGGACCTCGATTACGCCGCCGCTTTGCATAAGGGCGCGCTGCCGCCGAACGTCAAGGTCACCGAGTTCTTCTTCCTGGCGGGCAAGTGGCTGCACAACGCCTATGCCCAGCAGCACTACATCGCCGCCAACTATACCCATGCCGCGTCCTATATCCTCGACCGCGGCCTTAATGTCATCACCCAGCTTGTGGCCAAGCGTGTGGTCAACGGCGAGACGCGTTACAGTCTGAGCAGCAACACCGACACCACGCTCGACCTTCTGCGCGCTCGCGCTGCGGGCCGCGCGTCGTTCAAACTGGTAGGACAGGTCAATTCGCAATTGCCGTTCATGCCCGGCGCCGGCGATCTTCCAGCCAGCGAGTTCAGCGCAATCCTCGACAGCCCCGACACCGACTTTCCGCTGTTCGCTCCGCCCTCCGAGCCGGTGTCGGACACCAAATACGCCATCGGCCTGCACGCGGCGGGGTTGATCAAGGACGGCGGCACTCTTCAGATCGGCATCGGTCAGGTCGGCGACGCGCTGGCGCAAAGCCTGATTCTGCGTCACCGCGACAACGCACGGTTTCGCGAGATCACAGCGCGGCTCGCGCCGGGCAGCGAAATGGCGGAAACCGCGCCGTTCGCGACCGGTCTTTATGGCGTCAGCGAAATGGTGTTCGAGGCGTTTCTCGGGCTGATCGAGGCCGGCGTGCTCAGGCGCGAGGTCGATGGCGCTGTTTTGCACGGCGCGTTCTTTCTGGGTCCGCAATCGTTCTACCGCGCCTTGCGCGAGATGACACTCGAGCAGCGCGCCCGCATCCAGATGACGGCGGTGTCCTTCACCAATGAACTTTACGGTAACGAGGCCGCCAAGTGTCGCGCCCGCGTCGATGCGCGTTTTGTCAACAACGCTATGATGGCGACCTTGATGGGGGCTGCGATCTCCGACGGCCTCGACAACGGGCAGGTGGTGAGCGGCGTCGGCGGGCAATACAATTTTGTGGCGCAGGCTTTTGCGCTCGAAGGCGCGCGCTCGATCCTGACTCTGGAATCAACGCGACGCGAGAAGGGCGGCCTGGTATCCAATATCCGCTGGTCCTATGGACACACCACCATCCCGCGCCACCTGCGCGATATTGTCGTCACCGAGTATGGCGTGGCGGACCTGCGCGGCAAGTCCGATGCCGAGGTGATCGCGGCGATGCTCAACGTCGCGGACTCGCGTTTCCAGGGCGAGCTGATGCGGCAGGCCATGGACGCCGGAAAGCTGCCGAAGAACCATGAGATACCCGCCGTCCATCGCGAGAATTTTGCTGACCGGATCAAGACTGCGCTGAAGCCCGCGCTGTCGGCTGGGCTGCTGCCGCCGTTCCCATTCGGCAGCGATTTCACCGAGGTCGAGCAGCGGCTGATCCCGGCGCTTGAAGTGCTGCGCGACGCATCGCACTCGCCTGTGGCGTTGCTCTCGCTGGCAATCGACGGTCTGCGTCCCGCCGCAGTCTCGGATCAGCCGGCACTGGCGCGCATGGGGGTGGATTGTCCGAACAGGTTTTCAGATAGGCTCTACCGCATGTTGCTGAATGCCGCGCTGAGGCGAAGCGGCGAGAAATAAACGGCCGGGCTTCGTCCCGGCCCTCCACGCCTTTCATGCCGCCGGGTGTCAAGACGTGGATGCCCGCGACGAGCGCGGGCATGACGCTGTATGAGGCGACGCGTCTTGTCGCCAGCGCTGATCTATCGGTTCTTGTTGTTTGGTTTGCGCTTCTCGACGAACGCCGCCATGCCTTCGGCGCGATCTTCCAGCGCGAAGGTCGAACGGAACAGGTCGCGCTCGACGTTTATGCCCTCCGACAGCGTCGTCTCGAAGGCGCGATTGACGGCGCTCCTGGCCATTTCGGCGGCGGGGCGTGACATCGAGGCGATTTTTTCCGCCGCAGCCATCGCTTCATCCATCAACTTGTCGACGGGAACGACACGGCTGACGAGGCCGGAGCGTTCAGCCTCGGCGGCGTCCATCATCCGCCCGGTGAGGCAGAGGTCCATCGCCTTGGCCTTGCCGATGGCGCGGGTCAGGCGCTGGGTGCCGCCGATGCCGGGAATGGTGCCGAGCGTGATTTCAGGCTGGCCGAATTTCGCGGTGTCGGAGGCAATGATGATGTCGCACATCATGGCGAGCTCGCAGCCACCGCCAAGCGCATAGCCGCTCACCGCTGCGATGGTCGGCTTGCGGCATGTAGCGACGCGGTCACTGCCGATCGCCTTGAAGTCCTCGTTGAAAATGTCGATGAAGCTTTTCGGCTGCATCTCCTTGATGTCGGCGCCGGCGGCGAAGGCCTTTTCGTTGCCGGTGATCAGGATGCACCCGATGTCGTCGTCGGCCTCGAGATTGTCCACCGCGGCGGCGATTTCGCGGAACACCGCGAACGACAGCGCATTGAGCATTTTCGGCCGGTTCAGCCTGATGATGCCGACCGCGCTCTTACTCTCGACGACGATATGTTCGAACGTGCTCATGGTTCATCCCGCTATAGCGTTTTCGAGCGAAGTGGATACCGGTTCGCGTGAATAAAACGCCTCAAATCAAAATTATGGAGCCCTCCTTCTGAATTCCAATCAGAAGCGGAAAGGCTCTAAGTCGCTGCCGGTCGCGACGGGTGTGTGGCAGCGGACAATGTGCCCGCGGTCCAGGGACGCTGCAAGGCTGCTGCCGTGTGTTTGGCAATCTCGGGCGACCATGAGGAAGTGCCGGCCCGCCGAGGGGCGGCAGACCGGGACAGCGGGAGAAAAATATCAGTCGATTTCAGGCCCGGTATGAACTCGAGATCATGCCATGAACATCCGGGCGGCGGAGCCGAGCGTGAGCAGACCGCCGAAGGCGATGAATATCTTGCCGATCAGAGAGGTATGGTTCCAGGCGGCGCTGTCGTTCGTCGCCACCTGACCGGTGGTATCGGCGTTGCTCGCGGACGGCGCAATGTCGATGGAAGCCAGTGCGAGGTGTTGTGCGGCCGGCCTGTCGTCGGTTAGGGCGCGGTCGATTTCGTTGAGTTCGTCGGGAGAAACGATATCCGCGGTAGCCGTCGAGGATGCGGTGTCTGCTCGCAGCGCTGAATCGCCCTGATTACCGGACAGCATCTGGCCGGCGCTGCTGGTGAGCGCACTCGCTTCGGTGTTGGGCAAATCTTCGGCGGTGCCGGGCATCTCGGCTTTGGCGTTGGCATTGGCGACCGTCGGCGGCAGCGGCATCTTCTTGTCGTTGTCCTGAGTCTCAGAGGCCGTCTTGTTATCGTGGGCTGTCTCGTTGGCTTTCGTATCGGTTTTCGATTCCGGTTTGGCTGACTTCCGTGCGTGCCGATTGTGCGATCGATGCTTGGAAATTTTGCCGAGCTTGACCGGTGCTCCGGCATTTTCGGTATGGGTGGTCAAAGCGGCCGGTTCCGCCGCGCTGTCGGTCACGCGCATTGGCCCCGCGAACCCCAACCAAAGTCCTACTGCGATGATCAACGCCGAGCGCCCGCTGGCCCTGATGCTCATGGCAATCTCCCCGTTTGTCCGGCCTCGGTTAACAAAAGAACCGTTGGGCGTGGCCACACCGGGGCAAAAAAAGGGAATTTTTCGACGACCGCGGCGAAACCACGGCAAATATACCGAAATGAGGCGGGCTATCGTGCGTAGGGCCGGATTACGGACTCTTCGTCCGGCACCCTGCGGACGTCCAGAGCTACTCGGCGTCCGTTGCGGCCGATTGTTGCATCCGATGAAAGCGCAGCACCTGCTGCGCCGTGGACGGGCGCAGACGTTCATAGGTCTTCTCCGCAGCATCGATATCCGTCACATCGATGTCCGCGAGGTCCTTGCGCATGTTGATGATGGCTCTGACGGTAGCCCAGGACAGGCCGCCCACCTTGGCCAGAATGAGCACGCCTTCAGTTTGGGATTCGATCATCATTTTCTCGGCGACTTCGACCGAGACATTGGCGAGGCAGGCTATGGCTGCGTTGGTTTCGTCGAACTTTCCGGCGCCCGCAAACGAAGCGACCTCATGTTCGTCGAGCCGTCCATCTTCGTACAGCGACCTGACCAGTCCGTGCGCGATGGTCGTCTCCTTGCTGATGGCTCCCGGCGCCGAACGCGCCCGTTGTGCCACTTCGCTGACCACGGCCGAAATATCGTTCGTCCGATGTGGATTGGCGGCCGCGAGACGCGCCTGCACTGCGGCGGAGGCCTTCGCAATCAGCTTCAGATAGTGATGCCGTGGGATCGACGGCCGCATCCCGACGCAGGTTGCGATGTCGTCGTCGGCCTCGGCGCGTGCAACCAGCCGCGTGAAGCCCTGCTCGGAGAATTCGGCGCCCGGATTGTTAACGGTGCTTTTGACGACCTCGTCGTTGCCTCGTGCCACCAGAACGTCGGTGACCGCGCCGCTCAAGACCTTCCGCGTCGAAATCGCCAGCAGATGCGCCTGGCTCTTGCTGCGGGCGTTCTCGACCAGCGCGTCGTCTCCGAGCCGTTCGGACAGGGACAGCACAGGCGCGGCGACTTCGATCAGATCGTCGAAGGCCAGTGCGTGAATGATCTGCGGCGGAGCCTTTGCAACAGGGGCGAGGCGTCTGGAAAGCAGTGCTTTCGCCGAGCTCTCGATGTGCTGGATCAGGCAATTGAACACGTCGTCAAAGACCGTGATCTGTTCGTCGGAATAATCGACCGCGTTATTCAGGAACAGGTCAGTAACCCGCCGCAGCGTTTCGACCCGCCGCGCGACGGTGCCATGGACGAGAACGGTCTGAAGTTCGTCGAGCAGGTTGGCCGAGGGGACGGCCGATTTGGAAGCCATGGCTCTATCCTAGAGTTCCCTCATCCTACGCAGCGACATTCTGTTCGCCTGGGATCCGAATCGCGATCGGAACGGTACGGGTATAAGCGTAGATCAGAAGCGGCCCGTCGATGATGTAGCTTGGTGGGGAATCTACGGGGAAAAGCCTTTAGGTTTGGTATCTTTTGGCCGGGGCGCATGGCCTGCGGCATCGTTAACGGGTTCTTTCTTCACGGGAATTTTGGCATGCTGGGGCAGAGTGGAGGCTCGCGACCCGCCTTGGGCCGACCTTGTATCATGATACTCTTTCAGGGCATTCCGGGGTGGCTTGCCCTTTCCGCCGATTCAGGCACAACCTGATGGCATATGCCTGCAATTTGAGAAGATTTTGCCTTGTCAGTCGAACCTTCAGTCCTGCAACCCCGACAAATTCTGCGAGACGGCCAGTGAGTGCGGCACAGGCGGCATCGGATGAGGCTCTGATCGCCCGGATCGCTCAAGGCGACCGCCTCGCCATGCAGGTGCTGTACGGGCGCCATCACGTCAGGGTCTTTCGTTTTGGACTGAGGCTCGTGCGGAACGAACAGGTTGCGGAAGATCTTATCAGTGAGGTCTTTCTCGATGTGTGGCGTCAGGCCGGCAAGTTCGAAGGCCGATCCGCCGTCTCCACCTGGCTGCTGGCAATCACGCGTTTCAAGGCCCTGTCGGCGCTTCGCCGCAGGAAGGATGCCGAACTGGACGATGAGGCCGCCAATGCGATCGAGGATTCATCCGACGATCCCGAGGTGACGGTACAGAAGAAGGATACGGGTAACGCGTTGCGTAAGTGTCTGAAGCAGCTTTCGACGGAGCACCGGGAAATCGTCGATCTCGTCTATTACCACGAGAAATCGCTGGACGAGGTCGCCGAGATTGTGGGGATCCCTGAGAACACGGTGAAGACGCGGCTGTTTTATGCGCGCAAGAAGCTGGCCGGTCTGCTCAAGGCAGCCGGCATAGAACGAGGTTGGCCATGATGGCGGCGAACAAGAAGATCGCAGAAGCAGAGGTTGCGCCCGGAGATATCGAGGCGCTGCTGCCGTGGCACGCAGCCGGAACGCTGAGCGCGCGCGACGCGCACCGGGTCGAGGAGGCACTTGCACACGATTCGGGGCTCGCGAGGCAGTATGCGGTGATCCAGGACGAATACGCCGAAACCATTTCGCTCAATGAAAACCTCGGCGCGCCATCCGCGCGAGCGATGCAAAAGCTGTTCGCCGCGATTGACGCCGAACCGGAACGAAGCGTCGCGATGTCGCGCGGCCTTTCGGTGCGGATTTCGCAATTCTTTGCCGCGTTGTCGCCGCGCACGTTGGCCGCGGCCGGCGCGGTCGGCGCGCTGGTCGTCGTGCTTCAGGCCGGCGTGATCGCTGCGATGCTGGCGAAGGACGACGGCGGCCACTCGTTTCAGACGGCGTCTCATCGTGCGCCGAATACGCCGGTGACCCGCGGACTGACCACGGAATCGGGACCACAAGCGTTGGTGCGGTTCGCGCCGGACGCGCGCATGTCCGACATCAGTGCGTTCCTTGACGCCTATCAGGCGACGATTGTTTCGGTGTCCCGAAACGGCCTGTTCGAGTTGCGCTTCGATGGCCAGGCGACCAAAGACTCTGGCGACCTCATAAGCAGGCTTCAGAGCGAGAAGATCGTCAATCTCGCGGTTCCGGCTCAGTAGCAGGCGGGGCGTGGTTTTAGCGGCCACGATGGAGGATCGCGCGATGCGTCAGCGCATGACGAGCATAACGAAATGGAGCGCCGTGCTCGCCGCCTTGACGGCTCTGTGCTGGCTTGTGGACTTCGTCCCATCGGCTCACGCGCAAAGCTCCACGCGCATGCAGGGGGGCGGGCCCACGACGGCAACGCGTGGCGGCATGACGGGGATGGCCGGGCGCGGCGGAATGCACGGCGGTTACCGGCCGGGCTGGGGCCATCGCGGCATCGGGTTGGGTTATGGCGGGTTGGGCTATGGACTGCCGCTCGGCGTAATCGAAGCCCCTTATCGCGTCATCGAGCGCGATGACGATCCGGTGGACAGCCGGCGATCGCGTTCTCCGCGCCGCAAGACGGTTGATCGCGAACCGAAACCGCGGAAGCCGGTCACTGCCGTCACCGCGTCAGGCATGTCCTATATTCGCTACGCGCCCAACACCTATCCGGTTTGCGCGCGCGGTGAGGGTGCAATGAGCGGCGAATGCAACGGCCGTCCGTTCGTTGCCGACCTCGGAGGCAATGGCCCGCCGCCGCAGGATCAGAACAATGGCCCCCGCAACAATGCGGGGCAATCGAGTGCGACGCGTAACTATCTCCCCGGCGAGGTCGTCGCCGAAACCGCCGCGATGCCGGATGCCCAACTCGCCGCGCTAGCGCGGCGCCACGGGCTCGAACGCATCGCCTCGCAGAATTTTCCGCTGACCGGCAGCACCGTCAGTCTGTTCCGCATCGTCGGCCGCCGCCCGGTCGGGCAAATCCAGGCCGAACTTCGCGCTGATGTCGCTGTGCGTTCGTCGCAGCCGAATTTCCGTTACGTTCTGCAGGACCAGAAAACGACGAGTGCGGTCGCCGAAGGCGACCCCGCGCAATATGCGCTGGCAAAACTGCGGCTGCCGGAAGCGCATACGCTGGTGCATGGCAAAGGCATCGTCGTCGCGGTGATCGATTCCGCAATCGACACCGGTCATCCGGAACTGGCCGGCTCGATAGCCGGGAGTTTCGATGCACTCGATTCGAGGGATGGACCACACGTGCACGGCACCGGTATCGCCGGCGCGATCGTCGCTCATGCGCGGCTGATGGGGAGCGCACCGTCGGCCAAAATTCTCGCGATCCGCGCCTTCGGCGTCACGCAGGGGACGGCCGAGAGCTCCTCGTTCACGATCCTCAGCAGTCTGGACTACGCGGCAACTCATGGTGCGCAGATTATCAACATGAGTTTTGCCGGCCCGAAGGATGCGCTGGTCTCGCGCGGCGTTGTCGCCGCCGCGGCGAAGGGCATCGTCATGGTGGCCGCGAGCGGCAATGCCGGCCCAAAATCGCCGCCGCTCTATCCGGCAGCCGATGCCGATGTGATCGCTGTCAGCGCGACCGATGTGGATGACCGTTTGTTTGCGGCTTCCAATCGCGGGGGCCATATCGCAGTCGCGGCGCCCGGCGCCGATATCTTCCTTCCCGCGCCAAGCGGCAAATATCAGATGACGTCGGGAACCTCGTTCTCAGCAGCCTATGTCAGCGGTCTCGTGGCACTGATCCTGGAGCGCAACCCGGCCCTGAAGCCTGCCGACGTCCGCGCTATCCTGACGACAAGTGCGCGCGATCTCGGTGCGCTTGGCCGTGACGATCTGTTCGGGGCAGGTGAGGCGGACGCGTATGGCGCCGTGCAGGCTGTGCCGGAGGGCGCCGTCTCCGCAGCCGCGGACGAAACTGTGCCGGTCATGGCCGTGTCCAATCCGGCGTCGGCCGCCGCCTCATCTAATGCCACCACATCCGATGCCGCCGCTGCAACTGCCGGCGAGGCAGCACCTGCGAGCGAACCGCAGCCCGCGCCGGCGAGCATGGAGCCGCCTGCGGCCGATCCTTCAGCGAAATAATCAATCTTTCCAGATCGTTAAAAAAATTAAAGACCGCCTTGAACGTTTTTCGGAGGCTCGACGACAGAAGTAATGTGGGAGCCCAAAAACTCCCTGGGGCTATATTAGGCGCGAGCGCCCATCCACCCCAGCGCCCATATGGCTTGACCCGCCCGGTTGTCCCCCCGGGCGGGTCTTTCATTTTCAGTGATCCCATTTCGACTGTCGTATCGCCGGCATAACCGCATCAGTGGAATTCCCTACGAGCGGCGTCATATTTGTGCCGCAAAGCGCTGGACTTCGCCGAAGTTTTCCACAGAATATCCAGCAAGCACACTGAATGATTCGTTCGTTGCGTCTGCGTCCGTTCTCCTCCTTGCGGACTGTCCCATGACTCAACGATACGACGCCGGGCTCGCCCGAAAGCACTTTCAGGACTACGCCCAGGACATTCTTGATCGCTGGTGCAGGATCGCCGAACAGCGGCTCGATCATCTCATCGAGCTTTATGAAAGCGGCCGGTGGCGACGCTACCATACCGAGCGCGCCTTCATGGAAAACCTACTAGAGGCGAAGACCGCTGTCGAAACCTGGCGAGCGCTGGCACGGCGCGAGGCGAGGTCGGACGATCGCGCGATGGACGGGTCAACACTCGATCAGCCTGCAGAGGCCCCTCCAGCGATGCAGGATGAGGCCGGGCAATCGCCGGCCCGGCTGCTGGGAACCGCGGCTGTGCATGCTGCGCTGGCGTCGATCGTGTCATCGCCGGAGGATACGTTGGTCGAGGCGAACGACGATGCGCCGATCGGAGAAACGGCATCGAGCGACGAGTTGGCAAGCGGGATCGTGCCCGATCCCCATACTACTTTCCAGGAACGCTATCCGATGCTGCAGTACAACGCGCTGTAGCGTGGGGCCGCCGCGCCACGTTCGAGAAGGATGGTCCTGTTTCAGCGCACCACGTTGGCGCTGATCGCAACCTGCGCGTATTTCGCAGCACCATTGGCGACGAGATCCGGCGTCACCGGCTTGGCGTGGTCGAGGCCGACCACCGCGCCGCGCGGCGTATCCGAAATCACGTTGGTGTTGACCAGCGCCGTGCCTGCGCCGTCGACAACCGAAACGCCGATGCCGATGAAGCTTTTGCGGATCACGTTGCCTGTGATCGCAACATCGCGGAGATACTTGCCCCAGCCGGCCATGATGCCAAACGACGGCGCGTTCTCGATGACGTTGCCGGTGACGGATGTATCGGCCTCCACATAGATGCCGATGCCGGCATCGTCGTCGGGTGCGGTGCCGATCGGACGCTTCGGCAGGAGATTGCGGATGATGTTGCCCTGCACGACCGCGAGCCGGCCGCCCTCGTTGAAGTTGCAGACGGAGACGCCGACCGCCGCGCCGTCCACGGTGTTGTTGGCGATCACTACGCCCTCGAAGGCGAATTCGGAATAAAGCGCCACCTCGCGCACGCCGCTGACGCTGTTGCCGGTGATCTGGATGTTCGAGGCCGAGTTGCCGCGCACGGCGGAGTAATCGCAGTCGCTAATGCGGTTGCCGCTGACGATAACATTGCCGGCACGGTAGGCATTGATGGCGTTGCCGTGCTGGCCCGAGCCGCCGGGGCCGGCTTTGATATGTTCGATGCGGTTGCCGGTGACGATCGAGCCGTCATCGCCGATCGCGGTGCGCAGGATCTCGATGCCGTTGTCGCTGGCGTCCAGAATGGTGTTGCGCACGACCGTCAGCCCGAGCGCGTCGAAAGAGACAATGGCAGTGGTCGCGGTTTGCACGATGACGTTGCCGCTGATCTCTCCCGCGACATTTTCGAGCCAGATGCCGTTGCGGCCGCTGCCGGTGATTTCGCAATCCAGAATCCGCAGATCGCGTCCGCCAAGGCAATGGACAAGGCCGCGCCGCTCGGGCAGGGGGATGCCGCCGCCGTCAAGCGTGAGATTGCTCAGCCCGATGTGATCGGCGCCTTCGGCCGTCAGCAGCGAGGCGCCGCCGCTGAAGACCAGCGCGGTCGCGCCGCGCACGCCGATGAGCTGCGAGCCCTTGGTGAGCCGCAGCGGTCCGGTACGGTAGACGCCGGGCGGCAGCGCGAGCGGAGCGTTGAGGTGCGCGGCTTCGTCGATGGCGCGTTGCAATGCGCGGGTCTGGTCGTCGGGTGCATTCGGCCGCACGCCGTAATGGGTGGCGTCGCGCCCGAGCGTCGATGTCAGCGGGGCTGCGCGGGCGGCGTCCGACGGCATCGCAAGCGCGCCGGCGACGCCGGCGGCGGAAGCTCCGAGGATACGGCGGCGATCGATGTCCATGGCGAGGATGTAACGCTAAAAACCGGAACGACGCCGGGGCGGCGTCGTCTAACGCAGGCGATTGTTGGCGACAGGGTTAATGCGGCGGCGTCTGGACCACCGGATTATGCGGCACGAACAGCCGCCCGCGCTCCACCACGATTACAACGGCGAGAGCGGCCAGCGTGCAAAGGAAAGCGCCGGTCGCGAACGGCAGCATGGTGCCGTTGAAGTCCTGCCCGATCAGCGCTCCGACGCCGCTGCCGATCAGCGTGGTGATCGAACCGAACAGCGACGAGGCGGTCCCCGCGATATGGCCCTGCGGTTCCATCGCGAGCGCGGTGAAGTTCGAGAACATCAGCCCGAACGCGAACATGGTGCCGATCGCGAGCACCATGTAGACCGGAAACGACAGCCACCCCTGCCACGCCGCGAGCAGCGTCACCATCGAGATCACCACCGATCCCGTCAGCGCGCCGTGCGAAATTACCCGCATGCCGAACCGGCCGACGATGCGCGAGTTCAGGAAACCCGCGGCGGCGATGCCGATGGCGATGGCGGCGAAAGCGAGCGGAAAATATTCGCCGAGACCGTAGATCCCGGTGAAGATCTGTTGCGAGCAGAACACGTAGGCGAACAACACGCTCTGGATGCCGCCGGCGGCGAGCGCGTAACCGATGGTCTGCCGGTTGGTGACGGTCTGGCGGAATGCATCGAAGACGCTCGCGGCGGTCAGCGGCTTGCGTCCCGCTTCGGGGAGGGTTTCCGGCAGCCGGATCGCGCACCACAGCAGGGCAAGCAGACCGTAGGCTGTCAGCACCACGAAGATGCCGCGCCACTCCGAGAACAGCAGGATCGCCTGGCCGATCGACGGCGCAAGGACGGGCACTGAAATGAAGATCATCATCGCCAGCGACATCACGCTCGCCATCCGCCGTCCGGAGTAGCAGTCACGCACGATCGAGGTGGCGATGACGCGGGCGGCCGAGCTTCCGATGCCCTGCAGCACACGCGCCAGCAGCATCATTTCAAACGAGGGCGCGATCACCGACAGCAGGCCCGCGGCGCTGTAGAGCAGCATCCCGCCGATCAGGATCGGGCGGCGGCCGAAACGATCCGACAGCGGCCCCATGATGAACTGGCCGGCGCCGAAGCCGCCCAAATACACCGAGATCACGGCCTGGATGTGATTGGGATTGGCGATCCCGTAAGCGTCGCGGACGTCCGGCATGGCCGGCAGCATCATGTCGGTCGCGATCGGGTTGAGTGCCATGATGCAAGCAACGAGGGCGACGAATTCGGGAAACCCTCTCGGCTGATGGGCTTGTGACACCCACCCGCCTAGACTGGAGTCGGTCATCGATTTATCTCGGAATCGGTACGCAGTCCCATATCGTGCTGCTGCGCTGCACAATGCCCGTTCCGGGCATGGCTGTCCATCGCCGGGCAGGGGGCGGCCATGACAATGAACTAACTACAAGAGTCTAGGCGTGTGATCCGTCCGCCGTGCCGCTTTCACGATCTCGAGTAGCATGGCCTCGCCGGCATCGGCCAGATGCTCCAGCGTGATGCCGCCGGGGATGCGAGCCGTACCGTCACGCCTCAACGGCGGAATATGAATGAATGCGGCGAGGCGTGGTCCCGCTGGACGATAGGTGGCCTCGATGGCACGCCAGCAGAGGTAATTGCAGAGATAGCGGCCGGCGTCCCGTGAGGCGCGGGCGTCGATGCCGGTCGCTTGTGCCGCGCGCAGTAATTTCACCGTATGCGGCCCGAACGTGCGCGCGTCCGCCGTGCCCGCGATCGATCCCTTGCGCATCCGCGTGCCGTCGAGATCCGGCCAGATCGTCGTCAACGCATTGCGCGCGCGAGTCTCGATCCGCAGCCAGGGCGTGCGCGTCGCGAGACCAAACATCAGCAGCGCGTGCGGACGATGCGCCGCAAGAAGGTGCGGCAATTCGCGATCCACCGTCGCATAAGCGACATGGAAGATGTGGGTTGCGATAACGACTCCGTCCAGCGCAGGGCGACGCAGCCTCGCGAGCCGCTCGACCAGCGGCATGGTCGGATTGAACGGTGCGCCGGGAAAAGGACCGAAGCCGGTGATGAGGATGCGGAGGGATGGCGTCATGGTGAATCAAAATTCTATCATTGAGGCGCGTTTTCCCTCTCCCGCAAGGGGAGAGGGCAATTTGTCACCGCAGCAACTCCGCGATCTGGTCCGCCGCCAGCGCCGGCGTGACGCGGCCGTCTGCGACCGCGGCCTCGGTCGCCTTCACCTTGGCGCGGATCGCGGCATTGCCGCGCAGGCGCGCCTTCATGCGATCCTCGAACATCGACCACATCCACTTCACCTGCTGCTGGCTGCGCCGCTGCGCAAACTCGCCGGAGGCGTTCATCGCGGTGCGGTGTTCGACGATCTTCTGCCACAGCTCCGGGATGCCTGATCCGGTCAGACCAGAGTAGGTCAGCACCGGTGGGAACCAGTGCTCGGAACGGGGGCTGAGAATTTTCATCGCGCTGCGATATTCCGCAGCCGCGCGGTTGGCGCGCCCGATATTGTCACCGTCCGCCTTGTTGACCGCGATCATGTCGGCGAGTTCGACAAGTCCCTTCTTGATGCCCTGCAATTCGTCGCCGGCGCCGGGCAGCATCAAGGCGAGGAAACAATCCGTCATGTCGCAGACTGCAGTCTCGGACTGACCGGT